>NZ_CP040272.1:2765000-3130000 GCF_013393905.1 Nostoc sp. C052
GACTGATAAGAATACTAAAGTAGAAATTCTTCAGGCGTATGAGGAGTTAGCAAAAGAAAAAGCAGCACTAAAATCGGAACTCGATCAAGTTGCCAAAGAAAACCAGTCTGGAACTAAAGAACAGCCTAAATTAGAACAAAAAACAGCTATGAATCAGCTTTCTAGTGTCCAACAAAAGATGAATAATACAATTGAAAGCTTGGCGAAGATTCAATTAGGTTTTGGCAGTGCTGCTAATGAATTATCAGAACAGCTAACCACAAAATCCTCTAAGTTGGAAGAAATTAGGCGAACTTTAGAAGAAGAAATTCAACAATTAAGGCAGTTGCACAATTTAGAAATTTCTGATGATATCTTGGATACTCTCATCCAAGCCTATGAAGATAATACTAAAGCTTATGAGGAAGAATATACTCGACGTTCTGAAGTGTTATTTCAAGAAATATTAGAGCAAAGGAATGCTTGGGGAAAAGAACAGGAGGAACAGCAACGGGCGATAAAAGAACGGAATGAAAACTTGAATAAAACTCGACAACGCGATGCTTCAGAGTATAAGTATAATTTAGAACTCCAGCGACAACTGCAAAATGACGAATACGAACAAGAGCAGAAAGGGCTATATAAGCAGCTGGAAGAATTACTACAAGAGACAGAAAAGCAATGGGCTGAACGGGAGAAAGCGATTTCTGAACGAGAAAAACAATTTGAAGAGTTAAAAGCTAAGGTAGAGGCTTTTCCGAAAGATAAAGAAGCAGCCATTAAAAAAGCTACAGAAGAGGGCAAAGGTATTGCTCACTACCAAGCTAAAATAAAATCAGATTTATATTCTAAGGAAGTGGAAGGGCAAAAGCGTTTCTATGAACAAAGGCTGCAATCTCTAGAACAAACTATTACGAATCAAGAAACGCGAATTCAAAATCTTTCTAAACAACTTGAATCCGCTCTCAAACAAGTTCAGGATTTGGCTGTTAAAGCTATTGAAGGTACTTCAAATGTTAATTCATATCAGGCAATCAAAGAAATAGCTTTAGAACAGGCAAAGACTCAAGCGAAAAATAAATAAGCTGATTGATTTTTAATGGTAATTGTAGAGAATTAATTGCATTTAGGTCTCTACAAAAATACTGAGTGATTCGTAATCAAAAATATCCCCGACTTATTTAATAAGTCGGGGATTTGCTGGTTGCTATACAAATAATTGTGACCGAAAACGAAAAGGATACAAGCCCATAAATTTCTGTATAGAGAAGTAAAAAAATGTATTTCGAGATGCACAGCGCCTTCGCCCTTGGTGTCTCGTAGAGAGAAATACGAAATCCGTTTACTTGCCCCTAAATTTATTTATGGGGATCAATAATGCAATAATTTTGAGGAGCGTACCCCTTTGGGGTTCTTTCTACGCGCAGCGTCTCCAAGAGTTGCAACGTGACGCTTTTTATTCGGTTTTCTTTGGTTTTTTGATGTCTGGGGGAGGTTGTATTTTCTTCTTTGTTCCACTGGCTTGTGATTGATTCAATGCTTTATTGGAATTTTGTTCTTGACTAGACATAATATTAATGTTTCAAAATCTAATACAATATTATCTACATCACGGGTATTCTTGACTACATCAATATATCACAGAAAATTTAAGTTTAACTAAAAAAAGTTATTAGTTGTTGAATGGTTGATTCAGCTAGTTCAGCCACACCGATTCATTTGGGCTATTGAAAAAGTGTGGGCTAGAGATATGTGGCATTTGACAAGTCGTTTGAATCGCAAGTGTTGGCTCATACTGTTTGTGTCTGGCTAAATCGTCTGTTTGGTTTGGAACCATTACAGTTTGATAGTCTTGTGACAGAATAAGTTGCACATCGCGTTAACTTAGACTCTCCTAGCGGTGATCGCGAAAAATGTGGTTAAAGATGTTATTTGATGTGCTACTTTTTCAAGTGATGTCACAGATGCGATCGCTCTATCACAAGAGCATTATTTAATGTAACATCTGTCACATGCAGTTGTCGGAATGCATTTAACAGTGTCATAAAGCAACTCTAAGGTTAACCTGTAGGGTATAACTTAACCTTAAAGTTGCTTGACCCCTAGCTTCGATGGATCTATCACACCCATGACTGAACTCACACTACGCCTACAAGAGGGAGATAACGAGACAACGATCGCAGTTGACCAAGATGTATTTACAATTGGTCGTTTGCCGGAATGTAACTTGTACTTACCTTTTGCTGGAGTATCCCGCAACCATGCTCGCCTGGTGAAAACAGCTGACGGTGTGTGGACTGTTGAGGATATGGGCAGCAAAAATGGAACGCAAGTCAATAAATATCTTGTTAACTATCCCCAAGAGTTACATCACGGCGATATCATTTGGCTGGGCAATGTTAGCCTGGTAGTACTGCTCACCAGCCCAGTTTCTCAACCGACACCTGGGTATCCCGGAATTTCGGACATTAATGAGCAAAGAACAATTCTTCACAATGTCGAACAACTACAACAGCAATGGATCGCAGCAGATAGCAAAGATGGCAACATCAATAATAAAGACAAAACCATTGCCCGTCTCAAAGATTTAGTAGATATAGCGAAAAATCTCTGTGCAGCAGCCTCTATAGAAGAGATTTTTTCTCAAGTACAGCAAGTAGTTTTTCGTTACCTTGATAGTATCGATCGCTTGGCATTATTAATTGATGTCAACGGTTGCGGCCAGTTGGAATTAGTAAATGCTGCTACTAGAAATATTTCTCAACAGAAAAATCTCCCCGCTGATGGTAGTTGGATTAGTCGTAGTATCTGTCAAAAGGTATTTGAAGAAAAAGTCGTCATTCAAACTGGTGATACTCATCAGGATGAACGGTTTGCGAGTGAACAGAGTATTTTAGTCAAAGGCATTCGCAGCGCGATGGCTGTGCCTTTATGGGATGAAAATAAAGTTGTAGGCGTACTATATGCCGATGCCAACTTTTCTTCTTACCATTGGGCTAATGAAGGCGAAGAAGAATTGAGCTTTTTCTCAGCTTTAGCAAACCTTGTGGCTTCTAGTGTGCAGCGTTGGCTATTAGTAGAGAAACTCAAAACTGAAGAGATGATTCGTCACCGACTAGAACGTTATCATTCTCCCGCAGTTGTACAGCAGTTAATCTCTGTAGGTGGATTACCGGGTGGTCGTTTAGCTCCTGCCGAGAGCGAAATCAGTATTTTGTTCGCGGATTTAGTTGGTTTTACGGCAATTTCTGAAAGGTTAACACCAACTGCGATCGCGAAACTATTAAATAATTTATTTGAAGAAATGCTAAAAGAAGTGTTTACTTGCGGCGGCACTTTAGATAAATACATTGGCGATTGTATTATGGCATTTTTTGGCGCTCCAGAACCGCAACTAGATCACGCCGATCGCGCTGTTACTGCTGCCAAAGGAATGCTCACTCGTCTCGAACATTTAAACGCCAATGGTTTTTGGCACGAACCCCTGCAATTACGGATTGCTATCAATAGCGGTAAGGCTGTTGTGGGAGATGTCGGTAGTTCCCAAAGGGTAGACTATACGGCATTAGGCGCGACGATTAATCTTGCCGCTCGGATGGAAGCAGTTTGTCCCCCTAGTGAATGCGTGATTAGTGAAGCCACCCATAAAATGCTTTCAGAACCCTCAGACTTCCAAGAAATGGGAGATTATCGTTTCAAAGGGATTGAGCGACTAGTTAAGGTTTATCAGACAAATTTGCAGCAAGTGCCAACTATCATTGCTCCAATCATTAATCTTTAGGGATTGCTATGGGCTTTGAGGTCTAGATTTTGTAACCCATCTAGTGACATACTCCTATAAAGATGAATAGGGAATGCTAGCAATTACGAATTACCTGACTGTGCCAGCACTAAAAATTTGCTCTGCTGTCAAATCTAACTCTGGAAAAGTTGGCGACTGGATACGGTCATTTCCTCGAAATTTACTAACGCGATACTCACCTTCTTCTAAACAGCAAACTAAAATAGTCAGTTGTTTGGGTTTGCCAATAAATTCCCTACCGCCCAATGCACTATAATCAGTAATCCAGTACTCAGGAATTCCCATTTCTTCTCTTCGAGACGCTACGCGAACATAGTCAGCGTATTTTTTCAGATAATCATCACGCCAGTTTGTACTTACCACCTCAATTACTAAAGGAATTGATGCTGCTTGAGTAACAGTTGATGTTTTTTTCCACAGAGGTTCATTAACTAAATTAGGCTGATTTAGTATCAGGACATCTGGGGAATAAGCAGATTTGTTCTCAACTGGTTTGACGAATACTGTTTTGGGGATAAAATTAATGAAGATTTAAGCGACTATATTCTAAAGTGATTTTTGTAGCTAAAAATCCAATCACCTCTTCATGGTCGCCTGTCGGTGCGAAGATTTCAATTATTACTCCATCATATAGTTCGTAACGTTGTCCTTTGTTATCTGGATATTTAGCAACGAACTCATCGAATGTAACTACTTTGCCTAAGACTTGAGTCATAGCTTGATTCCTCAATTGTGCAAATTATAGCAACTTCACTTACATTTAATTCATCAACATTAATACTTATTGATTGGTATACTTTAATTCAATTAAAGTTGCGAAAATGTAATATTCAGCAGCTAATTTTTGGCTAAAAGACTAGAATTTGGATGGTAGCTTCCTCAATTTATATGTATAACATTAGGAAGCCTACTTCAAGCTATTTTTTAACGGGAGGTCAGGTAATGGCGATCGCCACCATCAATCCCGCCACTGGGGAGACGCTCAAAACCTTTGAGGCGCTCAATGATACAGAAATTGCCGCTAAACTCGATTTAGCTAATCAGACTTTTGAACAGTATCGTCAGACTAGTTTTTTGACGCGATCGCAATGGTTAGAAAAAGCTGCCGATATTTTAGAGCAAGACAAAGCAGAATTTGCTAAATTAATGACTCTAGAAATGGGTAAGCCATTTAAAGCTGCGATCGCGGAAGTCGAAAAATGCGCCGTTGTCTGTCGCTACTATGCCGAACACGCGCCTAGTTTTCTTGCTGATGTCAGTATAAAAACTGATGCCAGTCAGAGTTTTGTACGTTATGAACCAATGGGTGCGATTCTCGCGGTGATGCCGTGGAATTTCCCCTTTTGGCAAGTGTTCCGTTTTGCCGCACCGGCTCTCATGGCGGGGAATGTCGGCTTACTCAAACACGCTTCTAACGTGCCGCAGTGCGCCTTGGCAATTGAAGATATTATCCGACGAGCAGGTTTTCCTGAAGGTGCTTTTCAAACTTTATTAATAGGTGCTGCCAAAGTCGCCGATTTAATTGCTGATGACCGCGTAAAAGCTGCTACCTTGACAGGAAGTGAACCAGCAGGTATATCCCTCGCCGTCGCCGCCGGCAAACAAATTAAAAAAACCGTTTTGGAATTGGGAGGAAGTGACCCGTTTATTGTGTTAGAAAGTGCTGACTTAGAGACAGCAGTTGTCACAGCAACTACAGCGCGGATGTTAAATAACGGGCAATCATGTATTGCAGCGAAACGTTTTATTGTCGCAGATGCGATCGCAGATAAATTTGAAAAATTGCTTTTAGAAAAATTTCAGGCGCTAAAAGTAGGCGATCCTATGGAACCCGATACCGATTTAGGCCCACTGGCAACACCTGGTATCCTCCAGGATTTAGATAAACAAGTGCAAGACGCCATCAGCAGCGGTGGTAAAGTCCTCATCGGTGGACATCCTTTATCAGATCGTCCTGGAAACTTTTATCCGCCAACGATTATCATAGATATCCCGCCTGATACACCAATCGCAAAAGAAGAATTCTTTGGCCCGGTAGCCTTGTTATTCCGGGTTCCAGATATTGATGCCGCCATTAAACTCGCTAATGACACCCCCTTTGGCTTAGGTGCAAGTGCTTGGACAACCAACAATCAAGAGAGCGATCGCTTGGTTGAGGAAATCGAAGCCGGTGCTGTGTTTATCAACAGTATGGTCAAATCCGATCCCCGATTGCCCTTTGGTGGCACCAAGCGTTCTGGATATGGCAGAGAATTGAGTATCCAAGGTATACATGAGTTTGTCAACGTGAAAACTGTGTGGGTTAAATGATTAGTCATTAATCATTAGTCATTGGTCATTAGCCAAAAACATGACTAATGACTAATGACGAAGGACAAATGACTAGAATAAATAGTTAGGAAATAAAATGAATACAGCAGAATTATTGGTGCAGTGCCTAGAAAATGAAGGAGTGCAATATATTTTTGGACTCCCTGGCGAAGAAAACCTGCACGTTTTGGAAGCGTTAAAACATTCTTCGATTAAATTTATTACGACTCGTCATGAACAGGGTGCAGCATTCATGGCCGATGTCTATGGACGCTTAACCGGAAAAGCTGGAGTGTGTCTTTCTACTCTTGGCCCTGGGGCAACTAATTTGATGACTGGGGTAGCAGATGCTAACCTCGATGGTGCGCCCTTAGTAGCGATTACCGGTCAAGTGGGAACAGATAGAATGCATATTGAATCCCATCAATATTTAGATTTGGTGGCAATGTTTGCACCTGTTACCAAGTGGAATAAGCAGATTGTGCGACCGAGTATTACACCAGAAGTAGTACGGAAAGCATTTAAGCGATCGCAATCGGAAAAACCTGGTGCAGTTCACATCGATTTGCCAGAAAATATTGCTGCCATGCCTGTAGAAGGCAAACCTTTGCGTAAGGATAATAGCGAAAAAACCTATGCATCTTTTGCTAGCATTCGGGCAGCCGCCGCCGCAATTTGCCAAGCTGTGAACCCATTAATCTTAGTCGGAAATGGAGCAATTCGCGCCCATGCCAGTGATGCCGTAACGCAATTTGCCACCTTGCTGAATATACCTGTTGCCAATACCTTCATGGGTAAAGGCGTGATTCCCTACACACATCAACTAGCTTTGTGGTCAGTAGGATTACAGCAAAGAGACTTCATTACCTGTGCCTTTGATAACACAGATTTAGTAATTGCGATCGGCTATGATTTGATTGAGTTTTCCCCCAAGAAATGGAATCGCAATGGTGAAATTCCAATTGTGCATATTGGGGTAAGTCCAGCAGAGATTGATAGTAGTTATATTCCCAACGCCGAAGTCGTGGGAGATATTTCAGATTCCCTGTATGAAATTTTAAAATTAGCAGACAGACAAGGCAAACCAGATCCTTTTGCTATTAGCTTAAGGTCAGAGATTCGGGCTGATTACGAACAATATGCTAATGATGACGGATTTCCCATTAAGCCGCAAAAGTTAATTTATGACTTACGCAAAGTGATGGGCCCAGATGATATCGTCATCTCTGATGTTGGCGCACATAAAATGTGGATGGCCCGTCATTATCATTGCCATAGTCCCAATACTTGCATAATTTCCAACGGCTTCGCGGCTATGGGTATTGCCATTCCTGGTGCTTTAGCAGCAAAACTGGTTCATCCTAACCGTAAAGTCGTTGCAGTCACAGGTGATGGCGGCTTTATGATGAATTCTCAAGAATTAGAAACAGCCTTGCGTGTCGGAACGCCCTTTGTCACGATAATTTTCAATGATGGTGGCTATGGGTTAATTGAGTGGAAGCAAGAAAATCAATTTGGTAAAGGAAACTCATCCTTTGTGCATTTTAGCAATCCTGATTTTGTCAAATTCGCCGAAAGTATGGGTTTAAAAGGCTACCGAGTTGAATCAGCTTTAGATTTGATTCCCACTCTGAAAGAAGCCCTCGCTCAAGATGTACCCGCCGTGATAGATTGTCCCGTAGATTATCGTGAGAATCACCGCTTTAGCCAAAAAGCCGGCGAGTTGAGTTGCGCGGTGTAAAAATTAGAGACGCGATTAATCGCGTACAAGAGTTAGGAGTTAGGAATAAATAATTCCTAACTCCTTCTTAATTTCTACTCCTTTAGTGTTTTGGTTGTTTTGAAAAACACACCACTCATCAGTGGGAATGGCAATCATCATCCCTCTGTAAGCCCCATGACGATTAGGTTGCTTCAAGCAGATCTTGACGCAGCGTGCCTTTAACAGTTGACTAATATCACGTAGCACTTTCAGACGGTGTTCGCTGCTAGCGATCGCATTCCCATCAATAATTTTTACTCGATAACCTGGTAGCAAATCAGGCATTGTAGCATTGAGGTGTCGAATCGTAGCTTCCATTTGACCAGCAACCTCTCTGACTAATAGTCTGCCAACCCAAAAATGCGCTTGTGAGTACTGGGGAAAGGGGAAAGGGAAAGGGGTAAGGGATTTGAAACCTTTCCCCCCGCCCCTTATCCCCAGAGGGGACCCCACCTTCCCCCTTTCCCTTTACCCCGCCAAGTCACGAAAGCGAACTACTAGCTCCCCACTGCTACTCGCTTCGATGCCGTTGATTTTGTTGTAGACCGAGGTAACTGAAACACCTATTTCTTCAATTGATGCTTGGTGTGCTGCGTGTACTCATGGATGGACTCCGCAGACCACAAGGCTCATCAAATTAACTACTGTGGAGAATAATAGCTCACGAGTCTACTGGATTTTGGCACTAGGTTCAAATAATTCATCAAGGATTTGAGGACATAATGCTTTCTCTAAAAGTCCACGAACCATCACCGATACTGGACTCTCTTTTATAAAACGCTCAAACACCTGCCCTAGCAACATTTTTTTCTCCACCCAACAAATTTGCACCTCTTTTTACTAAACTACAAATTAGTTCATCACACAACACCTTGAAAGGGCTAGTCCTAGATATATTGCAATATAGCAGATGCTATAACTGTGACTGCACCTATCTAGGTTTATAGAGGGTGTAAGTTGTTGATTATGTACTACATCAATTATCATGCAAGCTATTTAAGCTAGTAATATAGTTGTTTCAATCCAAGGGATGAGAATATGAGAGTTTGGCTTGCCTGCTTTTTGGTGCTGTTTGCCTTGGCGGAACTGTTTGACTGGTTGCAAGAATTTAATCTGCCATTACCTATCTATATTTTGGGTGGCGCTTTTTTAGCTGTTGCTTCTAACTATGATAAAATCATAGGCTCATATTTTGCTGATTCAAGCATTGAAGCATCACTAGAACAACCTCAATTAGATTCATTAACTTCATCTACTAATCCGATTTCTTTTCCAATTGCTAGTTCTGTTGAAGAGGCCCAAATCTCTCAAACAGATGATTAGCGCTTGTTTTATTTTATAGTTGACACTGTGCGTAAGCTTGCTTTAAAAGTAGGAATACGCCAAAGTCTCTAACCAACGAGTAAATTGCTACATTAATAGAAACTTAGTTAACTAGTTGTTAACCTAGATTCCGAAAATTAACTTCTGCGCCTGCAACATCTACCCAATTCAGGCTACCGCCCCAATGCCGTGATTAGTGGACTATTAGAAAAACTCCGTGTCCCCCTTGTCAAAGTTCAGGATTCTGGTGAAACTTCCAAGAGCAAAAGCTGGTTGCGAATTATTTTTGTTACCAGTGTAGGAGTTACTGCCTTGATCTGGGGAGTTCGGGAACTCAAATGGTTACAGCCTTGGGAGTTAAGAGTTTATGACCAGATGTTGCGATCGCGTCCAGCAGAAGCACCCGATCGCCGGATTTTGCTAGTCAAAATCACTGATGAGGATCTAAAACGAGAGAAATGGACTCTATCAGGTCGGACAATCAATCATCTGTTAAAGAAAGTAGAGTCTTATCAACCGCGAATTGTTGGTTTATATATTTTCCAACCAGAAGACAATAATTTGGCGGCTAATTTCCCAAATCAAGATAACATCATCAGCACTTGCTTGTTCAGCAGCTTGGGTAGAGATGAAATTCCACCACCACCGAATGTCCCGATAGATAATGTTGGTTTTAGCGATGTGGTTGCTGATAATGAAAATGACCAAATTATCCGCCGCACTTTGTTATTTGCTAACTCTACAGACAAGAAATGTACAACATCGTTTGCATTTGGGGCGCTAATAGCAATTAATTATCTGGAAAAACAAGGTATTGAATATCAGTTCACTAATAAAGGAGAATTTCAGTTAGGTAAAACTCTCTTCCCACGTTTACAAGCTAATTCTAGTGGCTACCAACATTTGGATGCAGATGGCTATCAAATATTATTAAATTACCGTCACCCCAACAGCCTCGCCGACCAAGTAACCCTTAGCGATGTTCTTAGTGGTCGAGTAAATCCTAGTTTAATTAAAGACCGTCTGGTAATTATTGGCACTACAGCAGCTAATATGCCTCCAGGTGGCTTTTATACACCCTACAGCGCTTTACCAGACCAACCAGCCAAAATGCCTGCTCTGTTTATTCATGCACAGATAGCAAGTCAACTCATCAGTACAGTGTTGGATGGGCGATCGCTAATTTGGTATTGGCCAAACTGGGCGGAACTTCTTTGGGTATGGAGTTGGTCGCTTTTAGGTAGTTTTTTAGCATGGCGGTGGCAAAATCCGGTGCTGTTGCTTGTGGTGGGAACGATAACTCTATTTGGCTTAGTAGTAATCTGCGTTGCTTTGTTTTTGCAAGCTGGATGGATACCGTTAATCCCCTCTGCTCTTGCCTTCGTAATTAGTAGTATCTGCGTGATTGCTTATACTAACTACCAAAATCAGCGACAAACTCAGGTAATTATTCTGCAAGTTGAAAAACAACAAGAAGCGATCGCCCAATTAAATGTACTTTTAGAAGACAAAACGGCAGTTCCCGACTCCTATCTTGACTTTCCTCCCCCAGTTGATTCGCGAGAAACCAAGTCGGGTGATTTGCTTTTGAGTGGACGCTACAAAATCTCTCAAACTCTTGGTGCTGGTGGATTTGGCCGCACTTATTTAGCACAGGATACTCAACGACCGGGTAATCCGATTTGTGTAGTTAAAAAATTAATGCCAGCCCGTCAAGATACAAGATTTTTGCAAGTTGCTCGCAGGTTGTTTAATAGTGAAGCTGAAATTTTAGAATCTTTGGGTAAACATCATCAAATTCCCGAACTACTTGCTTATTTTGAAGATAACCAAGAATTCTATTTAATTCAACAATATATTGAGGGACATACCCTAAGCGAAGAATTACCACCTGTGCAGAATGTGCAAAACGAATCATTTGTGATGGAGATGCTCAAAGAAGTTTTAGAAGTTCTAGAATTTGTTCATCAGCATCGAGTGATTCATCGTGATATCAAACCGACTAATATTATTAGATGTGCTGAAGATAATCGGCTGGTATTGATTGACTTTGGTGCTGTGAAATTGATGCAACCATCGAGTAGTGAGCAAACAGAATTAGCCACAGTAGCCATTGGGACGCGGGGTTATGCACCTCCAGAACAATTTGCCGGTCATCCCCGCTTATGCAGTGACATTTATGCTTTAGGAATGATTGCTATTCAAGCCATAACTGGCATACCACCGCAAGAACTGCACCCAGATCCAGAAACGGGGAATGTGATGTGGCGGCAAACGGTGCAAGTGAGCGAAGGATTAGCAGCAATTTTAGATAAGATGGTTTGCTATCATTTTAGCGATCGCTATCAATCAGCCACCGAAGTTTTACAAGATTTGAAACGGATGTAGCCCTGGCGATTAAAAATCGCGGCTGAACTATAATTAATTACACAATGTCATTGCGAGCGTTCGCGGAGCGTCTCGTAGAGAAGCGAAGCAATCGCAAAGGCTGGGATTACTTCGCTCTCCTCGCAATGACTGTAAATATTTTTGTTTATCTAAACTATAGGCTGACAATACGATTGTTTCGCCTGACAATGCGATTGTTTTGCCTGACAATGTGATCGCATTAACCAACAATGCGATTGTTTTGCCTGACAATGCGATTGTTTTGACTGACAATGCGATTGTTTCGCCTAACAAGACAATTGCATTAACCAACAATGCGATTGTTTCGCCTAACAATACAATTGCATCGGCTTACAAAAATTAACTCACCCTACTTTTAACTTATTTTCCCAGTTCCCAACCCTCACTTCAAAAAACTATACTTTTGCACCCCACTTTGCTTTCGGTAAAATTGCTAAAATACACTACAAAAGCAATACATGGTTGCGGTAAATGCTCAAGCGGCTTTGGCGGTGGCTCAAGAGGTCTTTTCAGCGCTTATTTGGCAACAAGCAGACTCCTCCGTTAAGGGAACAAAAGAAAGTAGAACCACCGAAACAGCTAACAGATGCGGAGTATGAATCGTTGTTTCTCCAGTTGTTAACAGAGGTCAATGATGGCTTGAGTAGAGGAGGGGCAAAAAGTTTTTTAGCTGCAAAGCGCATCAATGAGGCTCATTTGGTGGAGTGGTTGCGGGGCTTTGGCAAAAGATTGTTAGCTTCAGCGACACCAAATGATGAATTAGCAAGGCGGATGGTGCGGCTGGGTGAGTTAAGTATTGGGGAAGTTAGTGTTGTTGCTGATGATATTGGGAGGCAGTTGGGGGAAGGAGAAACGAACCACCAAGGCGCAGAGGACGCGGAGGAAAGACGGGAGAAAGAAGCGGAAGTCTGGTTTAACCAGGGTGTTGAGCAATACGAAGTAGGTAAATTAGAAGAAGCGATCGCATTCTTTGATAATGCCCTCAAAATCAAACCTGACTACCACAAAGCTTGGTACAAGCGTGGTAGAGTGCTAAATGATTTAGGGCGATTTGAAGAAGCAATTGCATCCTACGACAATGCCCTCAAAATTAAACCTGACTACCACGAAGCTTGGTACAACCGTGGTGTGATCCTGAGTGATTTAGGGCGGTTTGAAGAAGCGATCGCATCCTTTGACAATACCATCAAAATCAAACCCGACGACCACGAAGCTTGGTACAACCGTGGTGTGATCCTGAGTAATTTAGGGCGGTTTGAAGAAGCGATCGCATCCTTTGACAATACCATCAAAATCAAACCCGACGACCACGAAGCTTGGTACAACCGTGGTGTGATCCTGAGTAATTTAGGGCGGTTTGAAGAAGCGATCGCATCTTATGACAGAGCCATAAAAATCAAACCCGACGACGACTCAGCTTGGTACAATCGGGGTACAGCGCTGGATAATTTAGGGCGATTTGAAGAAGCAATTGCATCTTATGACAGAGCCATAAAAATCAAACCCGACGACGACTCAGCTTGGTACAACCGTGGTACAATGCTGAGTAATTTAGGGCGATTTGAAGAAGCAATTGCATCTTATGACAGAGGTATAGAAATCAAACCAGATTACAACAAAGCTTGGTACAACCGTGGTACAGTGCTGAGTAATTTAGGGCGATTTGAAGAAGCAATTGCATCTTATGACAGAGCCATAGAAATCAAACCCGACGACGACTCAGCTTGGTACAACCGTGGTACAGTGCTGAGTAATTTAGGGCGATTTGAAGAAGCAATTGCATCTTATGACAGAGCCATAGAAATCAAACCCGACGACGACTCAGCTTGGAACAACCGGGGTAATGCGCTGGATAATTTAGGGCGATTTGAAGAAGCAATCGCATCTTTTGACAAAGCCATAGAAATCAAACCTGATTTGTATGAAGCTTGGTGCAACCGGGGTGTTACGCTGAATAAATTAGGGCGATTTGAAGAAGCGATCGCATCTTTTGACAAAGCCATAGAAATCAAACCTGATTTGTATGAAGCTTGGTGCAACCGGGGTGTTACGCTGAATAAATTAGGGCGATTTGAAGAAGCGATCGCATCCTTCGACAATGCCCTCAAATTCAAACCCGACTTCCCCTTAGCTTGGATTAGCCGAGGAATTGCAGCAGGTAACGGAACTAGAGAGAGGACAGATTTATTTTTCACATCTACTTTACCTAATGCAGCAGCACCCAACCTCGCTTTAAAATCTAACAATCCCGATTTAAACAAGCGTGGCTATGAGGGTAAATTGGCAAGCTACGAAGAAGGGTTGAAGCATTGCCAGCAAGACACCCACCCAGAAGGTTGGGGGGAATTGCATCAAGCAATAGGTAAGGCTCATTACTTCCAAGGGCGAGGAAATTCTAACGCTCGCTATTATTGGCGCAAAGCCATCAACAGTTACAAAACGGCACTGCAAACTCTCACAGCAATAGATTTTCCTGAGTTACATCTAGAGGTTTTGCAAGATTTAATTCGTGTCCAGTTGGATTTGGACGAAACAGCCGAAGCCACAGAACTCCAGCGACAGGGTACTGATTTATTGCGGCGCTTATTAAATGAATCAAATCGCTCTGATCAAAGTAAAAAACAACTAGCTCTAAAATTTGCCTGGATTCAACATTTAACTGTTGACTTAGCTGTGCAGTCTGGAGATTTGCAGCAAGCGATTGAACTAGCAGAAGAGGGCAAAAATACTTGCTTGCGTTGGCTTTTGGATCGATGGAGTGATGAGAGTTCATCTCTGAGTTATTCAGAAATGCAACAACTGCTGAATCCCTCAACTGCTATTGTTTATTGGCATCTCAGTTCTTACGCCCTACACACTTTCATCCTAAAACACAACGCCTCATCACCAATTGTCCCAAGAGAAATCGAGTTTCTAGCTCAGGCGCAACGCTTACAATATTTTGAAGACTGGGTGGAAAAGTGGAATCAACAATACGCTGATTATCGAGACAAAGCAAAAGACGAACAAAGCCCCAAAAACCAACATTGGCGACGGTTGATGCCAGATAAACTTGAGGAGTTGAAAAATATCCTCAATATTTCTGCTATTCAAGAAGAATTAAACGGCATCACAAACTTAATTCTTATTCCTCATCGTGATTTGCACCGCTTACCACTCCATGCAATATTTGCAGATAACTTCACCATCACCTATTTACCTAGCGCCCAAATAGGTATTACCTTACAAAGCTTAAAGCAAACAAATCTCCGAGCAATTGGTGAATTGCCCCTATTGAGTGTAGAACATCCCGACAGTGAAGGTTTTTCTATTTTGCCTCATGCAGAAATCGAATCTGCTGCTATTACCCAGTTATTCCAAAACCCTACGCCAAAGAGAATTTCTGGAGAAGCCGCGACGAATACCACAGTTAAAGCAGCCCTAAAAGATCGTTACAGTATTTTTCACTTTACAGGACATAGCACCTATAATTTCCATAATCCTCAACAATCTGCTTTGGCTCTTAGCGGTAAAGAGTTTCTGACTTTAGAGGAGATTTTTAATATTGAAAACCTCAGAGGATATCAACTAGTTAGCCTTTCATCTTGTGAAACTGCTATCACTAGCAACCAAACTATCACTGCTGAATATGTTGGTTTAGTCAGTGCCTTTCTCTATCAGGGTGTTACTGATGTTGTTAGTACATTATGGACTGTGACTGACGATGCCAGTAGTTTTTTGATGATTTACTTTTATCGGCAAATAAAGAAAGGTAAATCGCCAGAAGTTGCCCTCAATAAAGCAACAAAATGGTTACGTAATTTAACATTTAGTCAACTTGAAAGAATTTATCGAGTAATCTTGGCTAAGTTACCATCAAATGAAATAACTCTCCGTCCTTTTGTCAGAAGAAAACTCTATCAAATTAGTCAAATGGAGTTATCAGATAAGAAACAGCAACGTTTTCACCATCCCTACTATTGGGCAGCTTTTATAATTACTGGTAGATAAAATTTCTTATTTGTTTGCGCCTTGGCGTGAGACATTAATAAATGACTCTAAAAAATCTCTATGAAACCTAACAACATAATTACTCTGACAGCCTTCCTCACTGCCCTCATACAATTAGATGAACCTCTGCCAGAAAATATCCAAACTCACCTAAATGATATCAGCAAAGGCCTAAAAGACAATCCTGATAATATCGGAAATTTAGATGCGATCGCCGAAAGTTATCCACCCTTAAATAAAGTTTATCAAACAGAACTTGCGAGAATTGAAAAAACTGGCGAACGTACTAAAGGTTTACCACCTCTGCCTTTACCAACTGAACCAACTGCGGAATTGACGAATGCAGCATTTAATGCTTTTAGTAACAATAATTCGGTAGCTGCTGCAAAGATAGCTGTAAAACCAAATCTTCTGCAAAAGGTTCGGGACTTTATTCATGGTAGAACAGTAAATGACTGAGAAGATTATTTATCCCAGTATTGATTTATTCCTCTACGATTTAAAAGATGGTTTAGGAGAAGATGAGACAAAAATCAACGAGAACTGCCAAGATTTTTGTCGAAAAATATATGGCGATTTAGACAAAACAAGCTTCCAGGAAAAGCACCAAGAATTCCTGAAGCATAAAAATAATAGTGGAGATGTAATTGAGTTGCTCGGAAAAGCCCAAACTAGAGACTTTCCACCACCTCTAGATGGCTATTACTATCCACTGCAAATTGGTGATACTTACGCGCTACAAGTTGACTATTCTGGTGAATTAGATGCTGACAGAAAACCTAATTATGCTCCCCAAGATATTGACGGCGCACCTTTTAGAAAACTCAAAGAAGAAATTACTAATCGCTTATCTCAGCAAACAGGCACAATTGGACAAACTTGGTTACTTTGGGGAAAGCTAACTAACACTAAAACAGAAGCAGAAATTGAAGAGATAGCTAAAGAATGTTACACCAAAATTGTCAGCGATTACAAATGGCAACGAGATTTTATTGGTAAGGGCAAGTTACAAGCAGGAACGATTTTTGAATTGTGGTATTGTCCACAAAATTTGGGTGTAGATGGTAAAGACTTTTGGGATGAATTTAGAAAATCAAGTTATCACATCTTAATTTGGTTGTTTCCCGAACATATCTCACCAGATGAGATGAGGAAACAAGTACAAGATGTATATTATGATTTATTACGTTTATGGCAATACCGTCATAAAGTAGTTTGGTCATATTATCAAAGTCGCTATCAAAAACAGATTCTCAAAAAAGAATATATCGAAATTCAACCATCGATTCAGCAGACAAGCGAGTTACCAAAGCTACTACAAACCAATAGCCTAAAATTAAGCAAACTCCAAGAAAGTCTGACAAAAAATTTAATCAATTTATCAGACTACACGATTGCCTTAAACTATCTAGAAAATCAAAGCCAGACTATTCAATTAAACTTAGAAAATTATAAATCTCATTTAGCAGATATCCAGAAAAAATACACAAGTAGCGACTTAAAATTTCTCCAAGAGTTTAGCGAAAGTGAATTTTATGGCAAAAAATATCAGCGACAAGTAGAAGTAGATTATGCGATTCTCAGCCCTGGATTAATCTTGCTGCAAAATCTCAATAACACCATTCAAGGTATTATTGACCTAGAGCAAACTAAAAGCGATCGCACTCTCAATACAACTATAGCGATCGCAGGTGTTGGACTCGCCACCAGCCAAATAGCCTCCGCCGTCATTCTCGCCCAGCCTAATGATTATCAACAACATCTCCGCTTTCGGGCTGAAGTTTTTGGGTGGAGTGTAGGCATAGGTGTATTTTTTGCTGTAATAATCTTTATTGGCCTCCGCTTTCGCCGCTAAGTTATCATCAAAAAAAATCGCCCCCTGAATTCAGGAGGCGCATCACCAAGGTGGTGGAGAGACGCAAGATTTTGCGTCTCTTGTTTTAGCTAGCAACGTATTCTTTGACATTGGCACGACGGCGACGCAGATGAGCCAAAGCTTGATGCTCTAACTGACGGACGCGTTCGCGGCTGAGACTCAATCTCTCACCGACTTTCGCCAATGACATTTCATTACCATCTTCTAAACCAAAGCGTAAAGCTACAACTTCTCGCTGTTGCGGGGTTAGTTCCGCTAGCAAGTTGTTCAAGTCTTGACGTAAGAATTCCTGGTTGGTGTAATACTCTGGTGATGGGCCATCATCTTCGAGCATTTCTTGCAACTCGGTATCCTGGTTTTCACCAACTCGCACATCCAAAGACACTGGTTGACGAGCCATATTCAGATACTCACGAATCTGAGCAGGTTCTAGTTCTAGTGCTTTGGCAATTTCGGCCGGAGTCGGTGATCGCCCCAAGGTTTGAGCTAACTCGCGTTGCACTTTTTTGATTTTGTTCAGTTTCTCGGTAATATGGATCGGTAAGCGGATAGTCCGACCTTGTTGAGCGATCGCGCGGGTAATTGCTTGGCGAATCCACCAGTAAGCATAAGTTGAGAACTTATAACCCCTCATTGGGTCAAATTTCTCTACACCCCGCTCTAATCCTAGTGTTCCTTCCTGAATCAAATCCAGAAACTCCATATTCCGCTTTTGATACTTTTTAGCAATAGCAACAACCAAGCGCAAATTCGCTTCGATCATTTTTTGCTTTGCCCGCTTACCTTGCGCGACCGTTTGCTGTACTTCGGTTTCCGATTGTTGAACGTGGTCAGCCCACTCTGACATATTCGGTTCGCGTTGCAGTTTCTTCGCCAAAGCTTCTTTAGCGTCGATCAGCGTCATCATTTGCTGTACCTGCTTCCCAAAGACAATTTCTTGTTCGCGGGTTAGCAATGGTACACGACCAATTTCTCGCAGATAGGTTCGCACCATATCAGCCGTGAATTTGGTGTTGACATTTTCCGTTTGTGTATTGACAGTAGGCATTGGTGCGATGTCCTCTACTCGTAAATATAATGTATATTTTCTTACTAAGTTGCGTGGAAAAAGTAGTACATCTATCACGAAATATCGGGAGCTACCAAAAGCAATTAATCAGTTGATACAGCCGTTCTTATGACGGTAAGCTCCCAATGATAGGTTCCCCTACTTCCCTAAATTTTTAATCTTTTATAAGCACGCTGGTTATTTTTGAGAATTTTTGTTTTGGGCTGTTACTAACACCAATCGGGAAATCCGAAGTCGGTATGAGTTCTACTTAGCTTTATAGTACGATAAATCAGGCAGATAGTAAACTATCTTAAGATAAAGCCTAGAATTATAATTCAAAACCGATAGTTAGAGAAAAAATTTTAAATTTCCTTGAAATTACTTACTACATCTATAGTGACGCCAAAAACCCCTCTTCTGTTGCCAAAAACTAGCCGGATAACCGAACTGAATTTGCTGTGACAATGGAGGGATGTTACGAATTGGGAATTGGAGACTAATGACAAATGCTATCTAAAATCCCAAGTCAGCTTTGGCTAGTTCAGCCGCGGCGAATACTTCTGCATCAGGTTTTTCTTCCCAGGCTGGCTCGCCAATTTCTTCGTAAAAGGTTGCGTCGTAAGGTCGGGTACGTACTACTACTGGCATAGGAACGGCGTGACCCAAAATTAAGGCTTGTTGTTTCGAGTCTAGCTTTGCCAATACCGATCGCAGTCCGCTACCACCAGATACACCTGTAAAAATCGCCTCAATGTCTTTTTCATCATTCAGCAAAGCGGTAATGCGAGTCCCAATCTGGGACATAACTTCATTATCTATGCCTGATGGGCGTTGATCAACTACCAAAAGTGTGACAAAGTACTTACGCAGTTCACGGGCAATAGTCCCAAAGATGGTACTTTGGACGATCGCTGGATCAAGGAAACGGTGCGCCTCTTCAATGGTAATCATCAATGGCGTGGGGCGATCGCTAGGATTTTTGCTTTGCAGGAATTTGTCTGCTTTTTTGACGTAATGCTCGTGGATACGTCGGGTGATCATATTTGTCACCAACATATAAGAGAGCATATTAGACTGGGAACCAAATTCTATCACAACATTCTTCCCAGATTCCAGACATTGCACAATTTTACTAATGTAATTCTGGGGGCAAACTGCTCGCATATACTTCAAACTATCCATTCGCAAGAGTTTGCGCTGCAATGCCATAATCGAGCCTTTGTGTCCGCGCTTCTCGTCGCAGAACATCTCGATTTCTTCGTTAGTCATATTTAACAGCTGGACAATCCAAGACTTGCCAAATTCGCTGTACAAAATATTGGCGTTATCTAAGGCCGCGTCAGAGAGTCCTAAGTCTCGACTACATAATTTAATATCTTCAACTTCTATTTGCTCGTAACTCAAATAAAGTTCTTGAGCATCACGCACACCCCGACGCTTGGTCGATTCTGGATCGAGGGTGTAAACTTCCACTTTACTCGGAAAAAGTTGCTTTAAACCCTTAACAGTACTGACATTCTTACCTTCTGCAACGGCTTCCCAGCCATACTCAGAGTGCATATCAAAAATCAAATTTACTGCCGCATTTTTACGGATAACACCGGCTAAAAGTAGCCGTGTGAGAAAGGATTTACCAGTACCAGATTTCCCAAAAACCCCATTACTCCGTTCCACGAAGCGGTTTAAATCGATACAAACGGGCACATCCATATCCAAAGGTTTGCCGATGGAAAAATTTCGCCTTTGGGGGTCATCTTCCCAACCAAATACCCGGCGAAAATCGTCAACACTGGCGTCGTAAACCTGACTAAAGTGGCTAGGAATAGTTTTAACAGGTAACAATTCCATCGTTGTGCTGGTTTGTGGCACAAATGAAGCTAAACCCGTTATCGACGGGATAAAGGGATTTGCCGATTTACCATTTGTTGGGGAAAAAGATTCTTCAGATTCGGGAGTGAACATCAACATCGGCGCGAGGTTGATAGTACCGTAAGTACCACTTCCGGCTAAAACATCTCGTAAAAAAGTGTCTTCCCAACTGGGGGGATTAGCAATAATTCGGGCATTAGCAGCTCCCAATGCTACATCTGTCAGCATACAAAAAAAACGCGATCGCATCCCTTGCACAACAAGAAATTTACCCACCCGCATATCTTCTACAGAAATGTCAGGATGCAATCGTACTTCTAAACCTTCAGTTAAAGAACCTTGAATGACCGAACCTAATGGCTGTGCCGAATTCATGTTATTAGTCATTTGTCATTGGTCATTGGTCATTAGTCATTGGTCATTGGTCTCCAATCCCTAATCAATCTGAATCGAAGTTGGCGCACCCCCTGTTGCGGAAGTGCTACTGATTAACGGTTTGCGGAATTGGGCGTAAAGGCGATCGCGCCAGGTGAAGAATGGTTCATAATCTATATTCTCGGCAAAGATTGGCAATCCTTTGCCTCTGATAGAAGCTGGTAAATCCAGATAGGGGCCAGGGGGGAACTTGAGCAATATCGATAAGCCAGCCACCGCTAAGTCAGCTAGAGTCGGCTCATCTCCTGTTAAATAGAGACTATCTGCCAATAATAACGTCAAAGCTTCCAAATCTTGTTTTAAAGATGCGATCGCTGCCTGTATCACATCTGGACTGTAACCAACGCCAAAACCGAACACTGTCAGAAAATCACTAGGTACTCCTCCAACCAGACTTTTAAATATATCTGGTGTTGAAGTGGGTAATAAAGACTTACGGAAATTTTGATCTTGACTTATGGCAGCAAATAGTGCTTTGCGACCTTTAATGCCGATGGACTCATCCGCCCATTCTTCTATTAATAAAGTTAAACCCCGTTTTTTAGGATCTTGCGGTATGATTGGGCGATCGGGATACTCTAAGTCTAAATACTTAGCTATCTCCGTAGAATCCGCAATATATTTATTACGATCCTTTAATACCGGGACTTGTCTTTGACCAGTCAGCCGGAACAGTTCTACCTGTCCAATCCCCGGATTCACCTCTATTTTGCGGTAATCTAGTCCTTTAAAATCTAGAATGAGGCGCACTTTCTCTGAGTATTGAGAGAGTTCCCATTGGTATAATTCCAGCATTTGTTGGATACCTTATAACTGGTCAACTTCTTAACTTTACAATTGTATCTTTAGTTTAAGTAATTTTTATTGGCATTAGTCCCTTAGTTGTCTATTTAATTGACATTTGGGTTTAATTGATGCCTAATTTTTGGTAAAGTTATTGATTTTAAAATACTGTTTTCTCTTTTACTAAAAATAAAATACTAAATCATTGAATTCGATATATATACAAGAGAGTAAGGGTTTCACAGCCTGTCCACCTTTCCAAAAAAACAATGGAAGTGTGATTTTTAGTATATTTTGCGACTTTTCACACATTCTTAGAGTTTCTGATGCTACATCTGCGGGGTTTTTAACTCTTTTTGGTGTGAGGGAAAAAATTTTTTCAGTTTTTTATATAGAATATATGCTATGTATATTTCATAACTTGTCAGCGTCAGTCGAAGTCAGATATTTGACCTCACCAGCACAAAAAATCTTCTCGGAAAAAATCTTAACTTCCCGCTTCGGTTAGATTTTGTGCGTAGCAAAATGTTATAAGTCTTTATGTAATGTGTGGACAAAAAGACAAACAAAATTTATGAAGACAAATTACAGCAAATTGCTGACTACGTTAGCAGGCATCGCCGGATTTACTAGTTTCAATCTTTTCATTAGTTTACCATCTGATGCGAAATCGGCACTAAATCCTAACCCTAGTATTTTTAAGGAAGCCCCCTACAATCAGGGACAACGCCTTCAAGCAGACGCTCAATACACAATTGGTGAGACCGCTTCTGAAACAGAAAAAGGCAATACCAAACGCAAACCAGTAGCACAAAAAAGTGGTGGGACGCTAAATCCCAAACCAAGTATTTTCAACGAGCCTCCCTATAACCGTGGTGGTGCTACACCTACTGAAGCTGTACCTACTAACCCTGAAAATCAACCCACCATACCACCAACAAAAGTACCATCTACTGAGACACCGACTAAAACTCCGCCAGGGCCAGGAGCAAGCGACAATCAAGGCAAAAACTTGCTAGCTTTAGCAGAGTCCAACGCTTCTTTTACCACCTTAACCAAGGCTTTGAAAGCAGCAGGATTGACCGGAGCCTTGCAAGGCAAAGATAACTTAACTATTTTTGCACCCACTGACGCAGCTTTTGCTAAATTGCCACCAGATGCTTTACAAGAATTGTTAAAACCAGACAACAAAGAAGTATTGATCAAAATCCTAACTTACCATGTAGTATCTGGTAAGGTATTGTCCACTGATTTGAAGTCTGGTGAAGTTAAAAGCCTTGAAGGCGGTACAATCAACGTTAAAGTTGATCCTGCAACTGGTGTGACTGTCAATGATGCGAAAGTTACACAAGCAGATATCACAGGCACTAACGGTGTAATCCACGCAATTGATCAAGTGATTTTACCTCCTGACTTGTAGTTTGACGGTATCAGTACAACCGAGAAGATAATTAGGTTGGCATAAACTATTAACAGATAAAAACTCCGTTCAGATTTTAATTTTGGACGGTTTTTTGTCAGAATGGTGAGTTACAGGTATTTTCAGGTAAATAGACCACGCGGCAAGGGCACAGCAATGCTCATTACTATGCAATACGGATCGGTTAAGGTTTTTTGATTAAAATTCTAAATTCCAAAGACGCGATTTATCGCCGTCTCTACAATAATCATTCCTTTATAGAGACGGCTTCAATAACAATTACTTTTTGTTTGCAATCCGCTTTATATCTTTATCTTGCATTTCTAAAAGTTCAGGGATAGTAACAAAGCTATAGCCCTGTTTGCGAAAGTTAGCAATAATTTCTGGTAAAGCTTGCACCGTTTTAGAACGATTACCACCACCATCATGCATCAGCACAATCCCGCCTGGTTTGGCCTGCCTGAACACATTATTAATTAATTTTGGTACAGCCGGACGTGAGTAGTCTACAGAGTCAGATGACCAGAGAATGATGGCATATTTGCTATTTCTAGCATAAGCAGCCACCCCATTGTGCATGATTCCCCCTGGTGGTCGAAACAAATTTGTTTTAATCCCTGTCAACTGATAAATCAAGTCTGCTGTGTGGTCAATTTCATAAGCAGCTGCTTGGGGATTCAAGAATTGATACCAATGATGCCAAGTATGATTGCCAATTACGTGACCTTCAGCAATCTCCCGCTTGACTAAGCTTGGATAATTCTTCACGTTTTGTCCAATGAGGAAAAATGTGCCTTTGATTTGATTTTGTTTAAGAATATCCAGTACTTGCGCGGTACTCTCAGGCCATGGCCCATCATCAAAAGTGAGAGCAATTACTTTCTGGTCGGGAGTAAGTTTTGCCGCCTCAATTGTTTCCCCTTGAAAACGTAGTGGCACAGGATATGAGAGACTCCTTATTTGTGCCTGTTCCTGCCAAATTCTGAGCATTGTCGCTTTTAGGTCTTCAATCATCTGCTGAGTTCCAACCTTGGCTGGTAGATTACTGACATTTATATTGTCTGTACTTTGAGCCTCAGAAGAGCTTGACTTGATAAGCATCATCGCCCCAACACTCAAACCGGTACTTAAGACCAGCAAGGTAATTAATATTTTTTGTAGACCAAAAAATGACTTTTTTTCCTCCACTTCATAGCTCCTTAAAGGGTCGAACCATCTTTTTTTCACAAGAATTCTGGCAATTTTTTTATACTCTGGTAAGCTTTACTACGCAAGCTACAGTATGATTGGTATTTTTTGAAAGTTAGCTTCAACCCTGAATCTGAAAAAATGCCTTACCCGACGGATAATCTAATATCTATAAGTAAAATCCTCGCTATGAAGGTGAGAGCCAACTTAAGCGTTAATTTTTGTAGACTATAGGGATGAGGGGAATTTCGATAACTGTAAAAGGCAATTAATCCTGCCTTCTTAACATGAATATATTTGATGTAGGTTAAATATTGCATATCCTATTGACGAAGCCATTGCAAAATTATGACGAAGATGTGACCTTCCTTGAGACATAAAGGCACAGGGCAGACCTGTTAAAAAATTTCTTTGATCCCCGACTGTACAAGATGAGTTAATACTATTGGCTGCTAAAAATTCTGTAAATAAATCATCTATTTTGTAGGGCGGGCAAGATATATTAGTGTCAACTTAAGCTGAAACTCCTTTAAAACCTCGTTTCCAGCCAGAGTCGGGAAATGCTGCTCCTGGCGGCAGAGCCTCAACGAAGAGCATTCCCAGTCGGAGACTGGGAACGAGGCAATCTAAAACCTACTTCTAGACTTGCTTTCACGTTAAGTTGACACCAATGGGCAAGATGCCTACCCTACAAAACCCTACAAAATGTTACAGGATACTTTTTTATTTGGAAATCCTTTAACAGGTTACAAGCTCGATATTACATCCCGTGCAACTGCTAAAGTTTGATCGATATCCTCTTCGGTGTGAGCAAAAGAGGTAAACCCAGCTTCAAATTGAGAAGGTGCTAAGTAAACACCATGCTCTAACATACCGCGATGAAAGCGTCCGAATTTGGCTGTATCAGACTTTTTCGCATCTTCGTAGTTATGAACTGGGCCAGAGGTAAAGAATAATCCAAACATGGCGCTGATTTGACCGCCGCAAACTGCATGACCATTTTCTTTAGCAATTTGCAGCAAACCATCTCCTAGTTTTTTAGTAATCCGGTCAAGATACTCGTAAGTACCTGGCTTTTGCAGCAATTCTAAGGTCTTAATACCAGCAGTCATTGCCAGGGGATTACCTGAAAGTGTTCCAGCTTGATATACGGGGCCTGCGGGAGCAACCATTGACATAATATCCCGACGACCACCATAGGCTCCCACTGGCAAACCACCACCAATTACCTTGCCTAAGGTTGTTAAATCGGGAGTGACGCCAAATTTTTCTTGAGCGCCACCGTAAGCAATGCGGAAGCCTGTCATTACTTCGTCAAATACCAATAATGCTCCATATTCGTGAGTTAGTTCCCGTAAACCTTCTAGGAAGCCAGCATCAGGTGCAATAAATCCAGCATTGCCGACGACTGGCTCAAGAATGACACCGGCAATCTCGTCGCGGTTTTCTTCAAACAAAGCTCTGACGGCTTCTAGGTCGTTGAAAGGTGCAGTTAGAGTGGTGCTAGTTGCTAATTTAGGTACTCCCGGTGAGTCTGGCAAACCAAGTGTAGCAACACCAGAACCCGCCTTTACTAGAAACGCATCGGCGTGTCCGTGGTAGCAACCTTCAAACTTGATGATTTTCTCGCGGTTGGTGAAAGCCCGCATCAGTCGCAAAACTCCCATACAGGCTTCAGTTCCAGAGTTGACAAATCTGACCATTTCGATACTAGGAACGGCATCGATGACCATTTCTGCCAAAACATTTTCTAGAACTGAGGGAGCGCCGAAACTGGTACCTTTTTCTAAGGCTTCATGCAGCGCTGCAATGACTTCTGGATGAGCATGACCACAAATAGCTGGGCCCCATGTGCCTACATAGTCTATGTATTGATTGCCATCTACATCCCAAATATATGCGCCTTTAACACGATCAAAAACGATGGGTTGTCCGCCCACAGATTTAAAGGCACGAACTGGAGAACTGACTCCTCCAGGCATAAGGTTTTGAGCAGCGGCAAAGACTTCTTGTGATTTTGTTGTTTTAATTGTGGTATTTACCAAGGTTCATCTCCTAACAGTGGGCAATAAAAAGCTCTATCTTAGAATAGGGTTAAACACTGCTTAGAATTTCTATCCTATAGAATTAGCTGAACCAAAAAAATAACAATATGTTATACAAGTCCAATGAAGACTTGACTTTAGATATTCAAACTTGATGATTTGAGGTATACCAGGATCTTTACCGAACTGTATGCCTGCATCTGGTAGGAGTATTTCATATCATGTCATTGCGTTCGCGTAGCGTCTCGTAGAGAGCGGAGCGCAGCAATCCGAAACCTTTGCGATTGCTTCATTCCACTTCGTTGCATTTGCAATGACAAATCGTAAGTGATTTACAGAAAATGATATCACAGCTAGATAACATAGTTCAATTCCAAAAAATATACTAGTTGCACTATTCTGAATGGTATCGTGAATCCATAAGTTATTCTCATTAGAGCAAACTAGCTGGTATGTCTTCTAACGATTCGCGATCGCTGCATTACACTATCCCGGTTGAGCAAATTCGCTATGATGAGCGGGGTCTAGTGCCTGCAATTGTTCAAGATTATCTGGATGGTACTGTCCTGATGATGGCATGGATGAATCAGGAATCGTTACAAAAGACTTTAGAAACTGAAGAAACTTGGTTTTGGAGTCGTTCTCGACAAGAATTATGGCATAAAGGGGCAACTTCTGGTCATATTCAAAAGGTGCAAAGTATCCGTTATGACTGTGATAGTGATGCGCTGCTCATCGGTGTAGAGCAATTAGGAGATGTTGCCTGCCATACTGGAGAGCGCAGTTGCTTTCACCAAATAGAAGGGGAAATTGCCGCACCACCAGGGGATACATTGTCGCAATTGTTTCAAATAATCTGCGATCGCCGTGACAATCCTACTGAAAGTTCTTACACTTGTAAACTATTCGCAGGTGGCGATAACAAAATTTTGAAAAAGATTGGTGAGGAAACTGCTGAGGTGGTAATGGCTTTTAAGGATGATGAAGCAGATGCGATCGCAGGTGAAGTCGCAGATTTGCTATATCATACTTTGGTTGCCTTAGCTCACCATCAAGTTGATTTAAAATCAGTGTATCGCAAGCTCCAAGAACGTCGTCAATAGAGCAAAAAAACAAATCATCTTATACGTGGGGAGTATGTTACTCAGCCAAAATTCGATTGAGGTATTGTAAAATTGCTACGGCGATCGCTACACTTAAAATGAACCCTAACCAGTAAGTATTAGTAATAATTTGTGGTTGATCTAATGCCCATCCACCCAAGGGATGACCAATAAAAGAGCCAACAGCCCAACACAAAGCGTTGATGGAAAAATAAACGCCGCGTTGATTTTCTGGGGCTAACTCAGTCACTAAAGAGGCAGAAGATGGGGTATAAGAAACAATCGCCACTGCAAATACTCCCAATGCTAATGTTACCCAAACTAGTTGATGAGATGGGGCAGTGCCGCTTACCCAAATGAGGGCAAAACCAATTGCCCAGAAAATAGCCGAAACAGTCAGCGCCAGTGTGTGAGAGCAGCTTTTTAAGATGCTGGTGACAGGTAACTGACAAATAATAGCGAACACTAAATGCCAAGCAAATAATCCGCTAATGGTGGTTTCAGCAAATCCTTTGGCAGTACTTTCGACAAAGATAAAGTTTTTGAAGTAAAGCGGTAGGGTGCTGTGGATTTGAGAAATATAGATTGTAAAGAATATATTAGCTGCTATGTAGACTAGGAAACGCCCATCTTTTAATACTGCCATCCAAGCAGCAAAAAGTTCTGTCTTTTCAGATTCCCCCGTTTGCTGTTGTTCGGTTTCACTAACTCCCACATAGACAACCCCAAAAAATACCATAAAAGAGATGGCATCAATCACAAATAGCCATCGATAACTGCCAATAATCGCAATCAAAAACCCAGCAAGCACAATTCCGATCGCTAACCCCAGATTATCAGCTAGTCGTGCGATCGCAAAAGTTTCGCGGCGATTATCAATTTGGCTGGCGTCAGCAACCACAGCTTCGGCCGCCGGCCAATAGAAACCTATCCCTAAACCGCTAATCAAGCTACCAATTATCAAAGTAGTGAAATTATTGGTTGCCGCTAAAACTAGAGAACCAATCGCTGAAATCGCCGTGGCTAGCAACAAAGTGCGGCGGCGTCCCCATCCTCCAGAATCAGCCAAAGAACCACCTCCAATCCGCCCGACGATGCCGGAAATCGAGGCGCTACCCAAGGCTACCCCAACACTAGTTGCAGATAAACCAAGTTGATTGACAAAAAAGATGGGGGCGTAAAACAGGGTGAAGCCAGTACCAACTTCTGAGAAAAATCTACCAATTGCGAAAATCCAGACCTGGGGATGTATCGATGGCAACCACGATGATAACTGAGATTGAGAAGCTAATTTCATGAGTTTAAATGTCATGGGTCGATGACATTTTTGTAATTCTTATCATTGGCTACTATTTTCCTCACTCATTCCACAGGGTTTCCACAGGGATTTTAGCAGTTTTCCACAGGTACTATACGAGTTAATAGGCTTCTTGCCGCCTGACTGGGGATTGTTAATTATAAGTAGCAAAGAAGTTTAAGGACTGAGTTTTTATTAAGTTAAGTAACGAAAAGTTAGCTTAAAGTCCTATTCTTTCGTTCGTATTTATTTTTTATACAATCGTTTTTAACATTTCGCAGCATTGACAAACCCACCCCCTCTTGGCGCACAATGATGCGGCTTGCTTTTGTAATCCGTTCAACCGTTAGCATCAAATGTGTAAAATATATTACCGATGGATGTCAGCGTAGATTGTTGGGATAGCGAAAGAGCGTGTGAAGCCATAAGCTGCTTTACCGCAAGCAACTTGTCCCTCTTGATTATCCTCATAGGAGGAAAATCTCATGAAAGCAACGGTTAGCATCTTTACAGAAATTCCCGAAACACTCCACGAATCCTTAAAAAACTACCTAGAAACCCATCCTGATTGGGATGAAAACAGAGTATTGACGGCGGCGCTATCATTGTTTTTACTCCAAAATGGAGATAGCGATCGCCGTGCTGCTCGAGTCTATCTGGAAACTTTGTTCCACCACTCCTCAGTAGAAATGCCCTGTACCGACTTACCAGCAACAGCTAATTTACTAGATACCCCGTAGGTACTGGTATGAAGGGCGTTATTCTGGCTCATATCCTTATTAATGGGACATTGCATACCATGTCCCATTAACGGGATTTTAAGCCAATAGCGATCGGCAATATTACAACAAAAAAGATCAGTAGATTCTGATCTTTAAAAAGGTTCTAATAGTTTCTTCTGTTGCCAAAACTAGTTGTTCATTAGGGGTGTATGTGCCTCCAATCAGCATTCCCAGCAAGAAACTGGGAACCAGAGAAAGCTTTTTCTGTATTTGAGCTAAGTAAGTCGGCAGAATAAAACCAAACTGTGTGAAGAAAAGTAAACAAGGCTCAAACCCTTTCTCACCCTGCTCCCTGCCTTATCCCAACAATAATTATTTACGCCGACCTACTTATATTTACTTATCTTGGTTGTCTAAATTTGTCTTTTAGTAAAGTCAAAGAAATTCACTAAATATCTGACTTGAAAGAGTCATTTACTATTTGTCCCCCTTGTCTCCCTTGTCCCTCTTTCATACAAGGCTGTGAAACTTGTTTCATCGGGACTGCCCCAAGAGTCAACAGTCAAGAGTTAAAAAACTCTAGACTATAAAACTCAGGACTTGGCTTCCAATTGCTGGGGATGGGCAGGAGATTCAAACTTATAGCCTACGCCGCGTACAGTTTGAATTAATGCTGGCTGACTAGCATCAATTTCAATCTTCTTGCGAATTTGGCCAATATGTACATCTACAACCCGCTGGTCGCCGACATACTCATAATCCCAGACCTCTTGGATGAGTTCTGCGCGCCGCCAAACTCGGCCTGGATGACTGGCTAAAAAATGCAACAAGTCAAATTCCAGAGCAGTTAAAGGTACTGGTTGATTATTAAGTGCTACCTCCCGTCGCACCGGATCAATCATAAGTTTTTCAAATACCAAGCGTTTCTGCTCGGCCGTAGTTATCACTCGCTGACGCCTTAAAATAGCTCCAACTCTGACTTCTAGCTCTCCTAGCCCAAAAGGCTTGGTGAGATAGTCGTCAGCACCTTTAGCAAAGCCACGAATTTTGTCAGCTTCGTCAGCACGGCTAGTCAACATCAGAACAAAAACACCATTACGACTTTGCATCTCTTGGCAGAGGTTAAACCCTGTGACATCTGGTAGGTTCACATCTAGAATCACCAAATCAGGGTTAAATTGCTCAAATAGATTTAAGGCTGTCTTTCCATCTTCGGCAGCCTCCACCTGATAGTTCTGCTTAATTAAAAAGCGTTGGATTAAATTCCGAACCGCAGGGTCGTCGTCAACTACAAGAATCTTGGCGGGAGCCATGACCATTACTTTGCACAAAAATTCGTAAGATTAACAAGAGATTTGCGTAAAAACGCAGTTGCCACTTTGGCACTAACTAAGAATCTACATGGCTACGGTATAAGAATCCCGATCATTCAAAAATAAATACTCTAATCAGGATTGTGGGCGATGAGAACGCGAAATTTCTGTTAGGCACAGTGTATAAGCGCTCTGACTTTAGTCGCAACAGTTCTTGATACCAAGACACCTCCTTGATCCCAGTTAGGTGGTAACTTAAAACGTTTCAATTTTAAATCGATATGCGGATATATACCACAAGCGATTATTCAGTATAGTTAAAAAAACTCTATTAGGGCACTGTAAGTTGCCAAATTTGAAATAGGAAAGTTGATTTTTTCATAAAAACTATACATTTTTAGGTACTCTCCGATCAAATTCTAGATTAGAGCCAGAATTAAGCAACGGCATGAGGGTATACACGGAGTTATAGCGATATGTTAAAGTGACTATAGTTGAAATTACAAAGTCGATCAAACTAACCCGTGCTACTATCCTGGTAGGGCATAAAGTAGATCGAGACTTTAGTTTCGATCAAAATAAAACCTAAAGCTGTTTTTTCTTCGACACAAAGACTGCCGCTGACTGAGGCTGAAGTAATAAACTCCCATGAGCGATCAAAATCCCTACGAAAAACTTGGGGTATCAGAAGAGGCTAGCTTCGATGAAATTCAGGATGCTCGTAATCGCCTATTCGAGCAACACAATGGCGATGCCAAGCATTTAGAAGTAATTGAAGCGGCTTACGATGCGATTTTAATGGATCGCCTACGGATGCGCCAGGAAGGTAAAATCAAAGTCCCTGAACGTATCCGGTTTCCAGAGTTGCGAGTGCAATCGCCTCCTAAAGAAAGTCCAATCCCTCGCCAGCAGTCGCCTGCATGGCTACAACGGCTGATCGATGAGCCATCGCCTGCGGATATACTCTTACCAGGAGCTTGGTTTCTTGGTTTGAGTTCTATTAGCCTGTTCTATCCAGAAGGAGGTGAGCAGGTTTTACAGTTGGCATTAGTGGTTGGTGTAGGCACTAGTATTTACTTTCTTAATCGTAAGGAAGGCAAATTTGGCCGGGCAGTTTTGCTCACCCTGGTTAGTTTAATAATCGGCTTAATCGTTGGGGGACTAATTGCTATCTGGCTTTTACCACAAATACCATTCCTCAATCTCTCATCGAATCAGTTCTCTACTGTACTGACGTTTATATTCTTTTGGTTGGTTAGTAGCTTTCTACGCTAAATCGATAGCCGTAAGGAAGCTTCTAGAAACTTGTAAAAAGAATACATGATTGATGTGTGTTATTTCTCTTGGTTTTAATACGCGGTAAGGGTGCATACACGTGTACCCTCACTACGAATGTGTATTGATTCAAGCTCTTGCAGCCTAAAGAGTCTTTCTAGACAAGCGTTGAGATTCTAGGACTAAATCTACAGCAGTGCTAAAGTCTTTAACTATTAAGTCGGGCTGGTAAAGTTGCAATTGGGTGCGATCGCGAATCCCACACTCTACAGCCATCACTTTAATATTATAATTTTTCGCAGCGGTGATATCGGCTTCTGTATCTCCCACCATCCAGGTATCAGCAGCGGGGGGCAATTCTTGTAATGCCCTAGCCATTAACAAGGGCTTATCTTCAATATCACGAGTTTTCACGTAGTCGTTACTTAGGCAATAACAACGATTTTCTGGGAAAAATCTCCCCAAATCGTATTTTTTGAAAGCATAATCTAGTTCTCGAACTCGGCGCATGGTCATAACTGCTAAATCAATTCCAGCTTGTTGAATTTTTAACAGTGCATCCACAGCACCAGGCGCGAGAGTATCATAGTTGAAATAAGCTTCTGTATGCACAGTTTGCCGCCGCAACTGGGCAAATTCTTGGGCTTGGGCTTCGTCTAACCCTGAATTTAAGGCAATTTGTTTTTCAGGAATGCGCGATCGCTTTAACTGCCAAAATTCCGCTTTCGGAAGTTCTTGCACCACTTGGTCTGGACGACGGGTTTTCTCCAAGCAGAATTGGTAAACACGGTAGTACCGTTCGGAAACATCAATAATTGGGCCGTCGAAGTCAGTAATCAGTCTTAGCATCGGCGGAAAATGTTAATTTTTATTAAGATTATCTCAGATGTACAGCTATTTTTCGAGAGATAAATTTAGTATCAGCATTCTACTGTAAAGTACCGCGTTTAATTTGTTCGCTTTCAATGGCTTCAAATAAGGCGCGAAAGTTACCTTCGCCAAAACCTTTAGCTTGCAAACGACGTTCAATAAACTCAAAGAAAAATGTCGGTTGTTCAAAAATGGGCTGGGTGAAAATTTGCAGTAGAAGGGGTGCAGTTTGTTGTGCCCCTACAGGAGTATATTCTTGCCAGTCCACGAGAATTTCTTGTTGAGCGATCGCTTCTAGTTCTAGCGGTGATAGTGTAAGTCCTGGACGCTGTTTTAGCTGGGTGTAATAGGTTTGGGGAACCGAGAGTAAGGATAAACCATTAGCACGAAATTTAGCGATCGCACTTACAAGATTAGTCGTCCGCAAGGCAATATGTTGAATTCCTGGTCCCCGGTTGACATCGAGAAACTCCTGAATTTGAGAATTTCTAGAAGCCGGTTCATTAATTGGCAATTGGACGCTACCGTTAGGCGAAACCATCACCTGACTGTGTAAAGCAGAACGATTGGTTTTAATTTTAAATGCTTGCTGGGGTTGAAAATTGAGGATATTTTCGTACCAAGCCACAGCACTGTCTAATTCCCCAACTGCCACGTTCAGCACTATATGATCTATGGCGGTAATTGAAGATATAGGCGAAGCAGAGGGAAAATTATTGCAAACCTCTCCCCTTTGCCCAAGGCTGTCTTTCCCTTCTCCACAGCGCCTTTCTATCAAAGTATGAGTTAGTCCACCCCAGGCGGCAATCTTGCCACATTTGAGAAATGCCTTACCTATCCAGCGTTCCTGGATGGATTGTAGAATTGTAGCACCGTGCATTTGAGCTAGTGCGATCGCGCCTTCGACATCTTCCACAGCAAAAGCGACATCTGCCACACCAGGGGGATATTGACGCAGAAACTCCGCTACTGGACTTGTAGGTAACAGTGGTGAAGACAGAAAAAAGCAGACATCACCACTTTTCACCACTTCTGTACAAGTATGAAATGAACTGATGCGATCGGCTACTGGTTGAAAACCAAGATGGTGTATAAACCAATCCCGCCATACTTTCGCGTCTTCTACATAGAAATGAACGTGATCAATTTTCATAGATACTGAAAATACAGCATAACAGCTTATATCTCTGTAAATTTTGCCATTTTTGCTAGATTTTCACGTCCTTCCTAAGCAAGAATTATCTAGGCATACTCCCACTCTAAAAGAACAGATGACTATCAGGTTGAATATTAATTTCCATCGGCACAGCTTGCGGTTCGGCAGAAAGGGCAAAGAAAATCGCATTGGCAGCAGTTTCAGGACTAAGCATTTTTTTCCGGTCTACTTTTAGGTTGACGTTATCCCAGAAAGGAGAATCTACCCCACCAAAGTAGAATAGCGTGAACTTGATACCAAAACGCTTGAGTTCTTCTGCCATGCACTTGCTGAAACCGACAACACCAAACTTAGAAGCGGAATAAGCCGCTGCCATCCCCATCGAATGCTTGCCCAGAATTCCAACCACATTACAGATATGACCAGACTTGCGCTTTTGCATCTCTTCAGCAGCCGCTTGAGTGGTGTAGAAGCTGCCTTTTAAGTTGACATCTAGCATCTTGTCTAAATCAGCAGGTTCCAGGCTGTTGTAGGGCTTGAGTATACCAGCACCGGCTGCATTCACCAAAATATCGATTTGACCAAACTCAGCAATGGTCTTTTCTATCAAAGTATCTACCTGTTGAGGGTCAGTAATATCTGTAGGAACGCTCAAAACTTTTCCTGGTAAATCATTTGCCAGTGTTGTTAAACGACCGGCATCTCTCGCAGCCAGTACCAATCGAACTCCTGTAGGCGCAAGTTTGTATGTTAAAGCTGAACCAATACCACCAGTAGCACCGACAATAACAACGACTTTATTTTGCATCTTATTATTTACATTTCTTTACATCTTTTTACATAATACAGAATTACAGGCTCAGGTTGTAGGTAAATATCTAGAAAATATCTATTCGGAGAGTAGTGCTATTACCTCGTATTCTTTGCCATTCGCCTTTAATGTAAATGTGGGAGATGATTTTAGATATTTAAGAAAACTAGAACCTAAGTTTAATTTTTTAATAATTGAATTAGGAGATTCTCCGGTAATTTTCCGTATCTCTGTCCCTAATGTGGACACAGATAATTTATTTTTAGGAGACTTGTTTTGTATATCTTGAATAATTTTCAATAGTAATTTATCTAATGTTTCTCCATTAGATATTTCCGTAAGATATTCTTGTTTTTCTTGGTCTTTAATAGATTCATTAAATGAGTTATCTACAACAGATATTGACTTCTCTTTTTCTAGTTGGTTTAAATTATGTTTAATATTGATCTCGCATCTTTCTTGAAATAAAGTTGCAATATCCACTAAACTGTTTAATTTAGCATTGATTGATTCCTCTTCAGTTTTAATTAAATCTTGAATTGGATCAATCACTTTTTCAAAAGATGGAACTTCTGTTGCCATTGACAAAGAATAATAAGTTAATTTACCAGTATTCCGGTTGTCTATATGCAAATTTTGTCCTTGTCTACGTACCCAATAGACAATTAATCCTTGATTTTGGAGTTCGTTACAAAGATGGTTTAAAATTCCATCATCAGAACAGACCAAGATTTCTTTAACTGTTGGATAAGAGCGTAAAACACAAGCACCAAATGCGATCATTTTTGCATCAGAACTATTTTTACCTCCAGGCACATGGACAAGTTGATAGCCACGGTTATATAGTTCAATATCTTGCTTCCCAATACTGGGATTTCTCCAGTTAGCAAATGCAATTTTAACTTGGAGTGGATATTCACAAACACTGGCTAAAAATAATTCTGAATTAATGTCCAATTTTAGGTTTTCTGCATCCAAAAGTAGAAGAGATATTCCTGTTTCTAACTTATGCTTAATTTCATTATTTTGCTGAATTTTTAAGAGTAATTGGCTAAACACAGAAGATTCTAACCAATCAGGCGATAATATCATTTGCAGCAGTTCTTCAGCTAATTTAAAATTAAAAGAGCCAAGACCTTTCTCTGGAATTTTTTCTTCTGGCAGGTTTTTAACTAAAGAAAGTTCCGCCGCATCAATCATAGATAGTTTAGTATGTCCATTGCTGTTAGCAAACAAGTCTCCTTCCAGGGAATGAGGTAATGCAGGCTCAAGGAATTGTTTGCCACAATTTTTGCAGAGGTAATTCTGCTGGTCATTGCGACGACCATTTTTATAATATGAAGTAGATTCGCACAGAGGACATTTCATCTTATGATTCAGGTGGTCTAGGCAGATACTTCTCTTTAAGTATATAGTATAAAAAGAGACTGTCAATGTCAGTCTGTATTGCCCAACACAAGAAAAATTCAAGGCAAGCCGAAATTAAATTTAACCCCTAATTTCCGCTTGCTCCATATAGTAACCCTCTAAATAGCTAGAATTTTAGAAACTCTTCAACTAACGCGGGCGAAAACATAGTCGCGGGTACGAGAATCCACGGGGTTAGTAAACATTTTATTTGTAGTACCAAATTCAACCATTTGAGTAATCCGATTTTCATTGCTACAAAAGAAAGCCGTAAAATCAGATAGGCGAGTAACTTGCTGCATATTGTGAGTAACAATTACAATTGTTAATTCAGAACGTAAATTATGGATCAAATTCTCAATTTTTATGCTGGCCGAAGGATCAAGACCTGAACAAGGTTCATCCATCAATAGGACATTCGGCTTGACTGCTAAAGCACGGGCAATACATAGTTTTTGTTGTTGACCACCAGAAAGTTCTAAAGCAGATTTGTGCAGCTTATTTTTAACTTCATCCCAAAGTTCGGCAGCTTTGATGGCAGATTCAACAATTCCATCTAATTCTACTTTCGGATGCCATCCAACCAATTTCACCCCATAAGCAACATTATCATAAACGCTCATAGGAAAAAGATTTGGCTTGGGAAAAACCATACTAACTTGGCGGCGTAAGCGATTGATATTAACACGACGCTCATAAATACTCTGTCCAAAAAATTCTACTTTTCCTTCAACTCTCACTTCTGCTTCTAATTCACTCATGCGATTTAACGATTTCAGAAAAGTAGACTTGCCACAACCACTAGAACCAATAATTGCCGTGATTTGGTTTTGGTAAATATCCATTGACACGCCTTCAACTATCTTTTGAGTGTCGTAATAGAAGCTGAAGTTTTTGACTCTGATAGCTGGAATTAGTTTACTCATATTCCCAAAACGTGTGAAACGAAACTTGACTAGATAAAACAGTACAAATCAGCGCCGCTGTTTCACTATGTTACTCCCAAAAGGAGGTATTCATGGAAATTACGTAGCTACATGTTAGCTATACATCAGATAAACAGTTAGTAAATACCTGTATTCAAGCTATGTCCGCAAATTTATCTTTTCAAGACTTTTTATACCCTTTTTTCACACCTTAACTATATCTTTAGAGAGACGCGATAAATCGCCGTCTCTACAGGTAATTTATCCATCAATTATTTATTGACAGATTACTACGGTGTACACACAATTCCTAAAACCTGAATTAGCTGTAGTGGCGTGGCAAGGCTAAAATGTTGCAAAAAAATTGTAGGTTGGGGAGCCACTGCGTTGCGCGGGTTAAGAGCGTTGTAGCAAGTGGCGTTGGAGGCTTTGCTAAAGCCAACATATATCAGAATGTTGGGTTGCACTCCGCTCCACCCAACCTACGTTTAATATACAAGGGTGTGTTATGCCGTAGGCTAACGCACCTGAGATTGTTGACGGTGCGTTGCGCTCTGCGACAACACACCCTACATTAAAATTCCTTAACATAGCTGGAATATTAGCACCGACTTATTTACACACAATTACTAAAACCTGAATTACGAAACAGATGTGCTTCAAATACATGAAAACTGCTGTAAGACTTTAACCGAAACGCCCTGAAATATAGTCGCGGGTGCGGGGATCTAGTGGGTTGTTAAAGATTTGCTCTGTAGCGCCAAATTCAACCATTTGACCAATGCGACTTTCGTCGGTGCTGAAGAAAGCCGTAAAATCAGAGACACGAGCGGCTTGCTGCATATTGTGGGTAACGATCGCAATTGTCAACTCAGACTGTAAACTATGGAGTAGTTCTTCAACTTTCATCGTAGCAATGGGGTCAAGGGCCGAGCAAGGCTCATCCATCAGTAAAACTTTTGGTTTGACTGCTAAAGCACGGGCAATACATAATCTTTGTTGTTGACCACCAGAAAGCCCTAAAGCCGATTTATCCAGCTTATCTTTGACTTCATTCCAAAGAGCGGCACTTTTAAGGGCAGATTCGACAATTTCATCTAACTCTAATTTTGAATATCTACCTGCTATTCTCATCCCGTAGGCAACATTTTCATAAATACTTATCGGAAAAGGATTTGGTTTTTGGAACACCATACCAATTTGGCGGCGTAACCGATTAATGTTGACACGAGGAGCATAAATATTCTGACCAAAAAATTCTACATCTCCTTCAATTTTTACGGGCCCTTCTAATTCGCTAATACGATTTAGAATTTTGATGAAGGTAGATTTACCACAACCACTAGGGCCAATAATTGCAGTTACTTGATTTTGATAAATATCTATTGATACCTTTTCGATTGCTTTTATAGAGCCATAGTAAAAGCTGATATTTTTAACTTTGATGGCTGGAATTAGGTTACTCATGCTTTCCCAAGGTGCGAAACAAAAACAGAAATTTATTTTACCGAACAGAATTCAGGAGTCAGGAGTCAGAATTCAGAATGAATTTTGTACGAAGCGGTAGCGAGTATTTTCGAGTCGCATCTTGATTCTGATTCCTGAATTCTTCTTCAATTTAGTCTTCTCTGTCTAATAACTAAGCGAGAAAGAATACTTACACATAAAATTAAGCTGAGTAGAACTATAGAAGTAGTCCAGACTAATTGACCTTTTTGCGGGTCTGGGTCGTTGTAGAGATTAAAAATCAATACTGGTAGGGAAGCTGTTGGACTTAACAATCCTTCTGACCAATCTAGACTAAATAAAGCCGTAAAAATTAAGGGTGCTGTTTCCCCAGCCGCACGAGCTACAGCTAATAAAATACCTGTGGTAATTCCGGGGATTGCAGCAGTTACAATGATGCGAAAAGTTGTTTGGAAGCGAGTTCCGCCTAAAGCAGCGGAGGCGAGACGTTGAGATGTGGGAATAAGTTTTAAGGATTCTTCTGTTGTCAGTATAATTACAGGTAGCATAATTACAGCCAAAGCAAAACCACCTGCGATCGCACTAAATCCTTTAGTGACTAAAACTATTACACCATAAGCGAATACGCCGACAACAATTGAAGGCACACCTGTCAAAATATTAGTGATAAAACGAACAAATCCAGCGATGGGATTGCCTTGACCAAATTCCGCCAAGAAAATTCCTGTCATGATTCCTGTGGGAATGCTTAAAATAGCACCAATTACTACCATAATTATGGTTCCTAGAATGGCATTGCCAAAGCCATTGTCAATCACTGCTTTGACAAACATCTCTGACTTGAGTCCAGATATTCCTCTGATGAGAATTTCCCACAAAATTGATAATAAAGGAATGAGTGCTAGACCTGTCAAACCAAATGCGATCGCATTCATTGCATAAGTAAATATGACTCGTTCCGTTGGCAAAGGGCTGCATAATTCTTTTGCTAAAGATTCATCATTTTCTGACTGGATATAACCACTCATATTTTTTCAAGTTTTGATTGATAAATGTCTTGCTAAATGGATATTTTTGGAAATCTTAAACATAACCAGTATTAGCTATTTTTCCTGCCAACCCACTTAACTAAGAGTACAGCGCCAATATTTACAGCTAGAGTCAACCCAAACAAAATCAATGCTAAATAGCTTAAAGCGCCTATATGCAGTCCTGGTTCAGCTTCGGCAAATTCATTAGCTAATACAGAGGGAATTGTATAAGCTGGATTGAGTAGAGAAGCACTGATTTGAGCAGAGTTGCCAATCACCATAGTGACAGCCATTGTTTCACCCAAAGCACGTCCTAAAGCGAGCATGGCTGCACTCACCATTCCAGAAAATCCAGCTGGTAACAAGACCCGAAAAACTGTTTCCCAGCGAGTGCCACCTAAAGCCATAGATGCACTACGTAATTCTTTAGGGATAGCCATTAAGACATCACGAGTAATTGCTGCCATTGTCGGCAAAATCATAATAGCCAGAATAATTCCAGCAGTTAACATATTAGTTCCCGAAGGATCTTCGGTGTTAAATAGTGGTATCCATTTCAAAGTACTGCCTAGCCACTTTTGGAGAGGTTCGAGAAATGGAATAAAAACAAAAATTCCCCACAAACCAATAATTACACTAGGAATTGCTGCGATTAATTCAACAACAAATGCTAGGATGGTTCGGAGCGATGAAGGTAAGAAATTTTCACTCGTGACTAAGGCTATTGCTATTCCAATTGGGACAGCGAATAAAATAGCGATCGCACTACTTACCAAAGTTCCATAAATATAGGGTAATGCCCCAAAAATCTTATTACCTGTATCCCAATCTTGACCCCACAAAAACCCTAGTCCAAACTGCTTAATAGCTGGTAGAGCTTCATGTAAAATTACCCAACTCATCAAAAATAGCACTGCAACGGTAATCACGGCAAAAAAGTATACTAGCCGTGTAAAACTTTGGTCAAACCAGAAATTTGTGCCGCCGATAGCTGTTAGATTAAAGCTTTCATCATCTAGATTGGAATCATCTGATGAATTTCTGTCGGCTGGTTCTGATGAATTTGCCATTACAAATCAATAAAATAGATTTTTTTATTAGTAGAGTGAGTTAAAAACTCACCCTAATACAGCAATCCCAGATAGGGAACTTCCAAATAACAAAATATCCAATTAACTCTTGTGGGGATGGACTGGGCGGTCAAGATGCCCACCCCACAATATTGGATAATTTATTTCTTGGATAGTAAGGTTACAAATTAAGGCTTGACAGCGCTATTTACTGTCTGAAGTACCCGATTTACCACATCAGATGGAATTTTGGTGTAATTGAGGTCATCGTTATATTGTTGACCATCTTTCAATACCCAATTAATCCATTTTTTAATAGCATCAGCTTTAGAAGCATTAGCATACTGTTTGTAAACAATAATCCAGGTGAGTCCTACGATGGGATAACCTTGTCCTGGATCTCCTACGAAAACACGGTAATTGTCTGGAAAATTCACAGTTGATAAAGCCGCATTTGCAGATTCTAAAGAAGGAGCAACAAATTCTCCTTTCTTATTTTGTATCAATGCTGATTTCAGGTTATTTTGGACAGCGTAGCTATATTCTACATAACCAATAGAACCAGGAGTGCGAGCTACTATAGCAGCTACGCCTGGATTACCTTTACCTTTGAGAACGTTTGGTAGATTCCATTTTGGAGCAGTGTTAGCTCCAACTCTGCCTTTAAAATAACCACTGGTTGCACTCAAGTGGTTAGTGAAAATAAAAGTTGTACCGCTACCATCAGCGCGAACAGCAAATTTAATTGTTTGATCTGGTAGATTCACACCTGGATTATCAGCTTTAATTTTTGCGTCATTCCATTTGGTAATTTGACCTGAATAAATTGCTGGTAGTGTAGCGCGGGATAATTTGAGACTATTAACGCCTGGAAGATTGTAAACAACAGAAACAGCACCGCCTGCTGTAGGTACTAAAATTGCACCATTCTTGACTTGAGCGATTTCATCATCTTTCATTGCAGCATCACTAGCACCAAAGTCAACGGTTCCAGCAATGACTTGACGAATACCGCCACCGCTACCAATTGCTTGGTAGTTAATTTTCAAGTCTGGATATTTCTTCTTGACTTCACGAGCATACCGTTCGTAAAGGGGAGCCGGAAAAGTTGCTCCTGCACCGTTCAAGGTTTCAGCTTGTGCGATCGCACTAAAAAATGGACTCACTGCAATAGAAGTTGTCACCACTGAAGTAGCAACGACACGATTCAAGATGGCGGTCGAAAAAATCATATTACCTCTGATTAAAGGAATCTTTTCCTGCTGTAATTCCAGCCTTAAATAGGCTACATTTTTTATGGTTAAAGCTTCTTTAAAAATTGATAAACAAAAAATTAAGATGTGTTTAAATCTTGCTTTTAATTAATTTCTACTTTAACAAATTATCTAAATCTACAGCAGAAAATTGTCCAGTACAAAGTTGGTTTATAGTTGTCCTGAGCCAGAGATAATAATCTTCGTCGTATAAGGTTTGAGTTGCTGATTGGATTATTGGTTTTACCATAGACTAGCCGAACTCATACTATTTTTTATTTAGCCAGATCGACTTAGGGTAAACGCCAACTCAATGTGACTTGCAATTGTCCATCAGGCAAAGCTGACATTTCCCATGCACCATCTGGAAGTTCAGAGGCGATCGCACTCATCATCTTACTGCCATAGCCACCTTTTGGGCGTTCACAGGCAGTAGGTTTGATAGTTGAGGCATTGTTGGCATTGTTGGCGATCGCTAAAATACATCTGACTCCCTGTTGCTCTAAACTAATACACACTTGGGTAGCAGTACCGTGGGGTGGTTGGGCGTGTTGAATTACATTATTCAGTGCTTCGCGGAAAAAGCGGTAAATTTCCTCTCGCTGTTCAATCCAAACACTGTTTAATTCTGGTTCTTGGAGAGGATGAATTTCTGTAATCACTGTTAAAGTTAACTTTCCAGAATCGACTAAATCTTGCAGCGTCGCCCTAATTCCGACATCTAACCCTTGTCGTAATGCTGGAGTCACCTCCATTTTTTCAGCTACACTACGAATGTTATGCAATTTATCCCTAATTTCCTGCCCTAAAGCTGCCAACTTGTCTACAATTGAATCCACATCTAAATGAGATTCCAATTCAATTTTGTCCATCACCAGCTTCAAATCTTGCAAAGCCCCATCGTGGATATCAGAAGCAGTGCGATGGAGAATTTTACGTGTGCGGGAAAGAATCGCTTCTTGTTCAGCCGCCTTTAGTTGGCTAATTTGATAGTTTTGGAGAGTAATAACCTCTTTTTGTCGTACCCAAATCAAATATATAAAAACAGACATCCCTGTTGCTGTCCACACCAATAGAGGCAGAATAATTGATAATATCCACTTATATTTAAATAGAATTAAACATAGTCCAAAGTAACCGCCAAATATTGCCGAAACTAGCCCTAATAAACGCAAATTTTGATAACTATAAACACTAGCACTAATAAAAACCGCTCCTAAAATAACGATTATCAACTCCACCCATTGCGGCGAAATTTGTAAAAATGAATCTGTCATCAAACTGGCCATGAGGTTGGCCTGAATTTCTACGCCGGCCATGCTGTCGCCTTTTGGCGACAGCATGGCCATTGTGTGTATGTTGTTCCCTTCTACAAAACCAATGAAAACGACCTTATGGCGTACTTTTTGAGACAGTTGGCTACCAGACACAACCAAACATCTTTTTTCTTTACTAGGTTGACAAATAGATGTCAATTCTAGAGAAGGAAAAGTTCCCGCCTTACCCCAAAAGTTAATCTCTACCTGAGTTGGAATTTTAGCAAATCGTGATGAGAGAGAACCTTTTTGCTGTTGCTGTTCAAACTTTTCTAAAGCTAAAAGAGCAGCAGATTTAAAAGTTTGAACTTGATTTATTTCTTCCGATAGAAAGAACTGACTAACTAGGTGAGAGCGTCGAGAAGTGCTACTTAAATTTATCGGAAATTCTGCTTCTGGCTCGTATTCAAAAAAACCCTGAATTGTCTCAGGGGGAATTAAAGGTCGAAGTTGCTCACCATCAAAAGGGATCAGATGATTGTAGATTAAAAGCTTTTGTTTCCCATAATTAGAGATTGAATTGGTGCGCGTCACTAAAACAATTTGATCGCTATGATTTTGCACCAAATTTTTTAGAGGTCTATTTATAGGCTCAGTAATTTTGATTGGGTACTCAAACTCTGGTGGTTCTCGCCAGTCGTCGCGAAGATTCAAAACGACCACAGATGCACCTGCTTCTAAAAGATGCTTAACTAAATCTGCATAGAAAACTCGCCCTAAAGATAGCTTTTGATTTGCTAAATCCTTTCGTTGAATTTTCACCAGAATAATTTCTTGAGGCGGGGATTTTGGGTGGTGCAATCTCAGCAAAGTATCTTGAAGCTGTAACTCCAATTTCTGAACTAAAGGAATTTGCGAGAAAATAAAATTGTAAAATACACCGCAACCAATTCCTAAGCTGAGAAATTTAATTTGCCGACTTTTGCGCCACATCTAGTTACGGTTTGGGAAAGAGACGATAGCGAATAATCCGATAGGGATTATTTTGAGACAAGCTGACTCCTAACTCATTCCCTGTTTGGACAAACTCCCAAGTTACAGCGTTCATCGTTACAGTTCCATTGAGATCAGTAGATTTATTTAGCTGGAATGGGGGTTCATTTTTCGAGGGGCCAGAGAGGAATTGCACATTGTAATCTATTATACTCAAGCTTAACTCAACTGTCCCCCCTTCACCAGCACCACTGACAATTTTGCCTGTTCCTGACCAAATTTGTTGAGCAAAGGCGGGTGAACTGAGTCCCCACAGTAAGGATGCTGTGGTGAGCATAATATGCAGTCTTGGTATAGGGAATTTCATAATTGAAGCGTGGATAAAGATGATCTCACACTTACCAGAGTTGGGTTTTTATATGCGTTCGTAAGTCTGCAAATTATTTTGCGGGAGTTCGCACAATTTTCTGCGCTGATACACGTAGATTTTTTCTGTGGGTAAAAATACTATCAGTAAAAGCCACAGGTTAGTCCTCAATGGCGATCGCTTTCTTGAACTAAGTAATTTAGTAATTCACAGTATTTTCGGACAGACACATGATGATTAAAAAGTTTAACCTACTTGCTTTAATTGTTTTAGGTACAAGTACTTTAATAGCTAGCACCGCTACTACAGCACAAGCCCAGCGGCGCACAGGTGCATATTTTGCTTATCGTAATGCAACACACTTTGGATTCTATAATCCGAATAAATCTAATCCAAGTGGTGCCAGCGACTTGATAGCGTATTGTAGCTTTCCTACACCAGGAGGCTATCAGATGCACAAGGTAGGTATAGGAGGCGACAACGTTGGTCAATTAACCGATGATCAAGTTACTCCGTTGGCATTTCGGGGTGCATGTCCACTTCCATCAGGCTATTTTGCTTGGAATAAGGCAACACATTACTCAATGGGAGAAGGCAGATACTGTAGTTTTCCAACCGGGCAAGGATTCATCGATCATCTAAATCGTCGTCCCTACGAGCGAAATTTTGGTAATTTGATATCTGATCCTAATGCATTTATGTCGTTTGCTGGAGCCTGTGGGAGCTAGAGGTATGAGCGATCGCACTTCCTAGTATATTCAGATCCCCGACTTCTTGAAGAAGTCGGGGATCTAGTCTCCCAGATGACACGATGATTTCATGCGATCGCAATCAATCTCTTGTTTAGAGGAGTGGCGATCGACATCAACGCTGATTAGAAACGAATAATTTTGATCGTGCGGCGCGATCGCTCAAAACAAACATCAAATTCTCGAAAAAAGTTCGTTTGCCCAAGAATTAAGGGCAGCTGAGAGGCTTGTGTCCAGGCAAATGCTAGGCGAACTGGTTCCAGATTCCCAATTTGAATATGCACAAATAAACCTCGTGCTTCAACCCTTGCAAGATTTCCAGCCAATGGCAAACGGACAGTTTGTTCCTCCCAAATTGCACCCAATTGCAGCCCGATGTCATAAGGTAATAGATTGACCGTAGATCCAGTATCTAGCAGTGCATTCGCAAAGACAAAAAAGCCTGCATGACTCAGAGTGATGGGAATCGCGGGTAATGCTTCATCGTTAGAAAAGGGAAACTCGATTGTACTAGGCATGAGTAGATTTCTCTTGGTCATCCTGAATCATTTGCATCAGAATGTTTGAGGCTTCCGTTGCGTCGTAGGGCGACCAAACTGGATACTCTGATGCAGAAAAGATGACTTGTAGTTCCGCGTCTGGGATTTGTGCGGCTAGGAGTTTGAAGAGTGATAATTTGTCTGATTGGCTCAGATTGTTCACCAAAGAAATTAACTCAGCGAAAGACATGGTTTAAACTCTCAGACATAGGAGAATGCATTTATCATAAGCGATCGCTCTTTCGAGAACACGATTCTTTCATGCGAGCGCTCTTTTTGAATAAACCAAAAACTCAGAGCGATCGCATTACCCATTATATTTAAATCCCCGACTTCTTAGAGAAGTCGAGGATCTAGGGGAAGCGATGGCACTTAAAAATTTTTCATTTCAAAAATAGTAGAAGTAATATGAAAAAACTTTATTGGTGCAATTATCTTATTGCAACTTTAAGCTTAACTACCGTAGTTAGTAACCCAACACCTCATGCTGCTGCTCAAGAAATTCCTAAAGGACAATGTATTACTAATGCCTATGGGCAACAACTATGTGGCTATAATTGTGTTAAAAATCAATTTGGAGATATGAAATGTGCAGATTGGCCAGGTGGTGTATGTACTGTGAATGTTTATGGTGAAATCACCTGTGGACCACCAGCACCACCCAACTGGACTTTAGGCTATACATCCCCTCAAAGAACAGCTAATCCTCCTCAGATAACATGGAGAATTGACAAGCATAATATGAGTATTGAAGAATGCCAGCAAAGAGTATATCAAGCTATGCAATCAGGAAGTTTTATTAATATAAAAACAGAAGGAAATTCTGATTCAGCTTACATTTTAGAAGGTAACATTAACAATAATACGACAACAATAGTTTGTCAAAACGGTACTGTCTTTATTGTAGTTGCTGGAAATAACTTAAAGACTGTTGCTAGGTTACGCGATTCTATATATCAAAATATGGGTTTTAGTGTAAATCGCTAAAAATATGGAAGCCAAGCCACAGATGTTTCTCGTTGTAGAAGATCATCCAGAAGTAGCCCAAAATAACTGTGATTTCTTGAGAAAATTCGATCCCTCTGCTATTTGTGTCATCGCCAATACTCCCCAAGAAGCACTACAACGTTTACAAATAGAGACACCAGATTTAATTGTCCTCGATTTACAATTTGTTACACCCTCTGGCTCTCAGTCTGCTAAATCTGCTTTCCAACTATTAGAGTTAATTTTTGATGCTTATTCCTCTCTAAATATCCTGATTTATAGCAGTGAACCCAGTTGGCTGATCAAACTTGTTAAATCTATTAATCATCACTACGGCGGTTTTGTAGTAGTGAATAAAATGGAACGGCGCAAAGCTTTTTTAGAGGGGGTTGAAAGTGCGCTGAATGGAGAATTGAAACTGCCTAGAGAGTTACGTCAAGAATTGAATTTGAACGAGAAAGAGTTGGAAATTCTCAAACTCCTATGTCATGATTCCTTAACAGATCAAGCGATCGCTCATCGTCTTTACATATCGCTAAGGGCTGTTCAAAATCATATCCAACACCTCAAAGTCAAATTGGGTATCGATGAAGTTGAGCAAAAAGAGATCAATTCTCGTATTGCCCTTTGTATGACAGCAATTCAGAAAAAACTATTATCGTTCTGATTTAGATTGTGGTTGTAATAATACAGTAATATTTAGGCGATCGCATTTAAGCCACGTCTCAGTAGTATGACCGCAGAACAAGGATTAATAATTTTTGATGCTGCAACTGCATCCTCGCAGATAAGTACAAAACTGAATTATCGACCGCAAACCGCCGATACCAGCATCGATGCCGATATTTATCTGTTTACCAAGTGCATGAGACGTAGGTTAGGTTACGCAAAGCCTCCACCCAACCTACAAAATTTTTGGCATTTTGTTCAAAAATCAAACAGTAATCCTATAAAATATTTTATGTTTGCTTGCGGTTACAATACATTACTAAAAGTATAAATAATCCTATTCCTGCCAGATATTTAATCGGCTCAGGTATGCTGGGATTAGGTGAAAAAAAGCCTTCGATCGCACCAGCAAGAATCAACATTGGTACAATCCCAAATACTAGCTGCACCGCCTGAGAACCGTAGAATTTCAGTGCATCCCCACGGCGATATTTACCAGGAAACAAAATTGCTCTTGCTAATAAGAATCCCGCACCCCCAGCAAAAAAGATCGCGGGTAATTCCAAAGAACCATGCGGAAACACAAAAGCCCAAAAAGGATAAGCTAGATTATTTTGACCAACTAAAGTACCAACAGCACCAATCAATAAACCATTAAATATCATCAAATAGGCTGTGTATGCTCCAGCCGTCATGCCACCAGCAACAGCCCCAAAAGACACCGATAGATTATTGATCATGATACTGCTGGATGCCAGAGGTTCAACACCAACAATTGAACCCATCCATAATTTATGCTCATCTCGCACCTTGGTAATCAAGCTTTCAGGTACAATCAAAGGCATAAAGCTGGGGTTTTGCCAGGAATACCACCAAGCCACTAGTGCGCCTAGTAAAAATAGCGCCGTTGCCGCACCAATGTATACAAAAGCTTTCTGGACTATAGATGGTAATCCCCAACGGTAAAACTTTAGGATTGCCTGCCATTCCTGTCGCCGGGAACCTTGGTAAATCTGCGTATATGCACGAGTTGTTAAAGATTGTAAACTTTGGATCAAAGTATTGCCGATTTGCTGAGTGCGGGCACGTGCCAAATCTGCCGCAACTGAACGATATAAACTCGCTAACTCTCTAATTTCTGCTGCTCGTAAGGATTTTAACCCTTTTTTTTCTATCTGCTTTAATAGGGCATCTAAACGCTGCCAATTTGGTTCTCGTCGTGCAATCCAACGTTGAATATTCATGAATTTTGGGAACACTGAATTTAACTTAGCTTAAGATAGCCTCAAATTCATCTCCGTAGTTTCAAGGGAAATTTATCATTATGTCTGAAAACTTTGGATCTTCCGGCCAGATACAACCACTGAGTATCGGTAACGTTGTTAGTGCTGCTGTACGGTTGTATCGTTCTCATCTGAAGACTTATCTTAACCTGGCTGCGATCGCACACTTGTGGGTTCTAGTTCCTGTGTATGGTTGGGCAAAATATGCAGCCATCTCTGGACTAATTTCACGCTTGGCTTTTGGAGAATTGATTTACCAGCCTGAAGGTGTTCAAACTGCCAGTAGCCATATTAATCCACGTCTTTGGTCATTTTTAAGAGTTGCTTTCCAAGTCGGTATATCTTTGGCTCTAATTTATTTGGGACTAGCGATCGTGGGCGGTGTAGTAGCTGGTTTGATCGGGGTAGTATTAGGAGGAATATTAGGTAGTTCAAGCGTTATAGTCATAACCACATTGGCAATAATTGTAACGGCAGGCATTATATTATTAGGACTAACCTGGTTCTACTCTCGTTGGATAGTAGCTGAAGTGCCGTTAGCAGTAGAGGAAAATATCAATGGTGGTGAAAGTGTTGCCAGAAGTTGGGAGTTAACTAAAGCCTCAGTATTTCGTATTCAGGGCGTTGTTTTAGTTGCTTTTATCGTGACATTGCCGTTGGTGTTTGTATTAAACTATATACCTAATTTATTCCTAATCAGGCTTGAGCCTGGTACTGCTATTTACTCGATTGTCTATCTTATTTCTGTGATTGGAAGCTTGATCGGTGGAGTTTTAATCATGCCATTCTGGCAATCACTAAAAGCTGTTTTATACTTGGACTTGCGTAGTCGGCGTGAAGGTCTAGGCTTGCAATTACGAGAACCTCCCTCGCAAGATTTTCGTTAACTCAACATCTTAATCCAACTCTATTAATTTTGAATTAGTTAAAATATGCGCTTTTTTAATCGCATCACATTCCAGACTCCAGAAAGTGTAGAGTTGGAATTTACTTTAGCGGGAATCGGTAATCGAGCTTTGGCACTGCTGATTGACTATGCAATCTTGATTGTAACCTTGCTTGGATTTTTACTTACCTGGACTGTCTTTTCAACGCAACTCTTCAATTTTTTTGAAGGCTTAATTACGAATGCTCGGAATTTAGGAATTTGGTTAATAGCAATTTTCTTCCTGATTGCATTTGCAATTTACATCGGCTATTTTGTATTTTTTGAAACTTTATGGTTCGGGCAAACTCCTGGTAAACGGGTTGCTAAAATTCGTGTAGTTCGAGATGATGGTAGACTCATCGGGCTACAACAAGCAACACTACGCGCCTTACTAAGACCCTTTGATGAAACTTTGTTTATTGGCGCTTTTTTAATTATGTTCGGTAGCCGCGAAAAGCGCTTAGGTGATTTGGCTGCTGGCACAATTGTAATTCAAGCCCAAACACCCACTGCATCTGCAACATTGACAATTTCAGAACAGGCAAAAACACTCCATGAACAGTTAGTAGACATTGCCGATTTATCACCATTGATGCCAGATGATTTTGCAGTTATTCGTGAATATTTGCAGCGACGTGGTGCAATGTCATTCAAGGCAAGAGCTTCATTATCTCTAAAGTTAGCCGAACAAGTTGTAGCTATTATTAATTTAGAAAAATTGCCGGAAACTGTTACACCTGATGTTTTTTTAGAAGCAATTTATCTTGGTTATCAAAAACCAGAATTTTAGGTTAGAGATGGCTAAATAAAAAATAATTGCCCGTAATGAACACAGTACCCTAGCTACAATTCAGTAACTTCTGTCTGGGACTTCAGTTGAGATGAAATCAGGGGAATTTTGGGCGCAAGAAAAAATCCAATTAAACTGGCAAAAAGGATTGGTGTAAAAGGACTTAAATTAGTCAGCTTTGACAGTAGCAAAGTCGTACTTATAGGTGTACGTGTTACGGCTGCATTCAGAGCCGCCATTGTACAAATCATGGCAAGAGCGGGATTAAGCCCTGGAATTAAGATTACTACTGCTTTACCAATACAAGCACCAGTGAAAAATAGGGGGATGATGAATCCACCGCGCCACCCACCAGTTACCGTTAAGCTAATGGCAGCCATTTTACCAAGAGCAAGAGTTAAGAGAAAAACAGCACCAAAGTTAGTAGTGAGAACTGACTCTAATTCTTCATGTCCAAAATAACGGGTTAGGGGTAATAAAACTGCTAAAGTGCCAAGCGCAAATCCTGCTAATGTTGTGCGTACATAAATGGGGCCGGGAATTCGAGCAAACAAGCGATCGCAGCCGCGAAAAATGCCCATAAAAATCCATCCCACCACCGCCCCAATGATTCCGAATATAATAGCGATCGCAAAATCATCGATCTTTTCTAGGTGGTATTGGGGAAAATGCCAAGTGGGTGCAATTCCCAAATGTGTAATTGCTGCAAATACTAGATAACTAGCGCAACTTGAAACAATGGCTGGCATCAAGGCTTCATAATATTCCACAATATGCTCATGGTGTAAAATCTCCAGGGCGAACATTGCACCGCCAAGAGGTGCGCCAAATAAAGCGGTGAAGCCAGCCGCCATCGCTGCTAAACTGATAGTCCTGAGGTCTTCACCCTGAAGTTTTAAGCGATCGGCAACCCAAGTACCAAAAGAACCTGTTACTTGTACTAGTGGTGCTTCTGGCCCAGCACTGCCGCCTGCCGATATGCTGATTAGAGAAGCAAGAATCATTGAGGGATTTTTGCGAGAATCTAAGCGTCCGCCGCGAAAATGGATATTATCAACAATCACAGCAATTTCACCGGGATTTCCCAAGAAATGAATCACCAGCCCGATAACTAAGCCGGCTAGTGGCATCACGATCAGGAGGCTAAAACCTTCAAATCGCTGTAACTGGTGAGTTAAAAGTTCTAAAACATTCCAGTACAACGCAGCAAATAAACCACCAGCAGTGCCCACAGCTACCCAGAGGATTAGCCACTGCGAAATCATCAAGGGATTACGTTTTACCAGTCCAAAAAGTTGGGCAAATGTCCAGCGTTGAGTTTGATTGGTAGCGGTGGGCTTTTTTGGTAACACAGCTTATTTCCTATTTGTGAAACGAAGAATGATGTCCTTTTTCAATACGTTTGTCATCACTGACATCAATTAAGTGAAATTGTTGCGTTTGAGCTTTGTCAAATTCAGGCAGAGATAACTAATAATCAGTAGTCAGTTATCAGCGAGTGTAAATTACTGACAACTAACTACTAACTAATTACTTAAAAATCTAAAATCGGCCAATCTGGTTCACGATAATAGCGTGTCATGTTATCAAACTTTCGCAACTCGATGCGATCGATCGAAAATTCTGGCAAATTAAACAGCCATTGTTCATTCAATTCCGAAAGCATTGTGCTGAAGCTTGCACGGTCTAAGTCAGATGAAACCTCCCCAAAATAGGCTAATGTAACATGGGCTGTGAAATGATAATGCTGCTCAATACCCAAGGCAATTAACTTGGGATTTTGATAAATTGTTCGACGAAATTTAATAATTTCTTCGTAGCAGCGTTCATCTTGAGGTACTAAACAAACGGCTATCGCTCTTGGCATCAGTATCAGTCCCAGCATTTGCCATTTAATCGGATGACTCCTATTTGTCATCAATTGTTGATATTGCTGAAACACTTCAGCCAAACAAGAATGTAACTCCTCATCAAAGTTGGGATTTTTTTCGTAGGCGTCAAGGTAAGCATTGTCCCAAATTAAATCCGCTAAAGTCAGATGGAAGCTAGCAGGAGGTACAGGTACAATCAAATTACGGTTTACAGGCAACTGTAAAAGTTCCTGTTGGTAAGTCTGTAATTTGGCATAGAAAGCAGAGTTTTGTGATTCTTCTTCTGCTGGCGGGGTAATTAGGGTATAGCCAGGAAAGGACGCTGCTTGTCTCAGCCCAGAATGTGGCTGAAATTTAGAAGATTCCTGAATATGCTGGGCTTGGGATCTGTAGGCTTCTGGCAGCGTCAGTCGTGCTAGCCGATTTAAGTAAGTTTGATAGTTGTCGTCCAATCTTCATAGCCTCACGCTCTCACTTGATAGATTTTAGGGAAAATTACCTTAATTAACAGAATGATTTCAAAAGTATTTAATTTTTGGGAGTGGGGAATGGGGACTGGGGACTGGGGACTGGGGATTGGAGATTGGGGATTGGAGACTGGGGACTGGGGATTGGGGATTGGAGACTGGGGACTGGGGATTGGGGATTGGAGACTGGGGACTGGGGACAGAGCAAGGGAGAAGGTTTTCCCCTCTGTACCCCGCACCCTGCCCCTTTTGAGCGGTCTTTCAACTCAGCACTCAGCACTCGGTACTCAGCACTCTTCATTAAGAGGTTGATCTATGCCAATGTATGTTTACTGGGGTGAAGATGATTTTGCGATGGAAAAGGCGATCGCTATGCTGCGCGATCGCGTCCTTGATCCCCAATGGACAAGCTTTAACTACACGGCATTCTCCCCCGATCAAGCTGATGCTGCTATCCAGGGGCTAAATCAGGTCATGACGCCTACTTTTGGGGCTGGTGGGCGCTTGGTATGGCTGATCAATACAACCTTGTGTCAGCACTGTCCAGAGAATGTGTTGACAGAATTGGGGCGATCGCTACCTGTGATTCCCGAAAACTCATTTTTATTGCTCACCAGTCGCAATAAGCCAGATGAACGCCTCAAATCTACAAAATTATTAAAACAGTTTGCGACCGAATTTCGAGAATTTCCCCTGATTCCTCCTTGGAAAACAGAATTACTGGTGCAATCTGTTACTCAAGCAGCCCAGACTGTGGGTGTAAAACTAACTGCCAATACTGCCCAACTGTTGGCAGAATCCGTAGGGAATGATACACGGCTTCTTTACAATGAGTTAGAGAAATTGCGGCTATATGCCCAAGGTAGTAATCAGCCTTTAGATACAGATACCATTACAAAGTTAGTAAGAAATACTACTCAAAATAGCTTACAATTAGCAGCAGCAATCAGAACAGGAGATACAGCTAAAGCTTTGACAACCTTAGCAGATTTGAGCAATGCTTCCGAGCCGGGATTACGGATAGTTGCCACGCTGATTGGACAATTTCGCACCTGGCTATGGGTGAAGATTATGATCGAAAGTGGTGAGCGCAATCAACAAGCGATCGCTACTGCCGCCGATATCGGTAATCCCAAACGGCTCTATTTCTTACAGCAAGAAATCAGATTGCTATCTGTGCAACAGTTAATCTCTTGCTTACCCTTACTACTGGAATTAGAAGTGAGCCTCAAGCAAGGAGCATCAGAAACATCAACACTCCAGACTAAAATAATCGAACTTTGTCAAGTATGCCGAGGAAATTGACAATCAAATATAAAAACTTGATGTATTGAACAGTTACCGGAACTTCCAACTCCGAAAATAATTCAAAGTCCTTATAATATCCCTGATGTAGTTCTGGATCACAAACTATATGAAGAAAATTTCCGATTTATTTTCTCGAACTAGCCGAAAGCGAATCCTTACACAATCATTCTTTTTTGGTGCGATCGCTACTGTGGGTGTGATTTCCAACGCTTTTTCATTCAGTTCAAAAGCTTATGGTCAAACTCCAGCACCAATCGTTAACAATACTGAAATTAACAGCTACGCTCAAGCCGTGCTAGCAATGGAACCGGCCCGTCAAAATGCCTTTGAAGAAATTAAAAAACTTATTGGCAATGGAGAAATTCCTAAAATTGTTTGTAACGATCCTAACAGCATAAATAATCTTCCAAAGAAGGCTCAAGATATCGCAGTAAATTACTGTAATCACGCTCAAAAAATTGTCGAAGATAATGGTTTAAGATTTGAACAGTTCAACAAAATTACTATAGAACTACAAAACAATACTATTTTAAAGAGGCAGGTTTACAACACCTTATTACGCCTGCAACAACCTTCTGAACCTCGGTAATTAGAAAGGCTTTAAACCAAAGCTCGTAGTGAGTTATAGCATTTCCCAACAACGCAAACGAGCTTTAAATTGCCTAGATTAAACATGTAATAGAGAGATGCAGAACACAGATATAATTGTCATTGGTAGTGGTATTGGCGGTTTAAGTTGTGCTGCTCTTTTGGCACGGTATGGCTTTAATGTAATAGTCTGCGAAAGCCACTCTACTCCTGGTGGTGCCGCCCACAGTTTTGAGCGCAACGGTTTCAAATTTGACTCTGGCCCTTCCCTCTATTCTGGACTTTCTTACAGCCCCTCTGCCAACCCTTTGCGACAAGTACTAGATGCCATTGGTTCTGAACTCCCATGCGTAACCTACGATACTTGGGGTTGTTGTCTACCAGAAGGTGATTTTGACACCTCAGTTGGTGCCGAACAATTTTGTGAAGTACTGATGAAATTCCGTGGTCATAATGCCGTAACTGAATGGCAGAAACTCCAGCGCGTTATGGAACCATTCGCTAGTGCAGCAATTTCCATACCACCAGCGGCATTACGCTTTGATCTTGGTGCAGCTAGAACTGTAGCCCCCTTTGCCCCATCTTTGATAAAACATCTAACAGATATCATCAAGTTGACGGGCCCCTTCAGCCGGATTATGAATGATGTTGTTAAAGACCCATTTACTCGAAACTGGCTGAATTTGCTGTGTTTTCTGCTTTCTGGACTGCCCGCAGATGGTACTAGTGCCGCAGAGGTAGCATTTATGTTTGCTGATTGGTATCGACCAGATGCAGTACTGGAATATCCCATTGGTGGTAGTGGTGCTTTAGTTGACACCCTTGTACAAGGGCTAGAGCGTCACGGAGGGAAGCTGAGATTGGGCGCTCATGTGGAGCAAGTGCTAGTAGAAGGCGATCGCGCCGTAGGTGTGCGTCTGCGCGATCGCCAAGAAATTCGGGCAAGTAGGGCAGTAATTTCTAATGCTTCGGTTTGGGACACACTGAAGCTACTACCAGAAAAGGCAATACCCAAACAGTACCGCACAAAACGACAAGCAACGCCTGAGTGTGATAGCTTTATGCATCTACATCTAGGCATTGATGCTCAAGGATTACAGTCAAATTTGCGGTGTCATTACATCGTCGTTAATAACTGGGAATTGGGCGTAAGCGCACCTCAGAATGTTGTAGTCATATCAATTCCTTCAATTCTCGATCCATCTCTAGCACCACCAGGTAAACACGTGATTCATGTGTATACTCCTGGTAATGAGCCATACTCTATCTGGCAGGGAATGGATAGAAGCAAGGAAGAATATGCCGAACAAAAGCGATCGCGTGCAGAAGTAATGTGGCAAGCGCTACAGCGGATCATTCCAGATATTCGCTCTCGTTGCGAAGTCACACTTATTGGTACACCTCTAACTCACGAACGTTTTCTGCGCCGTCATCAAGGTTCCTACGGCCCAGCAATTAAGGCTGGATCTGGTATGTTTCCTGGCCCTGGCACACCTCTAGCAGGACTGATATGCTGTGGAGACTCGACATTTCCCGGTATTGGTTTACCAGCAGTCGCCGCCAGTGGTATGATTGCTGCCAATACCCTTACATCTGTTAATAAGCATTTAGCTATGCTTCAGGATATCAAGTGTATTTAATTTTTCAGATTGCTATAGTTTGATTTATTCTTGCCGACTTACTTCTTGGTTTAGAGACTTGTTCTAATCCACCAACTTATTTTCTCCAAATTAGAATCTATTTCCTGCCAAAAGCTTGCTGAAGAGTCTACTTCTTTTGTTGCTGTAAGTATTGTATTTATACTGTCAAAGTTTTTTTGAATCAACTGCTTATCTAGTTTAGGAATATCTAATTTAAGATACTTCAGGCGGTTGGGTAACTCTACTTTCTCTTTTGTCGGCAAGTAAGGAATCCGATCAACTTGTTCTAGAATTTTTTCTACTGATGTAATTACTTCTTGTAGGCTCGGCTTTTTCGTTTGTAATTGTAAATCTTTTTCTTCAAAGGTTTCTTCTTGATTATCTAACTTTACTGTCACTATTTTGACGAAGAAAATATTGTAATCTACCCCAATAACTTCACCTATTTGATTGTAATATTTTCCACTTTTACTTATTAGTACTATGTCACCTTTCTCAATTCTGTTGTTCATGATTTATATAGTCTTTGAATTAAGTTGCAAAATTTATCAACTGCTAACTTTACTAGACTACTAATGTAGTAGGCAATTTGATGGTAAGGCTTACCTGCACTCCTTCCCAATGGGTTCAACTTTGATGAAAGACTCTAACCCAGTCCATTCTTCACTAATAGCAGTTAAATCATTGAAAACTTCTACAGTACGCGTTGTCATTCGGCTTCGAGTTTTTTCAGGATTTTGCGTAAATAAGCTGCTAGCCAATGTTTTGTGTCCAAAGTCCAATATAATACGGTAAATCAATAAACTTGTCGGGGATTACCGTAGGTTTACTGAAATCTAATATTTCTTGACCCCTGAAAGCAGAGTGATAATGTTGACTAAGTTCTTTCCAACCCGACTGTTAGGTATGGCTTTTGCCTTCCTCCAGAGGTTCCAACAACGAAGAATCCGCACTTTTTCCATACTGTTTGCAGTAGGACTTGGCTTAACTTTGGCTCTCTCTGCTTGTTCTCCAAGTGCAAGCGAAAACTCTAACTCTGGCACACCGCAGACAACCCAAACCCCCACCCCCAGTCCAGCAGCTAGCGGTATTACAGTTCGCATCGGCTATCAAAAAGCCTCAACTGTTCTCTATGCGCTGAAGGCAAGAGGGGAATTAGAGAAAGCTTTCGCAGCTTCAGGAACTTCCGTAACTTGGTCGGAATTTCCGGCTGGCCCGCCAATGCTAGAGGCATTAAATGCAGGCAGTATTGATTTTGGCTATACCGGAGAATCACCACCTATATTTGCTCAAGCTGGGGGTATTCCTTTGGTTTATGTTGCCTACGATCCTTGGAGTACCAAGGCTGAAGCCATTTTAGTACCTAAGAATTCGCCTATTAAAAGTGTAGCTGAACTCAAGGGCAAAAAAGTTGCCTTTGCCAAAGGTTCTAATGCTAACTACCTATTAGTGAAAGCGCTGGAAAAAGCAGGGATACAATACAGTGACATCAAGCCAGCAACTCTGCCACCAGCCGATGCTCGTGCTGCCTTTGAGGGAAATAACGTTGATGCTTGGGCAATTTGGGACCCTTACTTAGCCGCAGCAGAAGCAGCAACAGGCGCACGTACTTTAGTAGACGCGACGGGATTAGCCCCCAATCGTGGTTATTATTTGGCTGCAAAATCTTTTGTTGATGCCAAGCCGGATGCTTTGAAAGTAGTTCTGGATGGAGTCAAGAAAGTTAGTGACTGGGCAAAAAATAATCCTACTGAAGTTGCTAAGTTTCTTTCCCCAGCTTTGGGTATAGATGCTCCTGTATTGGAAACAGCAGAAAAGCGGCGTGAGTATGATGTACTTCCGCTCACCGATGAAGTGATTACTAAACAACAAGAAGTTGCAAATACCTTCTACAAACTTAAATTGATTCCAAAAGAAATCAAAGTCAAGGAAATTGTTTGGCAAGGTAAATTGAATTAGGACTTACGCAAAAACCCTCTCAAACTCTCATTTCTCCGTAGTAGCCTGCGGTAAGCCGCTCCGCGTCTACGTTTTTCCTTATTTGTGCGTAAGTCCTATGAATAATTCGTGATGACGTTTTCACGGCTGTACTTGGTGGAGTAATTTTATACTTTATACTTCACCTTGACTTTTTTAGTAGATTTCTATATGTTTATTACCAACTTGACTGAACCATGAAAAATTAATAAACTTCACTGCTGGTGTTTCTAACTACTCCCAATCATTTGACAAATTTATAAATTCGTCATTGCTTGATAAGCATCTGAGGGGGTCAGACAACGCCTGGAACCCTTATTCTTTCGTTGACCCCCTCAGATAGCTTGCTGAGTAAGCCTTTGAAGTGTGTCAGAATCAGTTTTATTGAAAGAATTTATCAACTATTCCGCTGGAAAAACGACCCCCTCAGATTGACCCCTCTCAAGCTCAATTGTGACAAGGTTTCTAGAAGAGTGACCTTTTTCATAAACTCCCCCTCACGGGGATGGGTGCGACTATCAGTCGCACATGAGAGTGAGTATCGAAATACTCCAGGCAAATGTCTATGCCAGTACCCACCCGAAGGGGCATCGTGGGTAACTATGGTGTCTCAAAGCTAGAGGGAAATGCGTAAAATCTACTAGCCGAAAGTGGCTATAGCGCTAGGGTAAAACCATTGACGGGTTAACGTGAGTGAACCTTTGTAGAGGCATCGTGAAGCGGAAATACTGAAATGGCTGAAACAGTATTTGGGGAGAGATATTCCGCCCTGTCCTCGGAATATAAGACATCTTTGATTCCCCCGGTGTATAGAAGGAACCCAAATGGTTGCATCTCTTGTGTGTGATATGAATTAACCCCAATGGGGTCTGACAACTAGAATCTATGCTGTGAGTAGAGATGGGAGTAATCTCGCTTTAATTCCCCAGTGGGTGTAAGATGCTGCAAAAAGCGAAGGCTGCTATACCGAAAGGTAACAGGAATACATAACTGGGCAGATAGGTCATTCAGGACTAACTTGAAAGAGTGCTGACGTGTGGCGAGTGAATCCCTTGACGGCTAACTTGATAGATTCCGAACTCTTGGGGAAAAGTTAGACGCAATTGAAAAATTGTGAACGTAACCTTAGAGAATTACTCAATTTGAACAAATAGCGTTTAGCGCTTTCAAAGAATGTAGTCAGGTAACTTAAACAGAAAAACCTTTCAAGGAAAACTAGAGTGGGTAACGACAACCGGATTATGTCGTTATCCTATCAATATATATTGATGAAATTCTAGGATTTGCTAAAGCCGGATGCTTGGAAAGCTTGCATGTCCGGTTTGTCGGGGGAAAGGGATAGAAATATCCCTGCCCTACCCATTAAACTTTCTTCCATTAGACTTATCCGCAAAATGTAAATGCTTACTGTGAATGGGTTTGAGCAATTCAGATTGAATAGGCGATCGCTATCTTACTCTACGAGAAAATAGGTGTTTGGCGGCATTCTGAGACAAAAAATTAAAATTAGAGTAAAAAGTACAAAACGATGAAATCAATTTCAGGATAAAAAATTAAGTATTAATGGTTAAGGATACTAAGCGATTAAGTCTTAACCTAATCAGCCCACAAACTGCCAGAATTACCTGACTATATCGATGACGAGCGAGACGGAATTTTTCCGAGGCTACTCGAAATATTTTTACCCGACATATCATGTGTTCAACGGCAATTCTGCGAGACGAAAGTTGTTTATTCTCTTGTTTTTGGAATTCCGAAATTTCTGTATTCTTTCGTTTCTTATGAGGTGTGGTAATGGCATCATCTCCAATATAGGCCTTATCACCTATAAACCTTTGTGAGTCAGCAAATTTATTCCGAGTATCTCGAAATACTCGAAATAAATTAATATCACTTGTTTTTCCCAGCATTCCCACACAGATATCTACAATATCTTCACCACCTGGTAAGACAATAAACTGGTTTTTTAGAGTATGCATTTTTTTCTTACCAGAGTAATATCTTTTTTGTTCTTGATAGTCTACAGGTCTCGCTGTAGCCTGTTCTGCACTATCAACAATTAATTCATACTCGGACAGCATTTGCTGCAATTCTTGATATTTTTGACTATCTACTGACGCTTCTTCTATTTGAGATGCTGGTAAAATTTCTCTCAAAATATCTACCCAATAGTTAAAAGCATCATTCGCTTTTGTTTTGGAAATATCAAAGAGTAACCCTAAAATTTCAAAAATTGGTTTTTGTCTGATGTAAACTAGACACAAGCATATTCCTTCTTTCGGTGACATCTCTGGTTTGCGTCCGCCTCCCTTGGCAATAATCCGAACTTTATTTTTTTCAATTTCTGCTTGTTTCTCTCTATGCCTTTTTTCCGCTAAGGATACCAATGCTAAAAACTGGTCATAATTAATCCCTATTAATCGTTTTGCTTCGTGGGGATGTGATTCAATTCTTGCTAAAGGGTTTGTCATATTATCTACATATAATTTTTACTCCGTTTTTTATTATCCCACTTTGTTTATATTAAGGATAAGTCTATTGCATTTAAATCCTCATCAATCCAACGTGTTTTAATTCCTTTACCCCTCACGGGGATGGAAACTGTAGGTAATATTTGTTTTCAAAGCAGTAGTGTCTGTGTTTTAATTCCTTTACCCCTCACGGGGATGGAAAAGTTGAAAGGACGTTGCGATCGCATTTGCTTGGATAATTAAACTATGGATAAGTCGGGGGTAGTACCTCCGGCTTTTTTTATGCCTTTTGAGCAACTCATATAACCCATATACGAAGTCATATAAAAATAGCATTTACGCAAATACGAACTCATATATCAACCTGAGAAAATTGAAATATAGGTAAGAAAAGAAAACTTTCTGACCTACAACTAAACCTAGTTGGCTTCAATTTATGTCTACCCTTTACATCACCGAACAGGACGTATCATTCCAAATTCAACACCATTATTTAAAGGTGTTTCATCAACAAAATCAACGTATTTGTATTCCAATTCGTAATCTCAGTCAGTTCATCATCTTTGGTAATATCAGTTTACCCAAAGAAGTCATTCAAATCGTTCATTCACATCAGATTCCCGTCTTATATCTAACCCAAACCGGTGAATATTTAGGACGGCTAGAAAACCCATCTAAACTACAAGCAAAATATCTTACCTACCAACGTAGACGCGCACGCGATATTGAATTTAACCGCGCTACAGCAGAAAGTATTATCTGGGCAAAATTGCACAATCAGCATACTTTTCTGCAAAGCTGGACTCGCCACCACGCTAATCACACAACTCAACGCGTATTAAATTACCTGACGCTGCTGATGGACAACTTACCAATAGCACCAGGAATCGACGAACTGAACGAATACAGCGAAGAAGCTGATAATATTTATTACGATGCCGTTGCTTCTCTACTGAGCTTCTACAACAAATGTCCGCGTACAACTGCAAAGCGCATTAGCCAACTAATAAACCTGGGAAATCAACTGCTGCATCAATATATTTACACACTGCTGAACACCGCAGGACTCGACCCAGACTATGCAATTTTACACCGCGATGGTAATTATGAACTGCCCTTAGCATGGGACTTTACCGCAGAATTTCGCGCACCTATTGTCGATGACTTGGTGTTAAATTTTGTTCGCAATTTGACTAACACCAATGGGAATGGGAATGGTAACGGGAAAAGCCAGTCACACAATCTTCTGCAAAAGTTTCTCCAATATTGGGAAGCAAAATTGCGAATTTTTGTACTGCATCCTTACGCTGGAGAAGTAAGTTATCGTCAATGTCTCGACTCACAGGTACGGGAATATCTTGCATCTTTACTGGGAGATATAGAATTTTACCGTCCCCTAGCGTTAAAGTTTCGTCCTGCACATTCAGACTTCACCAATACCATTGAACCGCAAACTGTTCCTCTAAAATTGGTGAAACGATGATGTTTTATTTAGTTTGCTACGACATTGTTAGCGATACCCGTCGCAATAAAGTGGCGAAACTTCTAGAAGCTTATGGTTTGCGGGTGCAAAAATCGGTTTTCGAGTGCGTGTTGGATGAAAAGCAGTATGAAAACCTATCCAAATACCTCTTCCGACTCGTTAACAAACGCGAAGACCAAGTTAGATTCTACCCCATGACTGCACACAATCGTTGCAAGGTCGCAGTATTGGGAACGCAACCTGAGTTTGTAGTAGATGACGCTGCGTTTATAGTTTAGATCGCGCAACCCCTAACAAAGTATTACCCACACAAATTATCACAAAATGAACGCTTGGAAAAAAGCACGCGCTCCACCTGTGCAAAAATCTCTGCGCTTTCGGTCAAGTTTGGACATTCGGAAACTTTTGAATGCACATTCAAGCTGTCAAATTCCGTTTGATTTTCGCTGCAAAAGCCCAAAAACAACTTGATTCATTATCCCCAAAAGACCGCAAGCAATACGATAAAGCTTTTGAATGTTTCGCTAATAATGGGGCTACATATCCCAGCTTAAGAACCATCGATATCGTTGCAAAGATGGCGAACTCTGGAGTTCTTCTGCATCAATGGCGAAACGGTTTTACTGGCGTTATATGGAGGATATGAGCATCATCATTACCCATTTAGATTCGCACTAATCAAGGTCAGAATTCAGGAGTCAGAATTCAGGAGTCAGGAGTCAAGAGTCAGAATTCAGGAGAGTATTTGATGAATGAATATATCAATCATACTAGACTCCTGATAAATTCTGACTTTTGACAATTCCTTGAAATTGCTGTTTTAAGTGCCTTTTGTCTGGGAAATTTTAACTTGTTTATTATGTCTAATATTCGTCGAATCACCACACGCGAACGACATCTGATTTTACTCTATAGCAATTGGGAGTTTAGCATGACACCAACACAATTTTATGCTAAATGGGCTGTAAGTTATGAACTAATTGCCTTAATATGTTCCCGTTCGGATTCAACAGTTCGAGGCTGGTTTAGAAATGGCTCTAATCGACGCTATCCCACCCATAATGATTTACTCCATCTGGCTTTGATGGATTTTTTTCTCGAACATTTCGAGGAGATTCCCGAACAGGTTTTGGACTGGTTGCACCTTGACCATCTTGAATTATAGCCGATAAAAATCCACAAATTCAGTAATTTGTCAATAGCATCTTGCTCTGTCTTAGAAAATACTCATAGCCTACGGTAATGATAGTCATTTCAAAGCTGAGTTTTTGAGTATTTTACAGCATTTGTAAGGTGGTTATTATGACCTATTTTCAGCAACTGCATCCGTGGTGCATTATTCGCGTTTTATCTAACGAACAACTGTTGGATAATGCTAGTGTGAATTCTGGTGTTCAACAGTCTAATATTGTTTATTGTTGCACGCTTTCGCCGTCGTAATGATGCAGTTGCTTACTTACAAGTGTTGCAACATTCAATCAAAAATATCAAATTCTTGATTATTTTTGATGTGCAAGGAGTGCGAAATTTACCCGATATGAAGCTTTGAGTTGATTGACTTTATCTAAACACCTGCGTCTTTGTTAATATCAGTTATAAAGTTTCTGAACCCATAAGCTGAACGCTTAATTAGCTTGAGCTTGTTATTGATGCCTTCAACAGCACCACTTGTTGTCCTATTATCAAAGTAAGCTACTATTTCATCAAACCATCGGATAAAAGTATTGTTACTATTTGAGAAATATTTTTTAGCAATTGAAGTGCCATATACCCAATTTAAAGACTGCCGGATATCAATCATTCGTTTTATTAAAAACTCTTCTAAATTTCTCTTTTAATTCATGCATTAATTTTAGGCTAGGAGACACAGCTTTCACCTGAATAAGTTTATTTTTTTTGCTCTTCGTTTAAATCTGACTCATTTTTAAGTAAAACATATTTACTTTAGAGTTTATTAGCGATCGCTCTCCAGGTGGGGTCATCTCACAAAATCGCATTGCTCCCGTTGATTTTTGCATTTCGCCAAAGTATAGGGGTATGAGTAGCATTCGCGCAGAAAGCCGAGTTAAGAGATATTACATGAGTAAGACAAATATTCTTAGAAGCTGAAACCCTTATTTTATCGTTGAGTAGTGACTCGATAAACGTAAAATGCTCCCGCGTATCCCGGCTGAACCCCCAATCGAGATCCAAGTAGTACAGCGTGGCGCTATCAGAATGACGGGCTTTATCATCCCATCAAGTAAACTCCAGACCAAAGCGATGTCATCAGACAAGCCGCTGCGCGTCTATGCCCTTCCCAGTTCTGGGGGAGAGTCAGCACGACAGCGATCGCCTACCTCATGTATTCCTGATAAGCAATTTTTATTAACGCTATCAGCCTTTTTGTGTCAAGTCCTGTTGACTAATTGTAACAATATTGTTATATTAGTTTACATAACTAAACAAGCAAAAGAAAAAACTATGTATACCACTGTTAATGAAAACGGCGTTCTCAACAATTACGCTCCTGTTCCCCAGGTATACTGCGCTGAATACCCGGCAATTTGGGAACAACGTAACTACGTTATACAAGGTGCAGTTGCAGCTATGTTTGTTACCGCTCTAGTTTTGGTTGCTTTTGCGGTTAGCTAAGATTTTTTGATTTCGGTATCGCTGTATCTCATCGTAATTCGTACTTCTCCCCCTAGCCTCGGTACTTAACGCCGGGGTTTTTTGCTGTGGAGTGCGATCGCTATAAAGCGGGCGTTCCGCCATCGCAATTCAAAAGAAAAGTTTCACGTCGCGCATCTCGGCTCAATGCCCACTTGTAAGCTCATCATATTAGGCTTTTTGGGGACTTACATTGTTTTATTGACATAACCTAACCAAAAAAACTTTATAGCACTACTCATTTAGCTTGCCTCAATAATGTAAGCCACTTGCCAATTCTCATCGACGACTTGATCGCGGGCAATTTGTAACCTGGACTAAACAGACAAAGCATCAGCCAAATCCCGAAGTAATTTTGCTCCATCACCACGCCATGCACTACCATGCATACACGCCAGCGTTGCTGGTTCGGTGGCTGCCAATTTATCCAGCAGAAGGCGAGTATTCTTCGTATGAGAAAAATAATCCATCCCGTGGCGGAATGCTTCGCTCTTGCCGAGAATATCCGACTCAGTGAGTGGTTCGATCTCGACACCGCCTTGAGTAAAGAGGTCGCCACAAAACAGTGTCTTGGTGCGTTCTTCCATCAGAAATCCACAATCCCACCCGTGGGGTAGATGGGGTGTATCGAACCAACGAATGGAGTTTTTGCCCAACGAGAGCAACTCACCGTCCTCCAAGGATCTTGCCGAACGATCGGCAAGGTCGTTGACAGATACCATTGCTGCGATCGTGCCACAAAGGGGCGACGAGTTTGGGGCTACAGCTAGCCATTCATTGAGCGATCCACACTCGTCTGCTTCAACATGAGAAAAGGCGATATAACGCAGGCGTTCTACTGGCAATATACTCGCAACCGCCTCGCGTACCAAGGGAAACATCTTGCGCGGCCCAGTATGAAAAATTAATGATTCGTCGTCAACAATCAGGTATTGATTGAATGAAAATCCTCCCACTCCACCTGGGAGGGCGATCGGTGTATTAATCCTGTAAATCCCCTCAGCAACTTCATAGACATTCGTTCCTGACTGGGTATTTGTTATGACCATTGTTTATTCTTCCGAGCAAGTTTAGTGGTCAAATGAGCAATCGTATTTATTGTTCTGATTTTTCTACTCTTCAGTTCGCTACAGGGGTGTCTGTCGGTCATTTTCAAGAGTGTTAGTATAGCACCTAGTCCTATACTTTAGGGTAAAATAGTAGGTTGGGGACGACCGATTACTGACACAGCAGCAACAGCAACAGAAGCGCACTTCTATGGTAAGTAAGTTAGCGGCAGGTTATAGCTTATCTGAATCTCTTGCCAGTACATACCAATACTTACATAACTAGTTACTATGCACATTATGGCTAATAATTAAACTTATGGAGCCAAATGTTGAAATTCGCCGTTTGTTAGATGTAATGCCTGCTTCTGGTCGGATGACGACAAAACTTGTTAGTAAACCAGAACAGGCAAAAGTGATTGACGCCTCCTTTCCCCAACCCTGGAATCAGGCGCGACCGATATATATTAATTTCGATTTGTGGCGTCGCTTGACAAAGCCGCAACGAGACTTGCTGCTATTGCAGATGGTTAGCTGGTTAACGGGGGTAAAGTGGTTTAAACCCGATATTTATCAAGGTGCGGTGTTAGTCGGGTTGTTAGGCGGATTCTTGGAAGCAGCACAGTCAGACGTAGTGGGTGTAGCTGTAGCTGGGGGATTAAGTGCGATCGCTGCTTTTCGGATCTGGCGTACTAATAAATCTCAAGAGTCAGAGTTAAATGCCGATGCTGCTGCGATAAAAATAGCACAGAGACGCGGTTATTCCGAAGCTGAAGCAGCACAGCACCTATTATCTGCAATTGAAGCGGTAGCCAAAATTGAAGGGCGTGCCAGTTTCAATTTTACCGAGTTGATTCGTTGCCAAAATTTACGAGCGATCGCAGGTTTATCACCAGTGGGTATACCAGAAAGCTACGATAGGTAGAAATAGTTAAAAATTAAAGAATCAGGAGATTATTTGATAAATGAATAAGTTTTAGCTCAGATTATTATTACAATCTGCGGCAACATTTTTGATAGAAATAAATTTCATTTTTAACTAACAATGTTAAACCAAAAAATCATCAAATATACTTCGAGATTATCTTTTCATTCTCCTTGGTTTATTATCATTATTTTTTCTGGTCTTGGTTTAATAGGTATCCTCAATCATTCCATGTGGCGAGATGAATTAAATCCCTGGCTTATTGTTAGAGATAGTGAATCTTTTGGAGATTTAATTACAAATATTCATTATGAAGGTCATCCTCTTCTATGGTATTTTTCTCTGGTGCTTTTAAAAAGCATAGTAGATAATCCTATTATTATGCAAATTTTTCATTTGGCAATTACTGTTGGTTCTGTTACTATTTTTTGCCTATATAGCCCTTTTAACTACAAACAAAAATTTTTATTTTCCTTTGGTTTCTTTCCTTTTTACGAATATCTTTTAACTTCTCGAAACTATGCTTTTAGTATGTTGTTCATTTTTGGATTCTGTACAGTTTTTTCATCTAGAAAAAGGACTTATACTTATTTGGCAATTTTATTAGGTTTACTAGCAAATAGTAATATTTACGGTTTATTTGTATCATTTTCTTTATCATTAACTTTGCTAGCTGAATTTTGTTTTGATAGTGAACATCGACATCAGTATTTTAGTCAAAGCCAAAAGTATGATCTGTTTTTAAGTATTGTAATTATCACCTTTTCTTTTATTTTATCAATTTATATTATTACTCCTCCGATAGATAGTTATCTTTATGGTGGGTTAAATAATGGTTGGGTAATCCAATTAGATATCCGTCATTTGTTGATAAGCATGGGCAGAATATTTGGTAGTTATTTATTAATTATTCCTGCACACAAAAAATTGCTAGATTTAATTGTTTGTGCGCTAATTACTCTATTCGTCGTGATTTTGACCTTGATTAAATTATCTAAAAAGCCAGTTCCTTTCTTTTTCTATACTATAGGTAATTGTATAATATTTGCCTTTACCTACTTCAGATTTATCGGTGGTTCTCGGCATTATGGACATTTTTATTTAATCTTTATAGCTGCTTTATGGCTGGCAAGTTATTATCAAGAGTCTCAAGTTTTACTCAGTAAGTTTTCTATTCGTCCAAATTCAATTACATTTGTTCACCAATGGCATCATATCGTTCTGATGCTAATTCTTTATGTCCAGTTTGGGGGAGGTATTTATAATTTTTCAAGAGATTTAGTTGTACCATTTTCTGCCAGTCGGGAAACAGCCCAATATATTCAAAAAGCTGGGTTAGATAATGAGTTTATTGTCGCTAGTCGAGATGCAACTATGGCTCCTTTGTCGGGTTATCTCAATCGAAAGTTTTACTATCCTGAGCTTCAAAAAATGGGAAGCTTTACCCTATTTAAAAAAGGTCGTCAAGAGGTCGAACAAGCTGAAATATTAAGCCAAATTAATTTTCTCCTCAAGAATCAAGATGAGGAAAAGAAAATTTTGCTGATTTTAAATCAAAAACTGAATGTCAACCGCAATGATTTGAAAATTGTTCCAATCAAAGATTTTGAGAGAAGCTGGACGAGTGATGAACTATATTATCTTTATTGGGTAGATGCAGCATAAGGATAATCAGGGTCATTTCATTACTATCTAGCCCGCCTCAAGCCTTTGGACAACAGGTACAAAGTATTGAGCATCCAACTAGCGCGATGACGGTTTCAGTATATCAATGATGAAATGATGTTTTTTACATCCTTTGACTAGCTTGCCACCACTGATAACTAGTTGCAAAGGGTGAAGCTACTCTACACTGGAATAAGAGAATGTGTATTTAACTGAACTTAGATGTTAGAGACTGAGGAGTTTATTGATACCTTCTCGGTGTTGGTTATGAAGTGCTTACCTCGTGTGGTAAAACTTAAGTTAAATTCTGTCAGTTACTAACGGAGTTGATGGGAATGGGTAACTTTATTATTTTTGCCTTGATAGTCGTTTACGGAGTCGGCGTTTTGAAGTTCTGGAATGGGTTTGAGCGGACTAATTTTAATCCAGCCTTGAGCAATCGTATTCGTTTATCTTTGCTATGGCCAGCTTTGTTTGTTATAAATCAATCCTATCGTCGAAACTTTAGAAAGGCGTTGAAGGGCTAGGTCTTAGTATTAGGTGTATTAAGTCTAACATCATACGATTTTGACAGTTGACATATATCTCAATATAAATCTAACCCGCTAACCTCCCTTCCTTAATAAGGAAGAGAGGTTAGCTTGCTCTTTTTAGGAGAGAGAGGAATTAGGGAGGGATAAGTTCGTTAACCGTTGGAAAATATTTCAGCTGATGACTTTACGAATTATTTACCATTGGTTAATAGATGGATTGCTGCACCAACAGCGGCACCATCAACAGCATTGCCCAGGGTATCTCTGCTATCGCCAGTAACTACGCCGGTTACTGCGCTAGCCCCTGCACCGACTCCGATATCTTGAGCGGCGTTCCGGTGACGGCGACCGCGAGTGTCTCTCAGACCATTTGCGCCATTTACGGCTGCACCAGTCACACCACCCTTAACAGCATTGCCTAATACACTACCATTTCCCCTAACAGCTCCAGTGACAACGTTGGTAACAGCACCAATACCTGCGTCTCTCAGTACTTGGTCATCAGCAGCAGCGGGTTTGGCGGGAACTAAAGTTACACCAGCTAAACTTGCAGCCATGAGGCTGGGTAGAAGTGTGCGTTTTAGGATTTTATTCATTGTATTACCTTCTCAAAACATCAAACAATTGGCTAAAAACCAAAGTTACTGGAATCTGATAAAAGATTTTTTCATCTGAACAACAGCAACTATTTATTGTTCGAGTACACATATATCATTGCATTTGCAAAGTCATGACTACATCTACTGAAAGCATGAAGATAGATTCAGTCTACAGAAGGCCTTACTGATTTATTAGACCATACTAGGGATTACATATTGACAAAATAAATAAAATATGCAATTGGGATTTATCATTCCTAGCAAGGGATTTATCATGAAAAAGTGCGTAGTGTTTACCCTATCTATCTCAAGATAGTTGGCAAAATAATTAAACTAACCAATTCTCCAAGCTTAGTCCTTCAACTCGCAGCAAGTCAGAGTCATTAGAAACCAAAACTAAACCGCGTGCGATCGCTGTAGCCGCTATTAATACATCAGCCTCTTGTATTTTCCTACCCTTTCTTTTTAACTCTGCATGAATTTCGCAGGATTTTTCTATAATTTCTAAATCATCTAAAAATAAAATTCTATAAATTCCACAGAATTTATTTAAATCAGATATCTGTCTGGTAGCATTTGCATAAAGCAATCCTCTTTTTGATTCAAAATAGGTTATACAACTTATAAATACATCTTCTCCCAGAAAACGCAACTCCTCTAGCTTACTATTTACCTTTTGATTCTTCTTCAAAATAGCCGTTAATATATTCGTGTCAAGAAGATAGCCCATTTATTTATTCCTACCTCCTTTCTACTGCGGCATCAAACATCTCTATTTGCTCTGGTGTTAAATCATTTAATGTCCCCGAAACTGCCTCTATTACTAAAATACTATCAATTCTGTCTGTTAATTCACGTTCAGAAAGAGCATTTATAAATTCCGGTGAAAACTTATCCAACAAATTAACTAAATGTTGAATAATCTCTTGTTTATCTAATCTTTCTTGATAGAGATTATTATTTTGAATTAACTTATCGACGATTTTTGATAACCGTGCGATCGCTATATCTCTTTTCTCCGAAACTTCTTGCATAACTCTCTTCTAAATTCTTTAAGTGATTTATTCAATTATAGTTAATCTTTTTTAGTGAACCTCAGCGCTCCTCCATGTAAAAAAAGGCGGGCAAGATGCCCACCTCACAAAATTTTGAGAATATTCTGTTGCTATTAACCCAACAATGCCTTTGCTTTAGCTAATACATTATCAACTGTGAAACCAAATTTCTCTAGGAGAACATTACCAGGAGCGGAAGCACCAAAGCGATCAATACTAACAGTATCGCCTTCAGTACCAACGTACTTGTGCCAACCGAAACTGCTAGCAGCTTCTACAGACAAACGCTTGGTGACAGCTTTTGGCAGAACGGACTCTTTATAAGCTGCATCTTGTGCGTCAAACAAATCCCATGCGGGTAGTGAGACAACACGGACTTTCTTGCCTTCAGCTTTGAGTTTTTCGGCTGCGGTGACGGCGAGGCTCAATTCGGAACCAGTGCCAATTAGGATGATATCAGGCGTACCTTCGCTATCTACCACAATGTATCCACCCTTAGCCACTTCCTCAACTGATGTACCTGCTAAATTGGGGACATTTTGACGAGTGAACGCCAATAGGGTAGGAGCGTTTTGGCTTGCCCTTTCAATTGCTATTTTGTAAGCCCCAGAGCTTTCGTTTCCGTCTGCGGGACGAATCACTGTCAGGTTAGGAATAGCACGCAGGGAAGCGATGGTTTCAATTGGTTGGTGTGTGGGGCCGTCTTCACCTTGTCCAATTGAGTCGTGGGTTGTTACCCAAATCACGCCAGCGCGGGAGAGGGCAGATAAGCGGATGGCAGCACGCTGGTAGTCGGTGAAGATTAAAAAGGTAGCTGCATAGGGAATCAATCCCGAACCATGTAGCGCTATGCCATTAGCGATCGCGCCCATACCATGTTCCCGGACACCAAAGTGGATGTTGCGGTTTTGGTATTCTCCTTTTTGGAAGTCACCGATACCTTTGAGTTCGGTCAGGTTGGAGTGGGTTAAGTCAGCCGATCCACCAATTAGCCCAGGGACAACAGCCGCTAGTTTGTTCAGAGAAATTTCTGAGTGCTTACGGGTGGGCAACCCCTTGTCTTCGGGAGTGTAGGTTGGTAGTACTTTATCCCAACCGTCGGCTAGTTTGCCACTAATGTAATTTTCAAATTCAGCTGCTTCTTGGGCATACTTGGCTTTGTAGTCGGCGTATGTTTTATTCCACTCAGTTTCGTAATTAGCACCGCGCTCAACTGCTTTGCGGAAGTGATTCAGGGCTGCTTCTGGAACTTCAAAAGGCTCGTATTCCCAACCCAAATTTTTCCGAGTTAAGGCAACTTCGTCTGTACCAAGGGCTGCACCGTGAACCCCAGCAGTGTTTGCTTTGTTAGGTGAACCGAAACCGATGGTAGTTGTCACCTTAATCAAAGTTGGCTTATCAGTGACAGCTTTTGCTTCGGCGATCGCTTTTTCAATTCCAGCTAAATCGGTATTGCCATCTTTGACATGGAGGACGTGCCAGCCATAAGCTTCAAAGCGCTTGGAAACATCTTCGGTGAATGCTACATCTGTAGAACCATCGATCGAGATGTGGTTGTCGTCGTACAAAGCAATTAGTTTACCTAATCCCAAGTGTCCCGCAAAAGAAGCAGCTTCACCAGAAACGCCTTCCATGTTACAACCATCACCCACGATTACGTAAGTGTAGTGGTCAACAATTTTAGCATCGGGTTTGTTGAACTTAGCAGCCAAATGAGCTTCGGCGATCGCTAAACCGACTGCATTGGCAATTCCCTGACCCAAGGGGCCAGTTGTGACTTCCACACCTTCTGTTTCAAAGTTTTCTGGGTGTCCGGGAGTTCTAGAACCCCATTGACGGAATTGCTTAATATCTTCAATGTTTACACTGTCGTAGCCTGTCAAGTAGAGCAGGGCGTACTGCAACATTGAGCCATGACCGGCAGACAAGACAAAGCGATCGCGGTTAAACCACTTGGGATTCTTGGGGTTAAACTTCAAAAAGCGATCCCAAAGTACAAAAGCCATCGGAGCCGCGCCCATTGGTAGTCCTGGGTGTCCCGATTTTGCTTTTTCTACGGCATCAATAGCCAAGAAGCGGATCGAGTTAATAGCCAGTTCTTCGACGGACAATTCTTTGAGGGATTGGGTTGCAACAGTCATAATCTCTTGTTTTTAGCGACGGGTTAGCACTCTTCGTAGATTCTTTTGCTGGGGTAATTTTAGATTCCCCACAGTATCTTCATCATCCCACTCCCGCTTGTGGATGGACAAGCGGGATCTCCTGAGTTTGTGGTGATAAATCAAGCTGATAATTGGGTCATGCTGAACGCTTACTTTATATCTGAATGTTCTGATACTTTGGGCATTGGGCATTGGAAAGAGGCAGAGGGGCAGGGTGCGGGGGGCAGAGGGGAAAACTCTCCTCCCTTGCTTCTTCCCCTGCCTCCTGCCTCCTGACTTCTTTTAAACGTATTTTTTAAAAGCCAATGTGACATTATGACCGCCAAATCCGAAAGAATTAGATATTGCTACCTCAACTTTTTGAGCGCGGCTAGAGTGAGGCACATAATCTAAGTCACACTCTGGATCGGGATTTTCTAGATTGATTGTTGGGGGAATTTGGTCATTAGCGATCGCTAGTACTGTTGCTACTGCTTCAATTCCGCCAGAACCGCCTAATAAATGACCTGTCATCGATTTAGTGGAGCTAATTGCCACCTTATAAGCATGTTCTCCCAAGGCTTTTTTGATTGCTGAGGTTTCAGTTGAATCATTAGCTGGGGTGCTAGTGCCGTGGGCGTTAATATAGCTGATCTGTTCGGGAGTTATGTCGGCATCCTTGAGGGCTAGTTCGATGGCTCTAGCGGCTCCGAGTCCACCAGGTACAGGGGAGGTGATATGGTAGGCGTCACAGGTCATACCATAGCCGATCATTTCAGCATAAATGTGAGCGCCGCGACTGATGGCATGTTGCAGTTCTTCTAGAATTAAAATTCCTGAACCTTCACCTAAGACAAATCCGTTGCGATCGCGGTCAAAGGGACGGCAAGCATGGGCTGGATCATCATTGCTAAAAGAGAGTGCCTTGCAGGCGGCGAACCCAGCTATCGACAATGGTGTGACAGCTGCCTCTGTTCCCCCGCAAATCATCGCCTGGGCATATCCCCCTTGAATTAAGCGAAAAGCGTCTCCAATGGCGTTGGAACCAGCAGCACAAGCTGTTACGGGGCATGAGTTTGGCCCTTTCGCACCCGTGTGAATTGCCGTTAATCCTGCGGCCATATTGGCGATCATCATCGGGATCATGAATGGACTACAGCGATCGGGGCCACGGTTGAGGTAGATAGTTTGCTGGTCTTCTAATACCTTAATGCCACCAACGCCAGAACCGATCATGACACCGACCTGTTCTGCATTCAGGTCATTGATCACTAACTCCGCGTTAGATAGAGCCTGTTGTGCTGCCGCAACCCCAAACTGGGAAAACCGATCCATGCGCTTGGCTTCTTTACGCTCCAAGTAATCATGCGGATCGAAGTTTTTCACCTCACCAGCAATTCGGCAATCATGGCGAGACGCATCAAATAATGTGATGTAGTCAATGCCATTGCGTCCACTTAATAATCCATCCCAATATTCTGTTGCTGTGTTACCTATAGGTGTAATCGCGCCAACACCAGTTACAACAACGCGTTTACGTGTATGATCTGTCATGATTCAGTTAAAAATGGCGAAAAAGCAGCAGGTAAAAAATTCGAGGCTAGCGACTAGGTACTGGTAAGCCAGCGCGGTCTTAAAGGTTTCCTTTATGAACGACTGGCGTCGGATTTCCAGACTTAGAGCGACTGGCATTAGCTACGTTAAGAGCGTTATCCAAAGGTGACTAAGTACGGGGAAAAATCTTCCCTATCCCCAATCCCTAATCCCCAATCCCCAATTAAGCTGATGCGGTAACTTTGTTATTGATGTAATCTACTGCGTCTTGAACCGATGTAATCTGCTCGGCAGCTTCGTCGGGAATTTCGATTTCAAATTCTTCTTCCAAGGCCATCACCAACTCAACAATATCCAGGGAATCTGCTCCCAGGTCTTCCATGAACTTGGCTTGTGGTGTGACTTTATCAGGGGGTTCAACACTCAATTGTTCAACGACGATTTTCTTGACCTTATCAAAAAGTTCCACTTGGCTCATAAATAAAAGTCCTTAACCACTTGCTACGATCTACTCTTTAGAGGAGATATTGTTTTTAGCATATACATCTTATCGTCAAGCGCGATCGCCCGTATACTGTCAAGAGTTTTTCTGTCAGAAAACCTCTGCCATTCCTAAAATAAACGGGGTCAGCTTTCTGGAAAAATTTGGCAGTGGAGCAGGCTACGCTATCGCCGATACTGTGTAAATACTTTGTTTTTCCAATTATTGCTAAAATTTTTTACAATGTCTCGATCAGTATTTACAGCCTTGATAGCAATCAGAATATGGCGATGCTACAGCTTTTAACCTGGACGGTTAAAGGGTTGCTAAACGTCAAACATCAGAATTTTAGTGCTAACAAGGGATGATAAAACAGTTATTGTTTAGAGCGATCGCTCTAACCCAAGCATACTTCTATGGTATCTCAGACACTCAAATACGCTTACTTCCCTGGTTGTGTTGCCCAAGGGGCCTGTCGGGAACTTTACCAGTCAACTCAAGCGCTTACCCAAGCACTAGGTATTGAACTGGTTGAACTTAAAAAAGCTGCTTGCTGCGGTTCCGGCACATTTAAAGAAGATTCCCAACTACTAGAAGATACAGTCAACGCCAGAAATATCGCTTTAGCAGAAGAATTAAATCTGCCCTTACTTACCCATTGCAGCACTTGTCAAGGTGTCATTGGTCATGTAAATGAACACCTCAAAGAATGTCAGACAACCAACCCTGTCTACATTGAACAGGTTAATGGCTTGCTGCATAAAGAAGGCTGTTCGCCTTATCGCGGTAGTACTGACGTTAAACATCTTCTTTACGCCTTAGTAACAGATTACGGTTTAGAGGAAATTACCAAACGAGTCACTCAGAAGTTAAGTGGATTAAAATGTGCGGCTTTTTATGGCTGTTATCTCCTCCGCGCCCAAAAATCTATGCCTTATGATGACCCCTTCCAACCAGAAGCAATGGAAAATGTATTTCGGGCGGTGGGTGCAACACCAATTTATTACCGAGGTCGCACACAATGTTGTGGTTGGCCGCTTTCTAGTTATGCCACTACCCAATCTTTCAAAATGGCGGGGATGCATATTCAGGATGCTTTAACATCTGGTGCTGACTGCATAGTTACGCCTTGTCCTCTGTGCCACTTAAATTTAGATTCCCGTCAGCCAGAGGTAGAAAAGGTGATTGGACAGAAACTAGGTTTACCAGTGTTGCATTTACCCCAGTTGATTGCTTTAGCACTTGGGGTTAGTCCAAAAGAACTGGGTTTAGAACGTCATGTTGTTTCCACAAAGCCAGTGTTGGAAAAATTAGGATTTTAGTTTATTGGTAGTGGCATACGAATAAAACAGGAGTCAGAATACAGAATTCAGGATTCAGAATTCAGAAAACTATACCCATAATGGGATAGAGTTTTCAGGCGAGAATATTTTAATTTTTTTCGCCCACCATTCCACTCGCTTTTAACCAATATTCAGATGCGACTCGACTCGCTCTAAGCGTTGGCGGAGCCTCTCGTAGAGAAGGGTTTACGCTGCGCTATCACCTACTCATACAGAATTAATACTGTTAGCGGTAGCGGGGCGTTTAGCCCATTCTGACTCCTGAGTTCTGAATTCTTCTTATAAAAAGATCCCCAATTTCTTCAAAAAATCGGGGATATGAGCTTTGTGCTTCATGCAAAAGAAAACTGCTGTATCATTTTAATCATTGTTATTTTTGATTTGACGTTGCAATTGTTTTAGCGATTGATAGATATCTGGCAGACGACTATAAATAGCAGATGCTTTGAGATATAGTTTGTGAGGAATGGCTGGAGTTCCAGAGACAATTTCTCCTGGTGGAACATCGTGTAAAATGCCAGTTCGAGCCGAAGCGATCGCACCATCACCCATCTTCGCTTGATTGGCAATTCCCACTTGCCCAGCTAAGATTACCCGATTCCCAAGTTTGACAGCGCCAGCCATACCAGCCTGACCGGCGATCGCACAGCCAGAACCGATTTGGCAACCATGACCTATTTGGACTAAGTTATCAATTACTGTACTGCTACCAATGCGTGTTTCTCCGACGGCTGGGCGGTCAATGGCGGTATTGCAGCCAACTTCGACGCTATCTTCTAGGACTGTATAGCCAGATTGTTGCATTTTGAACCAACCAGTCCGGGTGGGAACAAAACCAAAGCCTTCTGCACCGATGACAGCACCACTGTGAATGACGCAATCTGCACCGATGCGGGTGCGTTCGTGGATGGTACAGTTGGCGTGTAAGATGGTGCGATCGCCGATTTTGGCATCTGGATAAATCACCACATTAGGATGAATTATTGCACCATTACCAATTTCTACCCCTTGTTGAATCACAGCATGGGGGCCAATATAAACATCACTGCCAACTTTGGCGGTAGAGTGAATCACAGCGGTGGGATGAATTTCTGGAAGGGGGCGATATGGTTGGTAAAAAAGAGCGATCGCTTTGGCAAATAACAGTCGCGGATCTGAGGTCGCTATCCAGAGAATACCGCTCTCGTTTGCAAGCTGCTGCAATTTTTCGTCCTGGGGCAAAATTAAAGCAGTAGCATTGGTTTTGCTGATAAAAGACCCAAATTTTGCCCCTTCAACGTAGCTGATAGTACCGTTAGTAGCTTCATCAATGGCTGCTACCCCTGTAATCTCTGGGTCATGGTCTGGGTCGTTAGTCAGGCTATGATGGGTAGCCGTGTCACCAAATTGGCGGAGGATTTCGCTGAACTTCATTGTTGGGTGTATTCAAAATTGATCTACGATAGCAAGATAATTCTCCCTCTTTATGCTCCAGTACAATAATTTTGTAGACGGGTAGCAAAGGACTGACAAATAAAAAAATATTCAATTAACTCTTGTGGGGTGGGCATCATAATAAACTGGGCGCTCATGTTGCCCACCCCACAATATTGGATAATTTATTTCTTGGAGTTCCCCAATCTGACAATCAGACCTTTCCTAGCTTCGCTTCAGGTTGAAATACCTCACCGACATTCTTCTGTCGATGGCTCTCGTTGTAAAGATGAGCCTACTTTTTGGGAATCTTGTCTCAGTAGCGTCTTGAGGCGTTGATTATCTTCAGCAGCGATCGTTTCACCATAGTGATGAAGTTGAAAAAGCTGACAATAACGGTTTTGTTTGGCGCACATCAAGCAGCCGTATGCATGATTACCGTTAGTACCGCATAGTCGATGTCCCATCACTGGGCCCAGAGAAGTATTTTGCTCGCTAGCAACAGTGCTGAGAATTGAGCGCAGTTTTGACTCAAATTCCAATGACAAGTATTGCTTATGTCCTGGTTGTGTACGATCCCATTCTGGAACAATTAATTCCTGTTTTAAAAGACTTGTTTCAATCTCTTCAGACATGACAAGCCCAGACAAAATAACGTGATGGGAAACATGGGGTAATAGTGTGCGTGCTAATTGCCACATTAAACTTTCATCAAACCACTCTTCAACCAGTGGACGCAGATACCAACAACATGGAATGCCAAGATTTACTAAATCTTGCAACAACTGTACCCGACTCTGAATTGAGGCTTGCTCATAGCCTGGTTTTAAGGGTGGTAAACTAACAAAGACAGTAACCCGAAGTGAATGAGGCCGCTCTAAAGTTTTTTTGAGCCGCTCTAGAAAAGATTGACCAGGATGGACTTTGGTAGTGATGTAAACTATGTTGGCAGCTTTGCGGTCAATCAGTGCATCCAGAATTGATAGTACACGTTCTCGATGGGCTGGAATAAAGGGATCGGAGTAGTCGCATAGTGAAATCGGAAAGCCCTTTTGTCCCTCCTGGGTAGCAAAAATGCGGTCTAGCAAAGAATCAAGCAGGTCAACTGGTGCTGAAACATCCTGAAAATTTTGTGGATAGTGATGCCAGTCACGATCTTGATGACAGACACAATAGGCACATTCAATTGGACAACGATTCTGGGCATTTGGTAGAAATGGATTGAGACTAAAGTATTTTACGGCACGCTCCTCATCTGGAACACCAAGCACTGGAAAACCATGCAACATATACTGGCTCCCCTGCAACGTAATTTCAGACGCCGTATTTTTATCAGTGTTCATATATTTTTTATGAAAAAACGAATACACCCTGAAAATTTTGACTTCTCTAGGGTGGCTGGTGTGAATGTATAGTGGCAAGGTGGGAAACGCTAGAAGATTAGTACAAATTTTGATAAGTAAATATAGTTAAGTAGCGATCGCTTGTTCTTAAAGAACAGGTAAATAGCTGAGGTTAACACGGAGACTCTGTTGCTAATAAGCTTTAAGAGTAGGGGTATACTACGATGTACACATTAATGCTAAAACCTAACTTGATGAGTCTTAATTTGCTGTTTTAACCGTAATTTAAGATAGAGATTATTTATCTTCTAGAAAGTTCGAGTTTTGAGATGATTAATAATATCCAAGAATTAAAAGAGCGTTTGTTTACTAGTGAAATAGTAAAAAATGAGCAAGAGCTACAAGGATGTACCCCAAAGGAAATTGCATACATTGAGAGTAAATATGGAGTTTTGCCAAGAACTTACAGGGAAATATTAGGCTTACTTGGGCATAAGCTGTTCAGCATTTAAATTGGGTATAATAAAAAACTGAATTCAGTCAAAAAATGGAATAATGCCAGCAAAAAATCATTTAACTTCTCAGCAGATAGAGAAACTACAAAAAGCTTTAAAACTGGAAGAAAATGGAGAAATAAGAGAAAGAATACTAATTCTCTTGTTGCTTAATGACGGGAAAACACAAGCTAACATAGCAGAATTTTTGGGTTGTTCTTTAAATAAAGTATCATATTGGTGTGTACATGGAGACCCAGAGAATCTAGAAAGCCTAAAAGATGAGAGGATGAAGGGAAACCATAAAAAAGCCACAGATAAGTATATAGAAATATTACTAGAAACTATAGATAAAGAACCAGAAGAATTAGGATACGAGTTTGGCAGATGGACAGCGCAGAGATTAGCAACATATTTAGAGCAACTCACAGGCATACAATTAAGTGGTTCTCAAGTAAGGAGGATATTAGAGAAAAAAAAGTACGTCTACCTCTGGACAAAATATAGCTTAGAGTCCAAGAGGAATCTAGAAAAAAGAAAAGCATTTAAACAGAAAATAGCAGAGTATTTAAGAATAGAGAAAGAGCATCCAGAACGATTACAGGTATGGTTTTGGGATGAGAGTGGCTTTAGTTTAAGGGTGATAAGAAGAAAATCATGGTGTAAAAAAGGTCACTCTAAAAACGTGAGAGGAGACAGAAGAAAAGGGAGAATTAATGTGATGGGAGGATTAAGGTATTCAGATAAGAAAAGATTTGTAGAATTTATTGATAAAGGGAATGCAGACAATTTTTACAAAGTCCTAAAAATCTTTTATGAAGAAATAGTTTTCGATTGGGTAGAAGCTGGTAATCAAGCTAAAGATTTTGCGGAGAAGGGAGCAAAAATAGTTATTATTCTTGATAATGCAAGTTTTCACAAAAAGCAAGAGTATATTAATAAAATTGAAACAGAAATGCCGAATATTCATTTAGAGTTTCTCCCGGAATATAGCCCAGATTATAACTTAATTGAATTGGTCTGGCACTCGACAAAAGAATATATTGCTAATCGGCTATTTCAATCAATTGAAGACCTAGAATATTTATTACATCAACTTTTAAATGAAGGAGAGTTAATTATTAAATGGGGACGAAAACTCAAAAATAAAGGCGATGCTGTTATCACAATTTAAATGCACAACAGCTTAGTGCCGGAAAGCTTATTAGAGGATCGGAATTTGAGTTTTATTTCGACCAACTTATTAAAATGAATGAGTGGCAGCAAGAGATTATCCTTGATTCCATTGCTGAGGGAGAAGAATGTACACCTTTACCTGATAATGCTTTCTGTATCTGTGCTTTACATGGAGATCCGTGGTTTATTATTGCCAATGGACAAGATGACTGTTGCGTTTATTTTCTACATGAAGATTGCATTACAATCAAAGAGTCCAGTAAATCTATAATGGATTGGATAGAGGGATTTGTAGAAAATGCTGAATATTGGATAAGCAGAGGACTAAGATAAAATTTTCAAGTTGTATTTTTGAGAATCAACTTTAACAATAGCCATTATATAAGTCCGCTATATTAATTTTTATAAGTTCCTATTTAAGGACTTTAGTCCTTAAATAGGAAATATCTTAAGCTGTCATAATCTTTTTAGCGAGACTAATCGCTAGTCGCCATTGCTATCCCTGCTAAATAACCGGTTGTCCAAGCACTTTGGAAATTAAACCCACCGGTAACGCCATCAATATCTAAGATTTCTCCGGCAAAATAAAGACCAGGAACTAACCGACTTTCCATCGTCTTGAAGTTGACTTCTTTGAGGTTGACACCGCCACAGGTAACAAATTCTTCTTTGAAGGCTCCTTTGCCGTTGATTAAGTATTTTCCCTGAGTAAGTTCTTGCACTAGTTGATTTAAAGTTTTACTAGATATTTCTGCCCAACGGTCTTCTGTGGTAATACCTGCACGGGCAATGATATATTGCCAGAGACGATGCGGGAGATCAACGCCGCGATGCAATGCGATCGCTTTCTTTCCCCATTCATCCTTAACTGCTAAAACTTTTTCTCGCACTTGTTCCTGGTGCAAAGCAGGTAGCCAATTAATCAATAATGTGGCTTGATAGCGGCTTTCGTGCAGAACTCTTGCACCCCAAGCCGAAAGCTTCAAAACAGCCGGGCCACTTAAACCCCAATGGGTAATTAGCAATGGCCCAGTTTGTTGTAATTGGGATTTTCCACCAGCAGATAAGCGCAACTGGGCAGGGTTAACGCTAACTCCAGCCAATTCCCGCAATTTTTGATCGACAATGTTGAAGGTAAATAATGAGGGTACTGGCGGTTCAATTTGATGACCTAACTCTCGGACAATTTTATAACCTGCAAGGCTGCTACCGGTCGCGAGAAGTAAGCGATCGCATTTAATTGTTTCTCCCGACTTCAAAAGAATATCAAACCCTGCATCTGCTGAGGTTCGTTTCACCGAAGTTACATGCGTACCGATACGCAGTTTAACCCCAGATGTGGCCACCGCTTTAATCAGACATTCCACAATGGTTTCTGAAGTATTGGTGACAGGAAACATCCGCCCATCAGCTTCAGTTTTGAGATAGACTCCGTGAGTGGCAAACCAAGCTACTGTATCTTGAGGCCCAAACCGAGTCAAAGCACCCCGCAAAGCTTTTGCACCTCTGGGATAATTTTGCACCAATTCCTCAGATTCAAAGCAAGCGTGAGTCACGTTGCAGCGTCCGCCGCCAGAAATTAGCACTTTCGCTAGGGGTTGGCGACTGGCTTCGAGTAATGTAACTTCGGCTTCAGGATTGGCTTTAGCACAAGCGATCGCGCCAAAAAATCCCGCTGCCCCACCCCCAATAACTACAATTTGTAAAGGTAACAATTTCAAAAATGTCTCTTTTACAGCACCTACTTTCTAGGCTAGCTGTTATTGGCATTGCTGCACGATTAAAAACGCCACCAAGTTCTTTGGGCGTAACTGATAATCCCGATCGCGATCGCCCCTAGTAGCAGTAGCCAAATTATGCCACCTGGAATAAAAGTAAGAATACCAAATCCTCTCAGTACCCAGACGGCGACACTAATGCCGAGAAGGATACCAAAAATCTGAATTAATCTACGATTTAAAGAAGATTGACTCACCTAATTTTCCTCTCAACTCAACAGAACATTACACTTGATATTGACAATTAAGATATGAAGTTACCATAAAGTTGCAGTTTCATCAGAAATAACACGTAAAAATGGAGAGATGGTATCCAAATTGTGGAGTAAGGTGCTTGATATTAGATCGTGTTTGTGCCATTCTAGCTGTTAATAACGTAGTTTTTCATCTACAAGTATTCTTCCGATAAATTTCACTTAAGTATCAATTGTGTTGATTGTGATAAGAAACACATTTTTTAGAGTAAAGTGATTGAAATAATTAGCAGAAAATCATCGTTTCCGGAAAAGATAAGCATTAGACTGGAACTAAATTTAATGGGTTGGATCTAAATCAAGCTTTATGGCTTGTAGTTTCAACTCAATTTAGGTGGATGAGTTGAGGAGTAACTTAAATCATTATGTCTGCGTCTTATATATCAAACTCAATTATTGCAGGTTCAGATATGGCTTGGAGTCAAGACAAGCAAAAGTTATTGGTACAGGGTGAAATTTTGGTAGAAACGCGATCGCACAAGTCATCAGGTGGCTCAGTGACAGCCTGGATGTATGTGCCGATGGTGCGATCGCATGTTTGGCAGCAATTAACTGATTACCCCCGCTGGGTGCAATATTTCCCCGATATCACCAAGAGTGAGGTAGTACAAAAAGGTGAGGTTAAACGTCTGTATCAAGCAGCACAAAAAGCCTTTTTCTTTTTCACGGCTCAAGTCGAAATTTACCTCAACGTTGTAGAAGTGCTGGGGCAGCAAATTCAATTTCGTATGGTAAAAGGGACTTTTGAGGATTTTGACGCCAATTTAGAACTCAAAGATTGTGGTAACGGCACAATACTTGCTTATACTGTGCAAGCTACACCTCTGATTCCAATTCCATCTATTTTCATTCAACAAGCAATGAACTTAGAGTTACCTGCAAATATGCGTAAAATGCGACAAGTTATGTGTAAAAATCATTAGACATCTGGTGAAAAAGAATTGTTTTGACGTAGCACTGCTACGTCAAAACAAGGGTTCTGGTTAACGTATGTTCCAAGAAAATCGGCGGGAATCCCGCCGATTTAGTCATTGGTACTAATAACTTCGATTTCCCTACGGCTTTTTATAAAAAAGAGCAAACGCGCAGCAAATCGCCATACAGGCGATGTTTTTGTAGCTGTGGGATGAGTTAAGTCCCCAATGATTGCTGTCTTATGCTTGAAATACGAAATCGATTTGATGAATCGACTATGAATCGATTTAGGTAATCGTTGCGGATACTTATAAAAATAGAAAATTCTTAATGTAATAAAAATCATGATTCGATTCAAATGTACCTCCCATTGCTCAATTAATGGGAGTGTTTTAGCATACTCCTTAAACAACTGTTGGATTCGCGTTTGACTTGTTCCATTTGTAGAATCATCAAAAGTTTTTGTTCCTGGATAATATCTAAAATTTCCCCAAAGTTCATTAAAATATCTTACATGAGCTACTTTAACTGCTTTCATTAAGAAATCTATATCCATTACATAATGCTCTTCAACTTTGTAGACTCCAATTTTTTGGTGTAATGATTTGTGGTAAAAGTAAGCCGATGGATTAACCGGAAAAGTAACATCAATCATGCCATCATCATTAATTTGCTTTTCCATCAATAAATCAACTGGTCGTAGTCGTTTAGGTTTATTAATCTGAATTAAGTTGTTTCGATGATCCCAAATATTACAATTACCGACAATCAAGCTAGGTTCTGGTAGATTTGTAAAGAGTTCTGAAATGCGGCTAAGAACATTTGGTTCATAGAAATCATCAACATTTAAAATGCCTATAATCGCTCCTTGCGCCATAGCAATTCCTTTATTCATCGCATCTGATTGTCCCTGGTCTTTTTCAGAAATCCAGCGGATGTGGGGATGTTGATTGGCATAATGTTTGATAATATCTATTGTCTTGTCCGTTGAGCCACCATCGGCGATGATATGCTCAACATCCGCAAAATTTTGGTTGATGACATTTTGAAGGCAAGATTCTATAAATTTATCACCGTTATAAACTGGTGTAATTATACTAATCATTAGTTATCAATGGGGAATGGGGACTGGGGAATGGGGACTGGGAAACCTGGATTTCTCACTTGTGAGAAATCCAAGGGGTGTGGGAGGTGTGGGAGGATGGGGAAGAAGTCTTACCCCCCACACTCCCCACACTCCTCTTCCCCTGAAGCCTACACTATGGGTGAGAAATCCGGGGAAAGAGTTTCCTAATTTCCAATTCTTTTGATGAACATAATATCTAGGGTTCCCACTTTTCCCCTAAAATAATTCAAAAACCCGATCTCTGTCAGAAAACGGGTTTTTGTGTGTGATTTATAAGGTGTAATTATCCAGTGAATACCTCAACTGGTAAACGGCTAAAGGACAACCTTTCATTCTGCACATCTACAAAGATGGTGTTACCGTCGTTGAATTCGCCGCGCAAGATGGATTTAGCAATTTGCGTTTCTAACTCTCGCTGAATCGCCCGCTTCAATGGACGCGCCCCATATACTGGGTCGTATCCTACTTCGGCTAAAAAGTCAAGTGCAGCATCCGAGAGTTTGAGGGATATTTTGCGATCGCCCAATCTTTTCCGCAATCTTTCTACTTGCAATAGCACAATTTGCCGCAATTCCTTCTTATCTAAACCGTGGAAGATGATGATTTCGTCAATCCGGTTCAGGAATTCTGGACGGAAGCTATTTCGCATCGCTTCCATTACTCGACGGCGCATTTCGTCGTAGTGGTTGTTATCTCCAGCGACATCAAGAATGTATTGCGAACCGATGTTGCTGGTCATGATGATAATAGCGTTTTTGAAGTCCACCTTATGACCTTGGGCATCAGTAACGCGACCATCATCGAGAATTTGCAAGAAGATATTGAAGACATCGGGGTGTGCTTTCTCGATTTCGTCGAAAAGAATTACTGAGTAAGGACGGCGGCGAATAGCTTCTGTAAGTTGTCCGCCTTCTTCATAACCCACGTATCCCGGAGGCGCACCGATTAAGCGGGAGACGGCGTGTTTCTCCATATACTCCGACATATCGATTCGCACCAGCGCATCTTCACTATCAAACATGTACGCCGCCAGCGCCTTCGCCAGTTCGGTTTTACCAACACCCGTAGGCCCAAGGAAAATAAAGCTAGCGATGGGACGATTGGGATCGGCTAATCCAGCGCGCGATCGCTGAATTGCATCCGCTACAGCTGTGACTGCTTCTTCTTGGCCAATTACCCGGTGGTGCAGTTCATCTTCTAAATGCAGCAATTTCTCTTTCTCAGATTCCACCAACTTGCTAATCGGAATCCCTGTCCATTTAGAAATAATTTCAGCAATATCAGCTTCGGTGACTTCTTCTCGTAATAGTGATTTACCACTTCTTTGAGTGCTTGCCAATTCGGCTTCTACTGCTTCTAATTGACGATGCAAACTGGTTAAATTGCCGTATTTCAACTCAGCAGCGCGGTTAAGGTCATAGTCGCGTTCTGCTTGTTGAATCTCTAAGTTAACCCGTTCAATCTCTTTTTTAACAGACTGAATTTTGTCAATAATATCTTTTTCAGACTGCCATTGAGTATTCAGTGTTCTTTGTTCTTCTTTGAGATCGGCAATTTCTTTTTCTAATCTTTCTAAGCGTTCACGAGAAGCGGCATCACTTTCTTTTTGCAGCGATAGCTTCTCCATTTCCAATTGCAGAATTTTACGATCAATTTCGTCGAGTTCTTCTGGTTTGGAGGTAATCTCCATTTTTAATCTCGCGGCGGCTTCGTCTACCAAGTCAATGGCTTTATCAGGGAGGAAGCGATCGCTAATATATCGACTCGACAATATTGCTGCTGCAACTAAAGCACTATCAGAAATCTTCACCCCGTGGTGGTTTTCATAACGTTCTCTCAAGCCGCGCAAAATCGAAATACTATCTTCTACACTGGGCTGATCGACAAAAACTTGCTGGAAGCGTCTTTCTAATGCCGCATCTTTTTCGATATATTTGCGGTATTCATCCAGGGTTGTTGCCCCAATACAGCGCAATTCGCCCCGCGCCAACATTGGTTTTAATAAGTTACCAGCATCCATTGCGCCTTGGGTTGCACCAGCCCCAACAACGGTGTGAATTTCATCAATAAATAAAACAATATTGCCGCCAGATTCAGTAACTTCTTTTAATACTGCTTTCAGGCGTTCTTCAAATTCACCCCGGAATTTTGCCCCTGCAATCAAAGCACCCATATCTAAAGCGATTAGCTTGCGGTCTTTGAGAGATTGAGGTACATCACCTGCGATAATCCGCTGTGCTAATCCTTCAGCGATCGCAGTTTTACCAACACCCGGTTCGCCAATTAGCACAGGATTATTCTTGGTGCGGCGAGAGAGAATTTGCACCGTCCGACGAATCTCATCATCCCGCCCAATCACTGGGTCAAGTTGACCTTTACGGGCGGCTTCTGTGAGATCACGTCCGTATTTTTCCAGTGCTTCGTACTTGCCTTCTGGATTTTGGTCGGTCACTTTTTGGCTCCCCCGAATTTGTTTAATAATATTTTTTAGCTTGCCTTCGTCCAAACCGAATTCTTGGAATAAAGCTTTGCCAAAGCGGTCATCTTTAGCGTAAGCCAGCAATAAGTGTTCAATTGAAATATATTCATCTTGAAACTCTTTGCGATATCCATCGGCTCGATCTAGAAGTGTATCCAAGCTGCGCCCTAAGTAGACTGAGGTGCTATTACCTGATACTTTTGGCTGACGTTGAAAAAATTGTTCAGTGCGATCGCGCAGTTTTTGAAGATTAACACCCGCCTTGGTGAGAATTCCAGTCGCTAGACCATCTTGTTCTAGCAACGCCTTCATCAGGTGTTCGCTTTCAATTTGCTGTTGTTGATATTGTTTAACAATATCGGGGGTATGGGCGATCGCTTCCCAGGCTTTTTCTGTAAATTGGTTAGGATTAGTAGGTTGCATAGGCTTTTTCAGGAACGTAGAGGCGCAGTAGCTTATCAGAGGCTACTACCAGAACACCAAGTCAAGTAAATTTCTGTTCTCACATAGATATTGTAAGAACAGCAGAGCGATCGCCTAGATCGGTGTTCACGTCTTGTAAAAGTCGTATTTTCCCGTACTTCCTATTTCCCATTGGGCAATTCTCAATTATTGTACTTAACCCTATACCTAAACCTGCATCAAATCGAAATGATCGTTTAGGGGCTTGGCTGTATTCACAACGATGGTTGGCTGATTGTGCGAGATCGCCGCGTAATAGCGATTTACAAACTCTCTTGCTGTATCAATGTGGCTGTTCTGATTGATAATTGTCAAAAGCGATTGAGTAAGTACGATACCTGACTTTTGACGGGATGTGGAAAAGTCAGAGGGAGTGGGGTGTAGTGAGTAATGAGTAAGGAAAAAATTGCTGTCTTCGGAGCGGGCCGTTAGCAAGAGTGCGATCGCCAAGAGCGTTCCGTAGCAAAGATGTGGTGAGAAATCCGGGTAAGATTGGGTATTTACTCATTACTCATTTCTCATTACTCATTTCTCTCCTGCTCCCACACAGAGTTACCATAATCCCAGGTCGCCTAGTAGATGCTGAAAATGATCATAGGTGTCAACTTAAGCTGGAAATAGCTTATCTGTCGGCTTCCATGCCCGCCCGGAAATAAATTTTCGGGCTAATAGCTTAAGTCTACTGAAGTAGACTGGAGATTTTTGGCGAGATTTAGTCATCTTCAGATGACTTTAGTTATGAGACGGGAATTTCAATTCCCGGCGGACGAGCGGTTTCACGTTAAGTTGACACCAATGGAAAATGATTGACCCCTACGACTTTGAAGATGATGACTTTGACTTTGAGGATGAAGATTTCTTGAAAATAAAACCCATCAGCCAAATGAGCGAAGGGGAAAAGCTACAGCGATTTAAGCGGTTCTTCGACAGCAGCAGCCGTGCGATGTTGCAAGACTGTCTATTTCGTATCGTCGATTACGAAGATGGTACGGGTACGTTAGAAATTCTTTGCCCTAATGAAGTCGTAAGGCAACGCCTTTCCAAGAAAAAGCGCAAAATTACCAATAACATCAACACCTGCTGGAGTCATATCAGATGGTTTTCGCTATGTGTCCAGCAAGATAATGAGTTGCATTGCCAGAAGTTTACCCGTAATGGTGATTTGGTTTAGGGGACTGGGGAAGAAATCAATTCAAAATTCAAAATTCAAAATTAAAGAACTTCTGCCTCCTCTTTCTCAATGACTAATGACTAATGACTAAATAACAAATGGCTAAAAAACAAAAATTTCCTTACCTAGTTGGTTCTAAGTGGACTGCACAGCAAAAAGTTGATGGCTGGCGGCACTTCCAAGTTGTCAATCGTAAAAATCAGGCTAAGTGGGTTTACGCCGAAATGGTTGCTGCTTGCGATCCAAAAGTCCGTTTTTGGATAAATGCCAAATTATTACAAGATAACTCCCAGTGGCAGGCTGGCTGGCAAACATTACAGGAAATCCACGGACTTGAAACTGAGGTGTCCTGAATTTGCCTCGTTCCCAGTCATAGACTGGGAACGCCCATTTTTGGGCTGCCGCTTGCTAATATTTGGCAAATTAATAATTTTTTACAAAATCACCCTAACTTACTCTCAAGCAGCAATTAAACGGTCTTGGCTATCGGCTGAAAACTTGTGATTTATCTGCGATACCTTTAGTGAGCTACGCTAAGGCAAATTCTAGTAGTATTTCCAGCATCAGGCTGCATATACCTCTCTTTCCCCTTGACTCTGCGGCCCAATGCCATGAAAACACGTTGTCATAACATCAGCTAATTCCATGAAAAGCATTCAAAAGAGACAGCTTTAAATTTTTGTTTTTTGTAACTATTTTTATAAAAATAAGTAATAAAATTTTTTTGTTACCTATTTTTAGAGCTTTTAAGGTCTTTATGGCTGATAAAAATCTAAATAAACCTAATTAAGCTCTAATTCACCGGATAAAACCATTTTACAGATTATGACCCACTTTCTTTTCTATGTAATTTGCCCAATAATGACATCAAGAATGAAATCCAACAAACCTCACGCATCGCCATCTCAGGAAAGGTGAAGGCAAATGTTTGAGCCACAAGTTTGACCAAAAGCTATAAGAGGGAAACAACAGTGAAACTAGCAGTCTACGGAAAAGGTGGTATCGGTAAATCCACAACTAGCTGTAATATATCCGTCGCCCTAGCTAAACGTGGCAAAAAAGTGCTGCAAATTGGTTGCGACCCCAAACATGACAGTACCTTTACCCTGACTGGGTTTTTGATTCCCACAATTATCGACACCCTCCAAGAAAAGGACTATCACTACGAAGATGTCTGGCCAGAAGATGTGATTTATAAAGGCTACGGCGGTGTGGATTGCGTAGAAGCTGGTGGCCCACCTGCTGGTGCTGGATGTGGCGGTTATGTAGTCGGTGAAACCGTAAAATTACTTAAAGAACTCAACGCCTTTGATGAATACGATGTAATTCTCTTTGACGTTCTGGGTGACGTAGTTTGCGGTGGTTTTGCAGCACCACTCAACTATGCAGATTACTGCCTGATCGTTACAGACAACGGCTTTGATGCTTTGTTTGCTGCCAATCGGATTGCTGCTTCCGTCCGCGAAAAAGCAAGAACTCACCCACTGCGTCTAGCTGGGTTAATTGGCAATCGCACCTCCAAGCGCGACTTGATTGAAAAATATATAGAAGCTGTGCCCATGCCAGTTTTGGAAGTTTTACCTTTAATTGAAGATATCCGTGTTTCCCGTGTGAAAGGGAAAACTTTGTTCGAGATGGCAGAGCAAGATCCTTCCCTAGACTACGTTTGCGACTACTATCTCAACATCGCTGACCAAATTCTGGCGCGTCCCGAAGGTGTTGTACCTAACGATACACCAGATCGGGAGTTGTTCTCTTTGTTGTCCGATTTTTATCTAAATCCGGGTAAACCCCAGGTTCCTAATTCAGAAGAGGAACTAGACTTGATGATTGTATAAATCACCAAGTTCTCAGGATGGGGGACAATAATATGGCTTTCTTTCACAGCTTTACGGATTCAATAAAACAAAAGTGGTTGCAATTTTTCCAGAATAATCGAGACTGGATTACCCTGCACATGGAAGTGGAATCAGTGTACACCCCTGATGGCGGGAAGCGACCACCTTCTTACCTCATCCTGGGAGTTCTTAACGCCCTAGAGCCAAAGCTAGCGCAGTTAATGTTGCCCTTTGCCAAACTCAATCCTGACGCCGATACCCTGATTGAAGTGCTGGATTTGCATTTTGACCCAGATTTAGCTCTCGGTAATCGCTTCGTCGGCAACCCAGATGTTGAGAGATACGTAGAAGAAGCAGCAGCTATCGTTGACGAAAAGCCTGAAGATGAAACATTGACACATTCTCATACAAATGGCTTTGCGGCGGCGGTAGTTCCAGAATTCGCAATCCTGGATTCTGATAATGAAAGTCTGGGGATTGGCGAGTTGGAGGAAACCGAAAATGGCTTTGGCGATACTTCCTTAACCAACGGACATGACGCAAAAGATGAGTCTCTCCAAACCTCTAGTTTAGAAGCAGATGAGTTTGGGGAAATTGCCTTCGATTCAACAGTTGCAATCGAAGTAAAGCTGGATGAAGAAGAAGCGCTTGAAGATAGTCCACTAGATGAGAATGCGTTTAAAGACGTGTTATCAGATGTCTGGGGTGATGAAACAGCTTTGCAAAAGGCTGAAGAAAATAACGATTTTTTGGGGGAAGAACTGCCAGCAGGCGTTTTTGATGAATCAGAAATTGCCCGTCTCTTCCCCAATGCTTAATTATTGTCGTTCTTCGCAATTTTAAGGTTTAGATTTGGGGTTTTGGATGAGGAATTAGGGAAATTGTCGTTAGACAGCGGATACTTTTGTTGTCCCAGCCTTCAATCCAAAATTATCAATCTAAAATCTGAAATTGGTTGAACTGCCATTAAATATCAAGGGGAGAAAAAACCAAAATGACTGTCGCTCAACAACCAGAAGCTTTAAGCTTTGAATGTGAAACTGGGAATTACCATACTTTTTGTCCAATTAGCTGCGTGGCGTGGTTATACCAAAAAATTGAAGATAGCTTCTTTTTGGTGATTGGGACAAAAACTTGTGGCTACTTCCTGCAAAATGCGATGGGGGTGATGATTTTTGCTGAACCCCGCTATGCAATGGCAGAGTTGGAAGAAGGCGATATTTCAGCACAACTGAGTGATTATGAAGAGTTAAAGCGGTTGTGCTTGCAGATTAAACGCGATCGCAATCCTAGTGTAATTGTCTGGATTGGCACTTGCACCACCGAAATTATCAAAACTGATTTAGAAGGTTTAGCACCGAAGCTAGAATCTGAAATCGGGATTCCCATCGTTGTAGCGCGGGCAAATGGTCTAGATTACGCCTTCACCCAAGGGGAAGACACTGTGTTAGCAGCAATGGCTAACCGTTGTCCTGATAAGTCTCCTGTGGCGGAAACAGAGAAAAGTGAACGTAATGCGATCGCAAAATTGCTCAACTTCGGTAAGAAGAAAGAAGATGTCGCCCAAGATGAATCTGAGTACGTGGATCATCCACCCTTGGTTCTCTTTGGTTCCCTTCCCGACCCCGTAGTTACTCAGTTAACCTTGGAACTGAAGAGACAAGGCATCAAAGTTTCCGGCTGGCTACCCGCCAAGCGCTTCACAGAATTGCCAGTACTGGAAGAAGGGTATTATGTCGCTGGTGTCAACCCCTTCCTCAGCCGCACAGCTACCACCTTAATGCGCCGCCGCAAGTGTAAACTCATTGGCGCACCCTTCCCCATTGGCCCCGATGGCACTCGCGCTTGGATTGAGAAAATCTGCTCGGTGTTTGGTATTACTCCCAAGGGATTAGATGAACGGGAAGCCCAAATTTGGGCAGGCTTGGAAGATTACGTGAAACTAATTCGCGGTAAGTCTGTATTCTTCATGGGTGATAACTTGCTGGAAGTTTCCCAAGCAAGATTCTTAATCCGTTGCGGGATGACTGTTCACGAAATCGGCATTCCCTACATGGATAAGCGCTATCAAGCTGCTGAGTTGGCACTGTTAGAGAAAACTTGCCAGGAAATGAATTCACCCCTGCCAAGGATTGTAGAGAAGCCGGATAATTACAATCAACTTCAGCGAATTTATGAGTTGAAACCAGATTTGGTAATTACTGGTATGGCTCACGCTAATCCATTGGAAGCACGCGGTATTAATACAAAGTGGTCTGTGGAGTTCACTTTTGCTCAAATTCACGGCTTTACGAATGCGCGTGACATGTTAGAGTTGGTGACTCGTCCGCTACGTCGGAATAATAATTTGAAAGATTTAGGTTGGGATAAGTTGGTGAGAGAAGAAGCGAAGATTTAGATTTTGGTTTAGATTTAGCAACAGCATATAATTAAGGCGAACTTTTTAGGTTCGCCTTTTTTGTCTCACAAAGGCGCAAAGGAAGAGCGCCTAAAAATAGTTATAATCAGGTGTATATTGCTAAATCATAACTTAGATAAAATTTAACCATTAGAGTTAATTATGCTTAAGCTCAATCCACAAAAGCTACCATTTCTAGAGTCTATTGGTTGGCAGCTAAAAAATGTATATGAAATGAGTGAGAAAGAAATTGTTCAATTGTATCAACGCAATTGGCATCATCAAGCTACCTTCAAAAATTTAAAACAAGAAGAAAAAGATTTTGTTCATTATTTAGCAAAAAAATATAACTCCTGGATATTACCGGATTTTGAAATGTTTCATGTCGAGCATCATAATAATATACTTAAAATCCTTAATGCTTTCAATCCAGAAGTTTTCAAAAAAGCTTCTGCATACTTTGGCGGTGGTACACTCTTGGCGTTAGAATATGATGAATACAGGCTTAGTAAAGATATTGATTTCCTCTTCCCTTATGGAACTGAAAATTACAGGTATTTAAGAAATTTGATTTATGACGAAGGAATTGTAGCATTATTTCAAAGTACAACAGATATCGAATTAGGTGACAGTACAATAAATCAATATGGTATTCGTTTCCTTGTTGTAGTCAATGAAACAACTATTAAAGTAGAAATTGTAGCCAATGGGATTTTTACTTTAGACTCTCCTGTTTATCCGAAATGGACAAAAATACCTTGTCTGAGCATAAGCGATAGATTTACATCAAAACTAATGGCTAATGCTGACCGATGGAACGATTCAAGTACACAATCTAGAGATTTGATTGACTTAGCAATATTGCGTGTAAATAACGAAATCCCCGCACGTGCGATCGCTAAAGCTGAAGAAAACTACGAAGTAAAAAAGCCATTAATTAAAGCCATCACTAATTTTATTGAAAAAGAAAGATATAGAGATCAATGTTTTCATGAGTTAAACATACCTAAAGAAAAATTTTCAATAATAATGGATGGAATAAATTGGCTTCTTGTTGACTTTAAATCTATAAATTAAAGTAATTTAAAATGCAATTATTACTACAAAACGAGCGAGAATTTATTATTAACATGGGTGATGGAATTTTAAATCGATAAGATATGTACAGCTTTGAAAAACTTGTTGCTTGCCTAATATTTACCTTACCAATTCCAGGTTAATTACTCAATTAATCCAGTTGCATGAAAATGGTTTAGATTTTGCTGATGCTTTTCATCTAATTCATAGTCAGCACTGTTCTGAGTTTTATACATTTGATGAAAAGTTTGTCAAAAGAGCCAAGGGGCTAACGCAGTGCGAAGTTAAAAAGCTTTAGGCAGTAAATCTAAAGGTTTGGATGGAATTATGTACATTAATTCTGCGCCATCTGGTTTAATTTCTGTAGACGGAGTTAATTTAAGCCAGTCATGAAAGCTGATTCCTAATTGGGATATGGCTTGCAATTCTGTTTGGTAAGATTCAAAGCGGCGATTGGTTTCAATCATAGATTCCATTACTTCAAATACTTGGGGAAGACGTTTGTAAGCTTCTTGCTTCAAATCATCCTGACTCGGCCCGAACCAACCGGCTTGAACCTCAACGCGAGTTAAAATTGCTGCTGGCAGCGAATCTAACCATTTATTAGAGTCTTGCGCCATCTTAAACAAATTCTCTCGTTGCAGATCAAACACAGCATTTTCATCCAAAGTTGGGTCAATCCATTGGTAAATTCGGGTTAATCTTCGCAAATCAATCTGACCTTTGAACTGAGGTTGTAAATATGCTCCTGGGTTAGAAGTGAGCAAAAGTTCAACATATTTTTGAATACGAGAATGAATAACTCTAGACCCTTCTTGAAAGCGGCGAAGTGCTGTATCGTGTTCCTCTAATTCTAAATAGCAACGTGCTTCAGCTAAGTAGGCTAAAGATAAAGTTAGCAAGTACTCATCAGCAATTTGGCTTTTTTGCTCAATTTCGATATCAGTATATTCAGTATAAATATGTTCTGCCTCTAAGAAACGATTAATAGCTTGTAAAGCGCTACTTCTACGATTTTCAGGTTTAGTCATTGTGAAAGCATTAACTGCTAACTCAATTGCAGCACGAAAATTAGCATAGAAACTAAGGTCTATTTTGCGGTTGACTTTGCTCAATAGTTCTTCCGCTTGTTTGAGGCGTTTTTCTAGCTCATTGAGACGCTGTGCTATTACAGCAAAGCCCATTACTGAAACACCTAGATTAAGTACGCTAGCAGCAGTAGTTACTTGCAAAAAACTTTGAGTTAATTGCATATTCTGCCCAATTTCCCCTAATTGATTTTCAATCCCGCCTAAACGCCCGTTGACATCCGCGAAGCCTTTTCCTGAAATGGCCGCATTAGCTACTGTTCCAATCAGGTTTACCCCTGAAACAGCTATGTTACCTAAACTTGCTTGTTCAACTCCACCTAAGCGTCCGTTGACATCAGCTAATCCTTGCCTTGTAACAGCAGTATTTGCCCCAGAAGCAATTATATTTGCACCGGAGAAAACAAGGTTGAGTAAATTATTAGGGGAAGAACTTGATACTGGAATTGGAAAATTATTGGGTTCCCTTAACCACGTAACAATCTGTTTGCTTGTTGCGTGTATAATTACACCCCCAACCCTTTCTAAAGTCCCATCTTGCAGTCCTTTAACAATCCAATTAGCAAGTGTAAAGGTTACTGTCAATGGTATAGTCATACTCTTCTCTTGATAAAATATCTGCACTTTACTCAGTATTCCCCTATTGATATGTTGTCTAACAATTCAGCTAATACTAATGTGAGTTCTATTCTGTCTAATAGCGATCGCTTTTTTTAACTAACCGCCAAGACGCCAAGGAAGAAAAGCAAGCGATCGCTCAAATTCATCTCACTGATACCATTTCACTAAAAAATGATACACATGCAATACGATTCGGTTAAAGGGGAAAGGGTAAAGGGGAATAAAAAACCTTTAACCCTTACCCTTTTCCCAAACCTTATTCTGAGTTCAAAATGCTTATCCGAACCGTATTGGATACACATAGGGAAGCAGAGGAAGTGATTTGTATCAATAATTTCGTGAAATGGTATGAGATACAGTTACAATATGCTGATAAAGATACGAAAACTGTCATACAAGTTATTATGCTAGTTGAACCACCATCTGAAGAAGACGAAACTACCTATCTTCTGAAATCAGAAACTAACAAAAAACATCTACTCAAAGCTTTAGAGAATGTAGAGAAAGGTAACTTAATTTTTGTTAATTTAGATGAATATGAAAAAATTGTCTTTGAACCACACACAAACTTATAAAATTGAATAATATTGATAATTTTGACTTTTAAATATTATTAACAATAAAGTTTATTGATGCTGGGATATTATTTTATTTAAGGCGATCGCTCTTTTTTAACTAAAGTATGTTTGCTAAAATCGATAACTAAAACTGATATTTCCTCTTCAGAACTTATACCAATTCGTAATTACGAATTACGAATTACGAATTACGAATTAATACAAGTCCCCTTATTTATGAATTCGCAAGTTGTCGGTAGCGTTCCTGAACTTCCTGAATCGAAAATAAAGTTTCAAACTTCAACCCAGCTGACTGATACAACTCGCCTCCCCCTTGCTCTCTGTCTACTAGTGAAATTACTTGATTTACGGTATAACCTGCATCCTTAAGACGCTCAACCGCTTTCAGAGCAGATTGCCCAGTTGTCACCACATCTTCCAAAACTACTACTTTTGCACCTTCTGGTAAACTAGGGCCTTCTATATAAGCTCTCGTCCCGTAACCCTTGGCTTCCTTGCGAATAATCAGTGCTGGTATCGGTCGGTTTTCATAAACCGAAACTATACTCACTGCTGTCACAATTGGATCAGCCCCCATTGTTAAACCACCTACAGCCTGTGTATCTACAGGTAATAAAGGAAACAGCAAGCGTCCAACTGCCAAAGCGCCTTGAGGATGGAGTGTTACCTGTGTTTTGTTGACGTAATAAGAACTACGCAGCCCAGAAGAGAGGAGAAAATCACCCTCTTGATAAGCAAGTTGACAAAATAAATCTAGTAGCTTGTGGCGCAAAATAGTCAAATCAGGAGTGGTTGCCCAAATATCTGAGTGGGTAAGAGTTTCAGTAGGATACGTCATTACAAAACATTAAAAATTGTGCTACACCAAAGGTTGAACTTATCAGAGTTCTGAACTTAAGCATAAATTAAGATTGCCCAAAAATTGAGGAGTCAGAAACGTGGGTATAAAATTCAAAACCTTTGGTGGTTTATTAGTGCTGCTTGCTGCTGGTATTGCTTTTCCCTCTGTTGCATCTGCCCAAACGGCAACACCCAATTATGAAACGACGAGTGATGTCTTTGAACGAGCTTATTTTAGTCACGATCGCAATTTCTACGAAAATGGCAGCCTCAAACGTCAGCTAGACTCATTACTCGGATCTGGTTCCAGTTTCGGTGGTTCCTTCCCAGAAAATGAAATTGCTCACGATGCTGAATTGGTTAACACTTTATATCATGATGTCCTGACTCAGCAAGTCGGCAACGATCCTTATATTCGCACTCCTGATTTACCAAATCCTTATGACACATCCCTAATGATGTCTCCTCGTTTGAATAGCAACAAACTCAAACTAGGAACTGAATTCAGGTTTGAAACTTTACCATCTCGGTAAGATTAGGGAGTGGGGAAGATGGGAAAATAATTACTAACCAACATTTCAGCAACGCTCACTACAAGTGCCCGTGCCCAATGCCCCATACCCTCTATTACTAATTTTCGATGATTCAGTGCGCCCTGCTGGAATCGAACCAGCCTTAAGGCGAATTATGAGTTCGCTGCCTCCCCAATCGGCCAAAGGCGCATGTTTTGCTGGGTTTCGGGTTGCTATGAGTAAATTGCTTTAACTCTTAGGTCAACTTTATTTGCTAATTAATTTTAGAGTGAGGAAAATATCTCACACACTGAGTTTAGCCAATTCCATAATTATATCACAAATTTCTTGTTTGTGAAGAGTGGACAATAATTTCCCAGCTTTTTATACTACATAATTTGATCATAGATATAGTGCAAACTAATATTGATTAAGTTCCTTTAAGGATTGAGGTCAAAAGCTTCACTATTCTTAAATAGACCAGCATTCTATTGTGATAGCTTGTCAGCGATGAAAATAAATTCTACTGTACTTCTTACTTTGATTTTGCTAATTCTGATGATGGGAGCCGGCTCTGTGAGCGCGTTTTTGGGCTTTGAACTAGGGAGTTCAGCACTTAAAGGCGTTACTACACCAGATGGGCGTCCCACAACCAAATTTGCCAGTAATAAGGCAAATAGCTCTCAACAAGGGGGGCTAGTGCTATTAAAAGAGGAAGAGATTCTGAAAATTGTCAAGGCACGAGTTGAGGGTAAGACCAAGGCGGCTAAATCTGAAAAGCTAGAGGAAGATGATGAAGAAACCAATAGCAGCAAGCAGAAGCCAGAGGAAAAACCCCCAGAAGTGGTTGAAGAAAAGCCCCTACCAGGTTTTCCGGTTACTGCCCAAAGTCAGGGTGTAACCATGATTGTGCAATCTGCTCACTACTCTGGTGGTGATTTGCTACTAAAAGTGAAAATGCAGAACAAAGGTAAGGATTCTGTGCGCTTCCTGTATAGTTTTTTAGATGTTACCGATGACAAAGGACGAACTCTAAGTGCAAGTACAGAGGGCTTACCAACAGAATTGCCTGTAAATGGGCCAGCATTTTCAGGTACAGTGAGCATTCCCACAGCTTTACTTGATGATGTCAAGAAAATATCACTTGCTCTTACCGATTATCCTGCTCAACAATTGAAGCTAGAGGCATCGAATATTCCGGTAGGAAGGTAGATTGGGCAACTGGAGATTTTAGATTTTAGATTTTAGATTTTAAATTGGGGACTTGGTACTAAGCAATTTACCTAGATACCCAAAACTAAATCCAACATCCAAAATCCAAAATCCAAAATCCAAGAATGGGGGACGTGAGTTTTACACGAGCTTTGGCAGTGAGTGGTTTTCCTAATTTAATTTGGACAGACGTGGCGCTGCGGTTGTTATCAGTGCTACTACTGATTGCCATAAATGCCTTTTTTGTGACGGCGGAATTTTCGATGGTCAGCGTGCGGCGATCGCGTATTCACCAGTTAGTTAAGGCTGGGGATATTCCTGCGATCGCAGTAGAAATGCTACAACGCAGTATTGACCGACTGTTATCTACCACTCAGTTAGGTATTACCCTCTCTAGTTTGGCGCTGGGATGGATTGGCGAAAGTACGATTGTTGTCCTGGTGAATGCCTGGTTGAGATCCTGGCCTTTACCAGTTAGCATGACTATCTTCCTGGCACATTCCCTATCAATTCCTATCGCCTTTTTCTTAATTGCCTATTTGCAAATTGTGATCGGCGAACTATGCCCCAAATCCTTAGCCATGTTGTACTCAGAGCAGCTAGCGAGGTTTTTGGGCCCCTCAGTAAAAGCGATCGTGCGTTTTTTTGGCCCCTTCATCTGGATTCTTAACCAATCAACTCGTTTTTTATTGCGGATTTTTGGCATCCAATACACAGGTCAAGGCTGGCGACCGCCTGTAACTCCCGAAGAATTGCAACTAATTATCTCTACAGAATGGGGTTCTACTGGGTTACAGCGTGCAGAACGAGAATTGCTCAATAATGTTTTTGAGTTTGGCGATGTCATGGCCCAAGATGTGATGATCCCCCGCACCAGTATTATCACCCTGCCAAAAGATGCAACCTTCCAAATATTACTCAGGGAAATGGCTTCTACTGGTTACTCTCGCTACCCAGTGATTGGCGAATCTTTGGATGATGTTCGCGGCATTGTTTATTTTAAAGATTTGGCACAACCTTTAGCCGTAGGAAAACTCAGTTTAGAGACACAGATTCAACCTTGGATGCGTCCCGCCCGGTTTGTTCCAGAACACACGCCCTTAAGTGAACTTCTGCCCATGATGCAGCAAGAGAAACCCGCTATGGTCATGGTAGTGAATGAATTTGGCGGTACTGTGGGACTAGTGACAATCAAAGATGTCATTGCCGAAATCATTGGCGACGCAAGCGAACCTGAAAACAGCGACGAATTATTGATTCAGATGTTAGATGAGCAGAAATTTTTGGTGCAGGCACAAATCAACCTCGAAGACCTCAACGAAGTTTTGCATCTCAATTTGCCCCTGACTAGAGAATACCAAACACTAGGGGGCTTTTTGCTGTACGAGTTACAGAAAATTCCGGCTATTGGCGAAATATTCTGTTATCAAAATCTCGAATTCACTGTGATATCAATTGTTGGGCCACGCCTACATCAAATTCAACTGCGACGATTACAAGAATTAGGAGTTGAGAGTTAGGAGTTATGAATTTTAACTCCTAACTCCTCAATCTTCAAGAAGCATACGTCAGTGGATCAATAAGTCCTAATTCGGCAAAAGCTGCTAGCCGCAAGCGACAAGAATCACATACACCACAGGCGACATCTCCAGCAGCATAGCAAGACCAAGTTAACTCCCAAGGAACTCCCAGTTGGTTCCCCAGTTGGATGATTTCGGTTTTTTTTAGGTTGATTAGGGGTGCGACAATCTTAATTGGTTGCCCCTCACGCCCTTGTTTGGTTCCCAGACGAAAAACTTCTTGCATTGCTTCGATATAGTCGGGGCGACAATCAGGATATCCTGAATAATCGAGGGCATTAACGCCGATATAGACACGCTCTGCTGCGATCGCTTCGGCGTAACCAAGAGCAAAGCTTAAAAAGATGGTATTACGAGCCGGAACGTATGTAACAGGAATATTTTGAGACATTTCATCCAGCGATCGCTCCTGGGGTAAATCAATGGTGTCATCGGTAAGTGCCGAACCACCCCATTGTCGTAAGTCAAAATTAACAACTTGATGTTTTGCGATCGCAGCTTTTTGAGCAACAGCAAGAGCTGACTTTAACTCTTGTCGGTGTCGCTGCTGGTAATCAAAGGAGATAGCATGACATTCACAGCCATCAGCCTGAGCTTTATACAAAATTGTGGAAGAGTCCAATCCCCCAGATAACAGAATTACAGCTTTCATCTCAGTTGCAAATTTTGGATTTCAAATCGCCAATTGAAGAAGAATTCAGAAGCCCGAATTCAGGAGTCAGAATCACTCTCGTGGGAGATTCAGACCCGCCACTCGATTGTTGCACCACTAAATTTATGATTTAGTGGGGGTCTTAAACCCATTTATTCATCCGCCAGTCGTACAGAATTAATTCTGACTCCTGACTCCTGAATTCTGATTGATCAAACCTTAACAAAATGCCAGAAAGCAATGCCAAGAACAATTTACACTTAGGTCTTACCGAATTTTTTACAGTTAATCAAAAGACATATTTTTTTGGAGAAAGTGCAAAATCCCAAACAAACCCGAAATATCTATACAAAAGATATTTGGATTACGGGAACCGATCACAAACTTTGAAATTCTTCATAAACATAGGCTCTATGTTACCATCTGGATGGTTTTAGACGGATCGTAACTGGCTTTCGAGTATAAACGCCAACGGCCGTAGCGTCTCTAAATTTGGTGGTTGAGGAGAGAATAATAGTGCAAGATAGCATGTCAGTGGCAGAAACGAATCCATACACACAGCGAAACCAGCCACGACCAATCCGCATAGGCGTGATTGGAGTGGGTAACATGGGACAACACCACGCTCGCGTGCTGAGTTCAATGAAAGATGTTGAACTAGTCGGAGTGGCAGATATTAACGTCGAGCGAGGATTAGAAACTGCCAGCAAGTATAAGGTGCGTTTTTTTGAAGATTACTGTGACCTGCTACCCCTTGTGGAAGCAGTTTGTGTAGCTGTTCCCACCCGTCTGCACTATGCTGTGGGCATCAACTGTCTGTTAGCGGGAATTCATGTTTTGATTGAAAAACCGATCGCAGCCAGTATTTCAGAGGCAGAGTCTTTAGTCAATGCTGCGGCTGAGTCTCAGTGTATCCTGCAAGTGGGTCATATTGAGCGTTTCAACCCAGCTTTTAAAGAATTGAGCCAAGTACTGAAAACAGAGGAATTGCTGGCGCTAGAAGCCCACAGAATGAGTCCTTACTCAGATCGGGCAAATGATGTTTCGGTTGTGCTGGATTTAATGATCCATGACATCGACCTACTTCTGGAATTAGCTGCTTCCCCAGTCACAAAATTGACTGCTAGCGGTACTCGCTCCCTAGACTCTGGTTATTTAGATTACGTAACCGCCACCTTGGGGTTTGCCAATGGTATTGTTGCTACTCTGACTGCCAGTAAAGTCACCCACCGAAAAATTCGCCGGATTGTCGCCCATTGCAAAAATTCATTTACCGAGGCAGATTTCCTCAAGAATGAAATTTTGATTCATCGACAAACCACTGCCAATTCTCTCACCGACCACCGACAAGTACTTTACAGGCAAGATGGTGTAATTGAAAAAGTCTACACCAGCAATATTCAACCTTTGAGTGCAGAATTAGAGCATTTTGTCAACTGCGTACATGGTGGCAATCAGCCTTCAGTAGGCGGTGAACAAGCTCTCAAAGCACTGAGACTGGCAAGTTTGATTGAGCAGATGGCGCTGGAAGATCGAGTTTGGAATCCCTTAGACTGGCAATCGGAACCAAGAGTACAATCATTGACCCCGACAGCCTAAAAGAAGAGGGCATGAGGGGGATGAGGCAGACAAGGTAAAATTTTCTCCCTTCTCTCCCCCCTACTTCCCCACAGCATCAATCTCAGAAGAAAACCCTAAAGTATGTTTTGAAATTAGCCATCAAATCTTTAGATCCTCCCTAGTCCTTCAAAAAAACGACTAAGGGGGATCTAAAAAATTGGAAAATAAAACCTAGTGGTTCATGTCATTAATTAAATTGTGATAAATGAGGGTGAGCAGATCCCCGACTTCTTGAAGAAATCGGGGATCTCGCAGCCCCGCACAATTAATGAAACAGATCCTTAACTTTTGCTTGTCTGAGTCTGTTTCCAACTGGTTCCCAGCCTGGAGGCTGGGAAAGCATTCCCTGAGGCTCCGCCTCCTCTTTTTTGGCGAGAGGCAGAGCCTCTCATAATACGTTACCAGCCTCCAGGCTGGTAACGAGGCTACAGAAGTATTTGGGCTTTTCTTAGTGCCATTGGGCCAAGCTAACTTGACTCTAACAATCCAGAACAATTACCTTTTAAAAAAGCTAAGGCGGAATCTTAGTAACAGAACTAGTACAGCAATTTCAGGAATTGACTTAATGCTTGAATGGATAACTAATACTATCAACTATTTTGGCCATTGGGGAATTGCCCTACTAATGTTCTTAGAGAATCTTTTTCCCCCTATTCCTTCAGAATTGATCATGCCACTAGCTGGATTTACAGCAAGTCCATATCAACCAGGAGGCCCAAAGCTGAATATCATTGGTGTGTTTTTTGCAGGACTTTTGGGTTCTGTATTGGGCGCACTTATTTGGTACTATCCAGGTAAGTTTTTGGGCGAAACCCGTTTGAAAGCTTGGGCTGATAAATATGGCAAATGGCTGGCTATATCCAGTAAAGATATCACCAAGGCCAAAGTGTGGTTTGATCGACAAGGTAGAAAAGCAGTATTAATTGGTCGTCTTGTACCAGGAATCCGCACCTTGATTTCTGTTCCCGCAGGGATCAGCAATATGCCTTTGCTACCATTTTTGTTTTACACAACATTAGGTAGCGCGGCTTGGGTGGGTTTGCTAACATACTCAGGATACGCCTTGGGTAGTCAGTATGAACTTGTGGACAAGTATCTTGCTCCTGTATCCAAAATCGTACTTGGGGGTTTGGTTTTGGCATTTATTTTCTGGATATCCAAGCGCCAGTTAAGACGTACTAGAAGATGAAACACGGACGCTTTTGGTTTGAAAGCAGTGAAAGCAGGGGTTACATCTGGCCAAAATTCGCCTACACTATGCCAAATAATACTAGATGTGCGTTGGCAGAGCTTACCGGAGATATGGCCGGAATTAATTTTTGGCGTATTTCTAGCTACACTTGACGCAACCTAGAATTTCTGGTTGCTCGCATTTTTGTAAGATGAGCATGACAACTTTTTACAGTTAAGTTTGAACTAGGAGCTTTCATGACAGACCAACCTTCCGCCGCTACCCCTATTAATGCCGCTGCTATACCGATGAATAGAGTGTCGGCATCCACTCCCATAAATGCTGTTAATAATCCTACCCAAAGCACAGGAACGGTTTCAGGAAAAACAATTCTCAGTGTTGATTTAGGCAGAACTTCCACAAAAACTTGTGTGAGTCGCGAACCTGGTAACGTAGTGTTCGTACCTGCCAACGTCAAGCAGATGTCAATAGAGCAAGTACGCGGTGGTGTTTTTGAAGCCCGCGCTACTGACCCCTTAATGGATTTGTGGCTGGAATATCAAGGCAATGGATATGCCGTTGGTCAACTAGCAGCAGATTTTGGGGCGAATTTAGGAGTCGGACAATCTAAGGTAGAGGCTGCACTGGTAAAAGTGTTAGCAAGTGCTGGCTACTTTAAACTCAAAAATGATATCTCAGTCGTACTGGGTCTGCCTTTTCTTTCTCTAGAGCAATTTGAAAAGGAAAAAGCACAGTTGATTAGCCAAGTAGGTGGTCCTCATGTGTTGAACTTCCGAGGCGAATCTGTGTCGCTGAACGTCAATAAAGTTTGGGTTATGCCAGAAGGCTACGGCAGCTTGCTGTGGTCTGAAGCTCAACCAAAGAAAAATCCTGGCAGTCCCGATTTTACAAAAATATCGGTAGCGATCGTCGATATTGGACATCAAACCGTCGATCTTTTGATGGTAGATAACTTCCGTTTTGCTAGAGGTGCTTCTAAGAGCGAAGACTTCGGGATGAATAAGTTTTATGAATTGGTGTCTGCCGAAATCGAGGGAGCAGATAGTCAATCTCTAGCGCTGATTTCCGCCGTGAACAAACCCAGAGGTGAACGCTATTACCGTCCTAAAGGCGCTAGCAAGCCCACCAACCTAGATGATTTTCTTCCTAACCTTACGGAGATGTTTTCTCGCGAAATCTGTAGCCGTGTGCTAGCCTGGTTGCCAGAACGCGTCACCGATGTGATTCTTACTGGCGGTGGTGGTGAGTTCTTCTGGGACGACGTTCAACGTCTACTCAAAGAAGCAAAGATTAATGCTCATTTAGCAGCACCTTCCCGTCAGGCGAATGCTTTGGGGCAGTATATTTATGGAGAGGCACAATTATCCTCCAATCGCGCTGCTAGGGCATAAAGCTGATGTTCCAATGGTCAAAAAAGGTAGTTAAATCCGTCACGTTCAACCCAGAGCTTGCTGATGAAAGCTTGTTAGCGCAAGTAGAAAGTTATTTGGAAAAACAACCAGACAAGACTTTCAGCGACCTCTGTAAAGAAGCCTTATGGCAATCTTTATGTGTACCGGAACCTGTACAACCTGCTCCACAAACGGCAGTAACAACACCGATTGATCAACAAATCGGTGAATTGCAACGTCAAGTGGCTGGACTTGAGGAACGTTTTTTTGCCAAGGGATCTAATCGTTTGGAGGCGATGGAACATCATCTACTGCAACTTTCTCAACAAGTTGCACAACTGGCGCTCATAGTCAATGATCGATCGTTCATTCCGTCTCCAAGTCAATTAGAAGTAGTAAATAATACTTCTTATACTGTTGCTACCCCTCCTCAAGAGGTTGACCCCGTAATCAGTCGCCTTAGTCAGTTTCTCGATGATTTTTAACGAGCAATTAGGTTTGTGAGCAGTTTTTGCTCATGTTAACAATCCTTAATAGTTAATACTATTAAGGATTATTAATGTTTATATATTTTGTACACATACAATATTTGCATTTGGCAACAAGCCGTCACCCTTTTTCTTTGGAGACACAAAGCAACTTACTTGTGTCTATATATCTACCTGGCTAATAAAGTTGTGTAAAAGAGCGATCGCACATCAATTTTTAGTATGCGCTCAAAGTGGGATACAGTATTATTTAGGGCTATAGTATAAAGTTTTTCGCTTCTAACAATCTACAGCCGGAAATTACCCAGTTATACTGAGATAAACGAGTGTAAGTCAAAACACAGTTTGAGTTCAGTTGACACTTATCACTATGAGTAATACCAGTTTTTGGAAGCCTGCTTATCAGCTTTTTAAGCCAGAGGAACCACTTACTACGCCTGAAGAACTGAGAAATTTTTATGTCCAGCGAGCCAACAGTCCTGTAGAGAATTTAATCACTTTCTTGGATATGGAAGACGACCCAGCTAAATTTTTACTAGCAGGTCACAGGGGTGGTGGCAAAACTACAGAATTGCGGCGATTAGAACAACATTTGAATAGTAAGTATACAGTAATTTGGATTGATACTGTAACTGCTCTCGACCAATACAACATTGGCTATGCTGAGGTTGTAGTCCTAATTGGAATTAAAATTTTTGAAAAAGTTATTCAACGAGAGTGGGGTTTAAAAGACGATTTATTAAATGATTTACTTGAAAGTCTCAAAACTGTAGTTTATCAAGATGAAGACGCTGAAAATACTGGTCTTGAACTTCCAGAAATTATCAAAAAACTAGGTCTAATTCTTAAACAAGGACTAACTCGAAAAGTTACTACAACTCTCAACATTCGTCCGCAGCTTAGTAAAATCATTGAGCGAGTTAACGCCATCATAGAAGCTGCCGAGAAACGAAACAAGCAGAAGTTACTGGTAATTGTAGATGGTCTTGACCGACACGATCAAGTTACAGCCTTGGAAATGTTCGCTAGTCCACTGCTGACTCAGCTAAGTTGCCATATTATATATGCCATTCCGATTTCACTCAGGTATTCTCCAAGCTTTCGTCAACCAATGGAAAGCTTTCAAAAATGCTTAGATTTAACTAATCCACCAGTATTTGAGTGCGATGAAAATTTATGTCCTACTATAATCCCTAATCAACTTGGTAGAGACATTCTTAATAGTGTAATTCATAAGCGTTTAGCAAGTTTGGGTGATGCTTATAAGGGTTTATTTAATCCAGATGCGCTAGAACTAATTTCGGAAAAAAGTGGCGGTGTCATGCGTGACTTGGTGCGACTGGCTCGTACAGCTTGTGAAGTTTCTTTAAGGCTAAATTTGATATATATAGACTTAGATGTTGCTAAAGAGGCTGTGCAAGAAGTTCGCAGAGAATATAATTTAAGTGATTACCATTTCCCTGAACTAGATAAAGTTCACCGCACAGGTTGCTTAACTACTAACACCCATAGTTTGCCTAATAAAGGTCAGTTTGTGATTTGTGATGAGCTTTTGCAAAACAAATTTGTATTAGGTTATTACGATCGCAGTAAAAAATCCTGGTTTGATGTGAACCCTATTCTATTAGAAGATTTACAACGTTGGCAAGCTACTAACTCTCCAAAAATTTAATGGTTGTTTTCTTTCCTAATTAGCAATTATTCATCAAAAAAATGGCTTCTAACGAAGATAACACTTATTCTCTAAGTGTAAATGACGCAACAGAGCTAAATAAATTAGTTAGTTTCTTAGAATTATCTAGTGGGACAACGACAATTTTTGCTATTGCACCGGAGAGTGGACCACAACATCCGGTAGTCGAGGAAATCAAGTTACTTTTAGCAGATGAGTATCATACTTTTAAAGAACCTCAAAACTTTTTTTACAGTGATAATTCACTCTATAACTTTCTCTACAGTTTAGATGAAACTGGGCTGCATAATTCTCAAACTAAACGCGAATTGATAATGGCATTTGGAATTGACCAATTGCCGACATCACGCTTGAAACAAGAGATGAAGCAGTTGAATTTAGGGAGAGACTCGCTATTTGGTCGGGAATTAGTCATAATTTTCTGGCTGAATAAAGAGGAATTTTTAGAAGAGTTTCGTAACCGTGCGCCTGATTTCTGGGATTGGCGGGGTAAGTTGGTGAAATTTGAAGCACGTCCACCCGTAAATCCTCTGTTTTATCCTTATCTAGAGTGGTTGATAGCTGAGAATTCCTATCTCAAAATCAGTGGCGTGATGCAAGTCCAGCGCCAAGTAGATATTTTTCTGGATCAAATTTATGTTTCACTACAAGCAGTAAGGCGACAGCAAATTACAGAAACGTCGAAACTAGACCAAGAGATGACTACATTTCGCCAAGCTGATAGGTTGAGCATGAGCATCTCTAGCCCCTACGATTTAGACGAACCTTACTATTACGAACCAGTTTTAATAAGTTCAATACCCACTACTAGCACCAAAACAGTAACACAAAGAATTGATTTATCCCATGCAGTGCGCGAGAATCAATACTGTGTGATTCTCGGCGCTCCAGGTGCGGGAAAGACAACGTTACTGCGTTATCTAGCGCTACATTTTGCCATAGCGAAACGTGATGGCAATGAGATAGTAATAGGTGGTGAACCCCAAGAAGAATTGGGTAAAGCTCTGTTGCCAATTTTCTTTCGTATTGCCGATTATGCAGAACGACTGCAACAAGAACCAGAGTTAAGACTGCTGGAGTATCTGCGCCAATTCTACCGCCAGTGGGAAGCTTACTTTCAAGATGAAGCGGAAGTGGGAACCGAGATGGCGACGCTACTATTAGAAAAAATGCGTCAAGGGCAGTGTTTAATGCTGCTCGATGGTCTAGATGAGGTATTTGAACAAGAAAGCCGCAGGCTGATTGTGGAAAGAATTGATCAGTTTGTCAATGCTTTCTCTACTAATAAGTTTGTCATTACCAGCCGCATAGCTGGCTACCGCGATGTGAAACTGAGCAGCCGTTTTGCTGAGTTCACTATTGAAGATATGGGTAGCGAACAAGTAGAAAAATTCCTGGAACGCTGGTGTTTGGCGATAGAAAGAGCGCAGCAGCCAGAAGCTAGTGAGGCGCAATGGCAAAGAGCAGGAGATGACCAAGCAAAGAAGATTTTAGAAGCAATTAAAGACAATGAGGGTGTAAAGCGCTTGACAGCGAACCCTCTATTATTGACAATTTTGGCACTGATTCACCGCAATGGTGAGCGCCTACCTAACCGCCCGGTGAAACTTTATGAATTGGCAGTGCAAACCTTGACGGAAGATTGGCAGCTAGGTAAGAAGTTGCCAGATGCTCCGAAAGTGCTACTGAACCAAAATGAAGTAGTGGCATTTTTAGCACCACTGGCTTACTGGATGCATGAGGAGAAGCCCTCTGGTTTAGTCACTGAGGCAGAAGTTGAACAACAGTTAGCAGCAAAGCTAGCAGAATTAAATGATACTGACCTAGAATCAGACTCAGTACGGCTTGCCGTGCAGGAGTTTTTACGAAAAGTGCGGGAAACAACAGGTCTATTTGTGGAACGTGCGCCTGGAGTCTACGGCTTTATGCACCTGACGTTTGAGGAGTATTTTGCTGCACGTTATATCGCTGACAATGAAGTAAGCGATATTTTAGCAATTATCCGTAAACATTTGCATGAGCCGCGTTGGAATGAGCCGATTTTACTAGCTTTAGGCTATTACGGAATTTATTCTCCGAAACAGGTTAATAAGCTGGTTGAGCAGCTTTTCAGTAATCTTGAGGCTTATGAACCTGTAATTAAAGGTGCGAAGTTAAAAATCAAAAATGCATCTTCGCAGGATGCAATTATTATCTGGTCAGGTTTGCAAGAGGAATCAACTACTAACTATAAGCAGTCGGAATTACGGTTGAAAGATTTATTATTTGCTGGTGAAGTTTTAACTCAAGTTGAGGTAAATAGCAGTCGTCGCAAAAAGCTAATTCAAAAATTAGTTATCACCTATCTTGGTTTAGATACAGACTTTGACGATGATGCAACTAAACAACTGTTAAGGCTGTTACGCCAAATTGAAATTTTTAACCAGAAAGGTGAAGTTCTGGCACGACTGAAAGAATTTGCTAATGACTCAATACTTACTGAAGAGATAAGAGTAAAAGCACAGACAGCTATTCTTTATGTTGCTTGTGGTGAATCAGGGGCAGGATTAGTTAGTTGTGCGATTGATATTGTCAATCAGCTAGAGCCTAATATATTTTGTAGTCTTAGAGAGTTGGTTAAAGAAGTCGGTGAAGAAATGACATCGGCTCTAGAAAATTGTCTAGAAAATTATAGTGGTGATCAAGATTCTCAAAGGGCATTAAACTTACTCACCGCAATATCTTATATTCGTACAGATAAATATACAAAAGCTGTTGAGCTTCTAGAAAAAATCAATGTTCAGCCAAATGTCAGATACAGTGCTTATATAGCTTGGTCAATTGCGACTTGTTATCAGGAACAAGATAAATTTGATCAAGCAATTGACTACTATCAGGAATGCTTTGAAAAACTAGCCTTATATATTCATCCATCAGCTTTTCTACTGTTTTGGAGAAATCGGGGTATTTGTCATCGCTTACACACCAAATACGAGCAATCACTAGAATGCTTCCAGCAGGCGTTAGCTATAGACAGAGAGTTTCACAAGTCTGAAGATGAAGCAAGTGATTTGTGGAATATTGGCAAAACTTATCAAAGTTGGGGCAAATATGAGCAAGCGATCGCCTACCACCAACAAAGCCGTGACCTCTATGAACAATTAGGTAAAGAGAAAGATATAGCTAACCAGTGGTATCTGCTAGCTGATTGCTATCGTGATTGGGGTAAATATCAGGAAGCCGTAGAATCTGAGGAAAAGGATTTGGCAATTCGCCAGCAGTTAGATGACCAAACTAGAATAGCTCTTGCTCATTATCAACTAGGACGCATTTATCAAGAATGGGGTAAATACGAACAAGCGATCGCCCACCACCAACAAAGCTGTGATCTTTATGAGCAATTGGATCAAAAAAAGAATGTAACAACTATGTGGTACTGGTTAGGTGATTGCTATCGAGAATTGGGCAAATATGAGCAAGCAGTCCAATATCAGCAAAATTGCCTGGTAAAACGTCAAAACTTAGAAGAAAAATCAGATGTAGCTTCGGCATACAATCAACTAGGACGCATCTATCAAGCATGGGGTAAATATGAACAAGCGATCGCCCACTACCAACAAAGCCGTGACCTCTATGAGCAATTAGGTAAAGACAAGGATGTTGCAAGCCAGTGTTATTGGTTGGCTAATTGCTATCGGGAATGGGGTAAATATGAACAGGCATTAGAGTATGAGCAAAAGGACTTGGCAATTTGCCAGCAGTTAGATGACCAAACCGGAATAGCTCTTGCTCATTATCAGCTAGGTCGCATCTATCAAACTTGGGAAAAATATGAACAAGCGATCGCCTACCACCAACAAAGCCGTGAACTCTATGAGCAATTGGGTAAAGAGAGAAATGTAGCTAATCAGTGGAACTGGTTGGGTGATTGCTACCGAGAATGGGGCAAATATCAGCAGGCTGTCGAGTTCCAGGAAAAAGAATTAGTAATCCGCCAGCAGTTGGATGACCAACCCGGAATTGCTCTTGCCTACTGGCGCTTAGGTCGTATATATCAAGCTTGGGGCAAATATGAACAAGTGATCGTCTACTTCCAACAAAGCCTTGACCTCTATGAGCAATTAGGTAAACAAAAGGACGTAGCTAACTTATGGTGGTGGCTAGCTAGTTGCTATCGGGATTGGGGCAAATATCAGCAGGCAGTCGAATATGAACTCAAGGATTTAGCAATCCTTCAACAACTGGATGACCAAACAAATGTAGCCGATGGCTACAATCAACTAGGTCGAATCTATCAAGCATGGGGTAAATATGAACAAGCGATCGCCCACTATCAACAAAGCTGCGACCTCTATGAGCAATTGGGTAAAGAGAAGAATGTAGCTAACCAATGGTATAACTTAGCTAGTTGCTATCAAGATTGGGGTAAATATGAGCAGGCACTCGAATATGAACTCAAGGATTTAGCAATCCGTCAACAACTGGATGACCAAACAAATGTAGCGGATGCCTACAATCAACTAGGTCGAATTTATCAAGCTTGGGGTAAATATGAACAAGCGATCGCCTATTTCCAACAAAGCCGTGACCTCTATGAGCAATTGGGTCAAGAGAAGAATATAGCAAACCAATGGTACTACCTGGCTAATTGCTATCGGGATTGGGGCAAATATCAGCAGGCACTCGAATATGAATTCAAGGATTTAGCAATCCGTCAACAACTGGACGACCAAACAAATGTAGCCGATGGCTACAATCAACTAGGTCGAATCTATCAAGCATGGGGTAAATATGAACAAGCGATCGCCTACCACCAACAAAGCCGTGAACTCTATGAGCAATTGGGTAAAGAGAGAAATGTAGCTAATCAGTGGAACTGGTTGGGTGATTGCTACCGAGAATGGGGTAAATATCAGCAGGCTGTCGAGTTCCAGGAAAAAGAATTAGTAATCCGCCAGCAGTTGGATGACCAACCCGGAATTGCTCTTGCCTACTGGCGCTTAGGTCGTATATATCAAGCTTGGGGCAAATATGAACAAGTGATCGTCTACTTCCAACAAAGCCTTGACCTCTATGAGCAATTAGGTAAACAAAAGGACGTAGCTAACTTATGGTGGTGGCTAGCTAGTTGCTATCGGGATTGGGGCAAATATCAGCAGGCAGTCGAATATGAACTCAAGGATTTAGCAATCCTTCAACAACTGGATGACCAAACAAATGTAGCCGATGGCTACAATCAACTAGGTCGAATCTATCAAGCATGGGGTAAATATGAACAAGCGATCGCCCACTATCAACAAAGCTGCGACCTCTATGAGCAATTGGGTAAAGAGAAGAATGTAGCTAACCAATGGTATAACTTAGCTAGTTGCTATCAAGATTGGGGTAAATATGAGCAGGCACTCGAATATGAACTCAAGGATTTAGCAATCCGTCAACAACTGGATGACCAAACAAATGTAGCGGATGCCTACAATCAACTAGGTCGAATTTATCAAGCTTGGGGTAAATATGAACAAGCGATCGCCTATTTCCAACAAAGCCACGATCTCTATGAGCAATTGGGTCTACAGCAGAATGTAGCTAATCAACTATCTTGGATCGCTAATTCCTACCGCAATTTAAAGGATTACATCAAGGCGATCGCCTACCACCAACAAAGCCGTAACCTCTATGAGCAATTGGGTCACGATGAGGATGTAGCTAGATGCTGTATGCAACTTGGTAACAGCCAACGCTTGCTAGCAAAAAATACCTCAGATAGAGCAGTAGCTTTTGAATTACTGGCGCAAGCTGAACAAAATATCCGTCAAGCCATCCAAATAGATACTACAAGAGACTATAAAGAAAATCTTGCTTACGACCACATTATCTTTAGCTTAATCTGGTCAGAACGCTTACGCCTATCGTCTTTTGATGACTCCTCACCGCAAGAACAAATTACCCAATTTGAAGAATATTATAATACTGGCTTGACATATCTTGCCGAACTGGGGCAGACAGTAAATCGAGCAGATGAAGCTCTTGATGTCGCCCGTGCTTATCTGGAAGTCAGCGTCTTAAAAAATCTTGATCGAGCGGAAGAACTAGGCCAAGAATTCCTCCAAGTTTTTCAGGAGTACAATCGCCGGAAACTAGAAGCTTCATCTCGTAGACTCTTGGGCGAAATATACCTGAACCGCTCTCAGCATCATCAATCAGATACTAAAGTAACTGCTACCCAGTTTTTAACAGAAAGTCTGCAAATCTACAGAGAGCTTGATTTAAGCGAAAAAGCTGCCGAGGTAGAGCAGCTAATGCATTCAAATCTAGATAATACTGGAATACTTAGCGATTAGAATTCCCACTACATAAACCAAGCCTGCGTAGATATTATATGAAACGTCTACGAAGGCGGATTTTAATTGTGAGCCAAAAGGCGCTGTCTAATAACAAGTTGTTGTCCGTCTACACACTCCATTGCAAAAAATTGCTAACTTTTGTGTTGAATATTATTAGTACATATTTTTACTAGATTCTTTTTTTACTCTGCACACTGTATAAATGCTAGAATCCTCAAGTAGACAGTTAGGATACCTAGATGCCAGTTGTAGCTAACTCAATCAAGTTTGGTACAGACGGCTGGCGGGGCATTATTGGTGACGAGTTCACCTTTGAACGCCTAGCCCTGGTCGCGCCAGTTGCCGCAAAAGTATTATATGATACATATTTTTCTACGGTTGGTAGCCGGACAATAATTGTCGGTTACGATCGCCGATTCATGGCTGAAGACTTTGCTCGTGCTGTTGCCGATACTGTCAGTGCTGTGGGATTTGATGTCCTACTGAGCGAGAGCTATGCTCCAACCCCAGCTTATAGTTGGGCAGCAAAAGAACTCAATGCTTTAGGGGCGCTGGTAATTACAGCTAGCCATAACCCTGGTAAATATTTGGGTTTAAAAGTCAAGGGTTATTTTGGTGGATCAGTACCGCCAGAAGTCACAAAAGAGATAGAAGATCAGTTGGCGGTGGGAGTACCACTAGCAGCTACCCCAGGTAAGCAAGAAAAATTCGATCCTTGGCCCAGTTATATCCACGCACTAGAACGTAAAGTTGATATCGCCAAACTTCGAGAAGCGATCGCATCTGGTAAATTGACATTATTTGCCGATGTGATGCATGGCGCTGCTGCTACTGGATTGGCGAGACTACTAGGCAATCAAGTCAAAGAAATCAACTCAGAACGCGATCCCCTATTTGGTGGCGGTGCGCCGGAACCCTTGCCAAAATACCTTTCAAAGCTTTTTGAAGTCATCAAGACTCACCGAGAAACTGATAAATCAGGTTTAACAGTGGGGTTGGTATTTGATGGAGACTGCGATCGCATTGCAGCAGTAGATGGAGAAGCCAACTTTCTAAGTTCCCAAGTCTTAATCCCGATATTAATCGACCATTTAACCCTGCGACGCGGTTTTACTGGAGAAATAGTCAAAACTGTTAGTGGTTCCGACTTAATGCCCCTTGTAGCGGCACTACATAACCTCTCAGTCTTTGAAACAGCAGTTGGTTATAAATATATTGCTGACAGAATGTTAGCAGCAAAAGTGTTGCTGGGTGGCGAAGAATCTGGAGGAATTGGCTATGGCAGTCATATTCCCGAACGTGATGCCCTGCTGTCAGCATTGTACGTCCTAGAGGCGATCGTCGAATCTGGTTTGGATTTAGGTGAATATTATCGCTACTTACAGAAAAAAACAGGGTTTATCTCAGCTTACGATCGCATTGATTTACCCTTAGCAAGTATGGAAGTGCGATCGCGTCTTTTGCAACAACTGCAAACCCAACCCTTAACGGAAATTGCAGGGAAAGCAGTGATTGATTGTCAAACAATTGACGGCTACAAGTACCGCCTTGCAGATAAAAGCTGGTTAATGATTCGCTTTAGCGGGACTGAGCCAGTTTTACGGCTATATTGCGAAGCCCCAACAATTGAGCAAGTGCATCAAACTCTTGCTTGGGCGAAACACTGGGCAGAGTAAAATTAATTATTAGTCATTAGTCCTTGGTAAATGAATAATGACTAATGACCAATGACTAATTACCAATGACCAAATTACTTGTAGTAGCCACAGGAAACCCAGGTAAGCTGCGGGAAATGCAGGCTTATCTGGAAAATTCTGGTTGGGAATTAACCCTCAAACCTGAAGAATTAGACATTGAAGAGACGGGCGAAACTTTTGCCGCTAACGCTTGTCTGAAAGCGTCACAAATTGCTAAAGCTACCGGAAACTGGGCAATTGCTGATGATTCAGGTTTGCAAGTAGATGCTCTAAATGGCGCACCAGGAGTTTATTCTGCACGTTACGCCAAAACCGACTCAGAACGGATTGCTAGGATATTGAAAGAATTAGGCAACGAGGTAAATCGACAAGCACAATTTGTCTGTGCAGTAGCGATCGCTCGTCCTGATGGTGCGATCGTATTACAATCTGAAGGGGTTTGCCACGGCGAAATTCTCCATGCGCCTCGTGGAGATAGTGGTTTTGGCTACGATCCAATTTTTTATGTGCAAGAGTTGCAATTGACCTTTGCCGAGATGACACGGGAGTTAAAGAGGTCAATTAGCCATCGAGGCAAGGCTTTTACAGCTTTACTTCCACAGTTGGAGAGAGTTAATAATTAGGAGAGACGCGATTAATCGCGTCTATATAAGAGTTAGGAGAGACGCGATTAATTAATCGCATCTGCACAAGAGTTAGGAGTTATGAATTTTGCTAAATCTTGATTCATTACTCCTGACTAATAACTTTTAACTCTTAACTCCTAACTTTTTTAAACTGCTTCTGTGTTTTTTTCGCCAGTACGAATCCGAATCACCTGCTCAACAGGCGAGATGAAAATTTTACCATCGCCGATTTCACCAGTGCGGGCAGCAGCAATAATTTTGTCTACCACCATATCAACCTGATTATCGTCAACTACAATTTCCACTTTGAGTTTTTGCAGAAATTCAACGGTGTACTCAGAACCGCGATACCGTTCAGTTTGACCTTTCTGCCGTCCGAACCCTCGAACTTCAGAAACAGTCATGCCAACAATACCAGCGTTAACTAAGGCGATTTTTACCTCATCTAGCTTAAATGGGCGGATAATAGCTTCTACTTTTTTCATCTTCTTAACTCCTGACTTCTACTAGCTTCGTTTATATATCTAACCAGATCCGCTGTCTGAAGCTGTAACCAGCAGTGCTTTTCCTAAAAGATATGTAATAATTACCACTTTTTTAAAATCATAGATGCTTTGCTTGAGGGTTTGGGATATGAGAACCAGCAAGGATTTATTTGGATAATCTTTGAAGTTCTAACATAAGTAAGTTGCTGTCAATTTAGCATTTTATGTAGCTTTTATAACCCAATAATATATCAACTCCGCCATTTAGCAGATTTGTTCGGATATTTAGAGAGTGAGTGCAGACAAATTGCATAATAGCCCGAAAGCCTGCTACTGCTGCTGACTGTGGGAATGTCAACTAACGTTTCTGATGTTCAAACAAGGGACGCACAACGAAATATCCAGCACTAAAGGCAGTCAGCATAATTAACAAGATGGTGATAATTAACCACCAACCATTGATTCCCTTGGCATCTGGCTCAGTAGTGGAATAATAATAACCTACTTGTTGCTCTTCTATAAAAACTGGTTCTGGTATGGGGAAATTTATTTCCGTTGCAGGTGTAGGAAAGGTTTGGCGGCGACTTTTTTCAGGTGGGGCTTTGGATACAGATGGACGCGAACGAGCAACCTGCTGACGTGGACGCGTTCGTGCTACTGGTTGTTTGGCGGCACTTTGAAAGTCACCAGAAGCTTGGGTAGCTTGATGATAAGTGGGTGTAGTATGGGAATCCACAAAATTTTGCAAACGGGAAAAAGATTCAACTACTTTGGTAATTTCTTGGCGCAATAGTTGATTTTCTTGTGCCAATTGCTGATTTTGGGTGGTGAGTGCATTTAGCCTCGCCTGTGCTGCTTGCAACTCTGTTGACAATTCCCTATATACAGATAGTGGTACAGAGGGAGGGTAGGCTTGAGTAGTCGGTATTGGCGAATTTCTGTGAACAGAACCTATGGTTGTTCGCATTGGGGGGTTGGTATTAAAAGTCAAGGTAATTAGATCGTACAGAGATGCTAACAGAGATAGTCAGCCCTCAAACTATGCCCAAGAATAATAGAAAAATGCCGAAAGGGCAAAGATTTTTTATTGGGGATTGGGGATTGGGGATTAGGTATTAGGTATTGGGTATTAGGTACTAAGAAAACTTTTCTCTAATCCCCAGTCCCTAGTCCCTAGCCCCCAGTCCCAATAATGGAAAGAAGTGTCCTACAGGGCCTTGCCCTTCGCCAATATCTAGGGCGTAAGTGAGTGCAGTAGTTACGTACTCCTTCGCCTGTTGCACTGCTTGCCACAAGTCTTTTCCCTTAGCTAGATTAGCAGCGATCGCAGCCGATAGTGTACAACCAGTACCGTGGGTATTTTTTGTCTCTACTTGCTGGCAAGTCAAAACTTCCAACTTGTCCCCATCAAACCAGATATCAACACCACGCAAGTCTCCCTGCATACCTCCACCCTTGACTAAAACAGCCTTCGTCCTTAAGGTCTTGTGAATAATTTCAGCGGCCTTCTGCATATCCTCCAAAGAATTAATTTGTAAACCGCTCAAAATCTGGGCTTCATAGCGATTAGGCGTGATTATAACCGCCTTAGGAATGAGGGTATGGCACAGAGTCTTCACTGCATCATCATCAATCAATTGTGCCCCTGTACGTGACACCATTACTGGATCAACAACTAGATTCTTGATTTGTAAAGCCTCCACTTGCTGGGCCACAGCAAAGATAATTTCCTGATTAAGCAACATACCCGTTTTGGCAGATTGTACGCCAATATCCTCAACTACTGCCTGAATTTGCGCCACAACAGCCTCTCTTGGCATGGCATCAACCCTCCTCACTCCTAGAGTATTTTGTGCCGTGATACAAGTTATGGCACTAGTACCGTGGACACAGTGAAAAGCAAAGGTGCGTAAATCAGCTTGAATTCCTGCACCACCACCGCTATCTGAACCAGCAATGGTTAAAGCAACAGGTATGCTGGACTTGATTTCAGTGTTCATATTATGAAGATTAAGTAAATTGGCGTCATCAAACCAAACTATCTCAAAGATTGATGAACGTGCTGAGTTAGGGGGTATGAGTTATTAATCATTCTTCTTCAGTCTCCAGGCGTAGCTTGCCAAAGGCATCGCTTCTTTAAAAAGATTTAGATCAACTTCATCAAATCCTCGCACAAAGAGCTTTCTATACTCATATCACTCTGGAAATTAGCAGGACTCCGCCAGATACTTCCATAGTATTTTGGCTTTTGTTGTAAAAAATCTTACTACATTCCGGGCATTTACTGATAACAACTACTATTTGTAAAGGTTACTTTTAACTAAGTTCACAAGGCTCAGTTACACCGCTTAGAACAGGTTCGACTAAGTTGTTACATTAGTTCCCTTAACTTAAGGGGTCAACTTACTAAAGTTTCAACCAATTTAACTTTAACCACTATAACTTTAAATCCCCAGTTATCAGTTTGGGGTGCATTTTACCATGCTAATTTGGCAACTTTCTGACCTAAAACAACGGATAAAGTTCAGAAGAATTATTATGCCAAATATCATTGCCATATCAAATATAGCAGATGGTAAAACTGGCTTGCAAACAGATGAAGATACAATTCAATTTGCCTTGTTCCAGCCTTGTTAATCAGGCGATGTTTAACAACAACCCTAAAGACGAAGCATCTACCTACTAATCGTCCGATTACCCTCAACAAAACCCTGACGATTGACGGTATTAATACCCCTAAGCATCAAGGTAGCCAGGAAAAAAATTTCAATTTTACAACAGTGTTTCTAGAACTGATGCAATTTTAAGTTGCGATCGGACAACTATGACTGTCTTTAACAGTTCAGATAGATGACCTATTCAAATAACTACTTAGCAACTGAAAAAAGTTGTTGAGAGTGTACTACCAATTCACCTTATACACATTTGAAGTAAACAGATGGCTGGCACAACATACTACGTTTCTGGAACAGGCAATGATAATAGCAATGGCTTGACTACGACAACTCCCTTCCGCACAATAGCCAAAGCAGTTTACCTTCCTCAGATGAAAGCAGGCGACACAATCCTTGTCATGAATGGGACTTACGATAACGTAGGGATGATATTTAACAAAAATGGCTCACCAAACAACTGGACAACACTCAAAGCCTATCCAGGAGCTACGCCTAAGATCATAACAACGGGAAGTGCGATGAATATATTTAGTTCATCCTACGTGCGGATTGAAGGACTTACCTTTCAGGGCAATCGGCAAAATATCACTCTAGACTATGCCTTACAACAGAAAAATAACCTGAGTAACCCCTTAACTACTGCCAATGGAATTTATGTAGCATCTTGGAAAAATAGCCAGGGAGTAGGTGGTACTAATCCTCATCACATTGTCATCACTGGTAACACAGTTAGTAACTTTCCTGGTGGAGGTATTGCTATCAGTGATGCAGACTACATCACTGTTGAGAAAAATGTTGTGTCAGGAAACGCTTGGTATTCGCCTTATGGTAATCAGGGAATTACTGCTCTTCGTAGTTTTAATTTAGATAACAATACTACTGACTACAGGATGATTTTTCGAGGTAACATTGTCTACGATAATCAAAGTCTGATTCCGTGGTATGCAGCAGGTAAAATAACTGAAGGGCACGGTATTATGCTTGACACCACTATGCAGGCTAAAGGTGGTGTACCTTATACAGGTAAGGCATTAATTGCAAATAACATAACTTACCATAATGGTAGTTCTGGTATTAATGTTTTCAAGGCTAATCATGTAGATGTTATTAACAACACAGCCTATCAGAATAGTCGTGTTCTCACAAATAATGGAGAAATTGGTGTTTCTTACTCAGATAGTGTACGTGTCTACAACAACATTTTGTATGCAGGCAACAATCAAAATGCCAATTCCATCAAGTACGCTACAAATGTAAACTTTGATCGCAACCTTGTTTATAACTCCAACATATTTCAAGCTTCAGATAATTTAAGGGCCACAGGGTTGCTGAATATTTTGGGTAAAGATCCCCAATTTGTTAATGCGGTTCAAAGTAATTTTGCGCTCAAACCTGGAAGTCCCGCGATCAATGCTGGCTCAAATGCTTTCAATAGCATCACTGGTAATGGTACTGGCATTGCAGCAGTTGATCTGGGTGCATACCTTCATCTTGGTACATACCAAGTTCCTACCCCAGGAATTCAAGCTCTCAATGGCACAGTTGAGATTGCAGATGGCAGTACTACCGGGGTTAATTTTGGTGACACCATAGTTGGTAACACCCTAATAAGTAAAGCCTTTGCCATCAATAATACTACTACACCTGCACTCAATCTGAATAATCTTCAACTTATCGAAGAATTTAGTTTGGTTGGTACTCTTCCAACGAGTCCCACATTGCTCGCAAGTTCCGCGATTTTAGTTCTCATCATCCTTGTCCGAAATATATTTCGGGCATTTTTGAAAGATTATTTTTGATGCAGTGTGAAAAACCGGAGTCTAGATTTTATAGAGAGTAGCGATCGCAGCTACTACAGATGAGGATACGATTCAATTCGACTCTAGTCTTGCTAATCAGACAATATCTGATGACCAATCTATAAATGAAGTAACTACGCGCTAATCGTCCGATCACCTTCAACAAAACTCTGACGATTGACGGTATCAATACCCTTGCTTCAACCATCAATGGTTGACAAGAGAAAATTTTTCAGTTTTACAACAGTGTTTCTATAACTGATGCGATTTCAGGTCGCGATCGGACAACTGTGACTGTCTTTAACAGTCCAAACAGATTGCCTATTCAAATAACTACTTAGCAAACGAAGAAAGTTGCTGAGAGTGTATTAGCAATCAATTTCCCTTACACACATTCGGAGAAAATAAATGGCTGGCACAACATACTACGTTTCTGGAACAGGCAATGATAGAAGTAATGGTTTAAACGAACAAAATGCATTTCGCACTCTGACAAAAGCCGTGTCTCAACTGCAAACAGGTGACACACTCTATGTCATGAACGGAACTTATGACAAAGGATTTACGCTTTTTAACAAAAATGGCTCACCAAACAACTGGACAACAATCAAAGCTTATCCAGGAGCTACGCCTAAGATAAAAACAACGGCAAGTGGGATGAATATATTTAGTTCGTCCTATGTGCGGGTTGAAGGACTTACCTTTGAAGGCAATCGGGAAAACATCACTCTAGACTATGCCTTACAACAGAAAAATAACCTGAGTAACACCTTAACTACTGCTAATGGAATTTATGTAGCACCTTGGACAAATAGCCAGGGAGCGGGTGGTACTAATCCTCATCACATTGTCATCACTGGTAACACAGTTAGTAACTTTCCTGGTGGAGGTATTGCTATCAGTGATGCAGACTACATCACTGTTGAGAAAAATGTTGTGTCAGGAAACGCTTGGTATTCGCCTTATGGTAATCAGGGAATTACTGCTCTTCGCAGTTTTAATTTAGATAACAATACTACTGACTACAGAATGATTTTTCGAGATAACATTGTCTACGATAATCAAAGTCTTGTTCCGTGGCATGTAGCTGGTAAAATCACCGAAGGGCACGGTATTATGCTTGATACCACTATGCAGGCTAAAGGCGGTGTACCTTATACAGGTAAGGCATTAATTGCAAATAACATAGTCTACAACAATGGTAGCTCTGGCATTGACGTTTTTAAAGGGATTAATGTAGACGTTGTTAATAACACGGCCTACCAAAATAGCCGTGTTCTTACAAATTCTGGAGAGATTGGTGTTTCTTACTCAGATAATGTACGTGTCAACAACAACATTCTATATGCAAGCGACAATCAAAAAGCCAATGTGATCAAATACGCCACAGATATAACCTTTGATCGCAACCTTGTTTATAACTCTAATGCCTTCCAAGCTTCAAGTAATCCAAACGCCACAGGGTTACAGAATATTTTGGGTAGAGATCCTCAATTTGTGAATGCTGCTGGAAAGAATTTTGCGCTTAAACCTGGAAGTGCTGCGATTGATGCTGGTTCTAGTCTTTTCAATGGCATCAGTACAAACATTATTCAAGATGGTGATGGCAATGGTACTGCATTGATTGACATTGGCGCATACGAAGCTCCGCACATTAGCGTTACTGCTCCAGAAATTCAAGTTCTCAACGGCACAGTTGATATTGCAGATGGCAGCACTACTGCGATTAACTTTGGTGATGTTACCGTTGGTAATACCTTGACCAAAACCTTTACTATCAAGAACACTGGTACAGCCGCACTCAACCTGAGTAATCTTCAGCTTCCTAATGGATTTAGTTTAGTTGGGACTCTTCCAACGAGTGTGGCTGCTAATGCTTCCACGACTATATCGGTGGTACTCAACACCACTACACCAGGCACCTATAGTGGCAGCTTTAGTTTAAACAACAACGATAGTAATGAAAGCCCCTTTGACTTTGCTATCAGTGGCACAGTTAAGCCTGTTCCTACTCCAGAAATTCAAGTTCTCAACGGCACAGTTGATATTGCAGATGGCAGCACTACTGCGATTAACTTTGGTGATGTCACCGTTGGTAATACCTTGACCAAAACCTTTACTATCAAGAACACTGGTACAGCCGCACTCAACCTGAGTAATCTTCAGCTTCCCAATGGATTTAGTTTAGTTGGGACTCTTCCAACGAGTGTGGCTGCTAATGCTTCCACAACTATATCGGTGGCACTCAACACCACTACACCAGGCACTTATGGTGGCACTCTGATTTTAGGCAACAACGATAGTAATGAAAGCCCCTTTGACTTTGCTATCAGTGGCACAGTTAAGCCTGTTCCTACTCCAGAAATTCAAGTTCTCAACGGCACAGTTGATATTGCAGATGGCAGCACTACTGCGATTAACTTTGGTGATGTCACCGTTGGTAATACCTTGACCAAAACCTTTACTATCAAGAACACTGGTACAGCCGCACTCAACCTGAGTAATCTTCAGCTTCCCAATGGATTTAGTTTAGTTGGGACTCTTCCAACGAGTGTGGCTGCTAATGCTTCCACGACTATATCGGTGGCACTCAACACCACTACACCTGGCACTTATAGTGGCACTCTGATTTTAGGCAACAACGATAGTGATGAAAGCCCATTTGACTTTGTTATTAGTGGCATAGTTAAACCCAGAGTTATTAATGGTACAACTGGCAATGACATCTTTATTACCCGAAAAAACAATGGCAATGACATCATCAGCGATTTTGGTGGTGTAGGTACTAGCTCAAACCCCTCATCTGTGGTGATTGCCAAAGTAGATACCTTGCAATTTATTGGGGCTGGTCTGACTGCGAGAAATCTGCAATTAACTCAAAATGGCAATGATTTAGAAGTCACCTTTGAAGATGTGGCTAATACCAAAGTCACGTTACAAAACTTTCAGTTAGAAAACCTGGAGAACTTAGCCGCATCGACAACACAATCCGCCATCGGTAATATCATATTTGACGGACAAGCCAGTGTGAGCGACAGCTTTGATGTAATGAATGCCAACTCTACTCCAACTAGCATTTTCAACACAAACACCGTTACTTTCCTCAATGAATTGAACAATAACATCGTCGGTTTTGATAACTCTAACGATGTGATTAATGGTCAAGGGGGCAATGACATCATCGATGGGAAAAGTGGTGATGACCTGCTGCGGGGTGGTGCTGGTAATGATCTCCTCATTGGTGGGCAAGGCAATGATACTCTTGTGGGTGGTATAGGTGCTGACTCTTTTATCTACAACACCAATGCTGCTTTTACTAGCGCTGCTGTGGGTATTGATGCGATCGCTGACTTCAATCACTCCGAAGGTGATAAGATTGTCCTAGATAAGACCACTTTTAATGCCATTACTTCTGTTGTAGGAACGGGTTTTAGTAACGCCAGTGATTTTCAAATCACTAGTTTAGGAGCAGTTAGTAATGCTGTAGTTATCTACGACCCTGCAACTGGGCAATTACTATACAATCAAAATGGTAGCGCAGCTGGTTTCGGCAGTGGCGGTCAATTTGCACAACTGACTGGTAAGCCTACTCTGACTGCCTCCGACTTCATCATTCAAGCATAACCCAATACGGTTTAATTAAGGGTTATTGGTGTAGATAATTGGTTTTTGAAGACGCGATAAATCGCGTCTCTACATCAGGGTTTTGTTGCTCTATCTGAACTGTATTGACTTAATAGGGGACGCAATATGTTTATTGCGTCCCTACATTTATTGACTTGCAATCTGTTGTAGTTTAAACCCATTGCACAGGATTTAATTTATAGTAACGTTGTAATTGCTCATAAAGTGCCGGATGCTTGGACAACAATTGGTGCGGTTTTTCAAAGAATGTCTCAGTCGCCACGGCAAAAAATTCTGCGGGATTTGTTGCGCCATAGCTATCCATTACCGTCTTTACGCCTTGTAGAAGATCGTTACAAAGTTGCTGATATGCTTCTGTCATCACCTTTGACCAAATAGGATAGTCTGAGTTATGTTGCAATATAGGAACTCCCTCAGCTTTACCATCCTCTTGATCCAACTGATGGGCGAATTCATGAAGTACAACGTTACGTCCATCCCTCCAGTTGGCAGTGTCTTGTTTCACTTGTTCCCAAGATACTACTACTTGGTCAGTTGTCCACGATTCGCCTAATCTTGCCACACGCCTTTCTTCAACAACATAATTTCCAATAGCAGTCGTTTCCTGAACAAAATAAGCATTGGGATACATTAGAATTGAACGAAGTCTAGGAAAGTACTGCCCACGTTCATTAAGTAGGAGTAAACAGGCAACAGCCGCAAGGGTAAGTTTCATTTCTTCTGTAACTTGTAATCCTCTACAGCCAATAAATTGCTTTTCTGCTAAAAACACTTGAATATGTCCCTGAAGTCGTCTAATTTCATCGGGAGAAAGACAAGGATAAATAGGAAGATTATTCTCAATAATGGCACTCCAAAGGGGAGGAAAAGGACGATGTTTGAGACGGTTTCTTCGCCTTTTAACTAGAATGGGATTGACTAAAATCCCAACAATAATTAGTCCAATGGTGAAAAAGATAACTATTGTTTTAATCATTAATCTTTTAACAGGTTACAAGTGTTGAGCCGAAAGATTGTCATAAAGGCACTTGTTTTGTGTTGCAGATAGCAAATACTGAAAAATGTTAAGGCTATTGCTGTGCAGTCGAAGGCGCAAATAAAGCGCATGGAAAAACTCTTGTCGGTTGGAGACACTGAGTAAAATAAGCTACTAGCTACAATAAGCCAGATTGCTTAATCCGGGAGTATTTACTAAGTCAGTATTGGCTATCCAACCATTACCAGACAACTCTCCAGGGAAACTTCTGGAAAGGTCGATTTCTACCCAAATGTAATTTTCAGATTTATATGACTTAACTCTATTACCTGTAACCAAGTTTACAAACACGACTGCGTTGGGATTAAGTGTTGTAATAAAAGCTCCTTTTGTACTTGGTTGGCGAAGTAAAGTTACAGGCTGTACAATTTGCCGACATGCACTGCCAATAGTAGGTTTAGTCCATAGGTTTTGAGCGTTGTTATTCGTCTGACAAAATGTCAGCACAGCAGTTTGAATAAATCCTGAAGTCGGAGATTTGATTCTGACAAATCTATCTCCACTAGCTGGTATATATGCTAAATTAATCTTTGTTTTTGCTGACAATATTCTGATAGCCTTCGATGATGTTGAAGGGTCTTGAAAAATTGGAGTATCTACTTTAGTTGCACGACAACTCGACTGTGAAGAATTGGAGATAGTCTGTGTGATTTGAGCAAATACAGGTACACCCAGAGTGAACGTAGCAATCTTTACTAGAGTAAAAATATACAATAACTTCTGAAATTCCACGTTTTTTCCTAAATATCACTTATAAAAAACTCTACATTAGATTCGCAACTTATCGAAACAGAATTCAGGAGTCAGGAGCCAGAATTCATTCTGAATTCTGTGCGGCTGGTGGATGAATAAACGGGTTTAAAGCCCCATCCAAATCCTAGATTTGGTGGTCTTTTCCCAAAGGGAGACGTTAGCGAGTATTTGAGCGTCTTGATTCTGACCGGAGGCGGAGCATCTCCGGCTCCGCTCCTGAATTCTTCTTCAAAAACGCTGACGTTAAAAGAGCCTAAAAAAATTATTTTTAGCTATTAGACATCATATAATGACTGATTACTGCTAATTACCAACTAGTCCCAATCTCTTAATTATGAATAAATTCAATAATACGGGAATACTTGAAAACTTTGTCAATACAGTGATGGGAGTAAAAACTCTTAATCAACAAAAGTCTCCAAATACATTCATAGCTACTACACAAGAATTAGATGTCAGGGCAGTTTTAGTTTATACACTAGGAACTATCCTACAAATATTAGTCATGATTTTCGTGTTACTGGTTATGGAAAAATTAGTAATATTGATTGATAAAAATTCTTATTTTTCTAGCTGGTTTAGTACTTTATTGACGGGATTATTTTTTGCATTATTGAGTATCCGCTCCCGAATTTTTTCTCTTTTAGATAATACCCGTTCTCGTCAGACTTATGACCAGGTAATCAGACCAAGATGGTCTCCTCCACCTTTAGCATTTCCTATAGTTTGGATGATAATTGCCATTCTGCGGGTAATTTCTTCTGTATTAGTTTGGCAGCAAATGAATCACCAGTTTTTAGTGCTACCTTTAATTTTGTTTGTGGTACATCTGGCTTTAGGAGATACCTGGAATACGATTTTTACTGTAGAACGGAGATTAGGGGCAGCTGTTCCTGTCGTTATTTTAGGCCCTTGGTTATCTGCTGTAATAGTGACGGCAATTTATTGGCAAACTAATCCTGTAGCGGGAATGACTTTATCATTTTCTTGTGTATGGCTAACTTTAGCGGCTGTATTGGTATTTAGAATTTGGCAATTAAATGGTTCTGAACCACTGTATCCTTTGAAACTAAAGCCTTTGGAGAAATAAATCCTCAAAATTCACCAAGACAAGAAAGCAAGGAAAAATATCACTTGACTTTTGAGTATGTGCCCAGATTTCCGCTTTAGACACTTCCAATAAATAAATTATTCAATGTTGTGGGTGTGCAACATGAGCGCCTTTGCTTACTGGGCGGGCGAGACGCCCACCCCACATTAACAATTAAAAATTAAAAATTTCAGATGGATTGCTAGATGAGGTGAAAAGTCAGGGGACTAAATCAGGAATTTTGCGGAGGTTGAAAGTTAATCAACAGAAAGTAGTATACTTTTCTGGGTTCGCCTAAAGCTATCTAAAAGTTTCGTTTAAAAACAAAGAATTTTGGGGTTGCTCTAAATGCTAAGTCCTGTGGTAACAGTCAGTATCTTTCAAAAACAACCCGATCCTAAAGCATTTTCGGCAGGCCAAGTCATCTTTGAAGAAGGACAGCCTGGTGATGAAATGTACGGCATTCTCGAAGGAGAGGTAGATATATTAGTCAATGGCAAGATTGTAGAAACCATTGAAACGGGCGAAGTTTTTGGTGCCGGGGTACTTGTAGGAGTAGAAGATAGAACTTACTCAGCTATTGCCAAGGTGGATAGCAAGCTAGGTTTCCTCGATCGGGAAGGGTTTCTCTTTGCCGTTCAGGAAACACCCGTGTTTGCCCTACAGGTGATGAAAAGTTACTCAGAACGCCTGAGTCGCTTGCAGCATATTATCTAAAGCACGTCAGAAGGCAGCAGCAGAAGTAGCTGACAAGTGTATGTTCCCCACTGGGAAGCTTCTAATAGAGAGCGTTTTGCAGAACACCAAATCTCTGATTTGGTCAGATAATGCGGTGTTCTACCAATTGGCTTCTCTAGCTTCTGCCTTTTTTGGTGAAAAATGCGGAATTTACCTCAATACTGCTCGCTCTGTGGATTTTTAACTCGGAATTGGGTTTGGGGTAAAGGTTAAAGGTTTTTTCTTTCCCCTTTCCCCCGCCCCTTATCCCCAGAGGGGCCCCACCTTACCCTTTTCACCAAAACCCGACAAGTATTGGAATTTACCTGAGGTAGCAATGGCACGTAAACGGTTGATTATTGAAATGGGGATGGGAATAGATCAACATGGACAAGAACCAACAGTAGCAGCATCTAGGGCAGTACGTAATGCGATCGCTCACAATGCTTTACCTGGTGTTTGGGAAGTTGCAGGTTTAAGTCATCCCAATGAAATGATTATAGAAGTTCAGGTAGCAGTGCCATACCCCGAACAAGTGAGGGAAGAAGAGGTACTCGCGGTTCTACCATTTGGTCGAAAAACTCTCATCGTAGAATCTGGGGGGATGGTAGTTCAAGGGCGGGCTATTCCCGAACTTAATGATAAAAATGACGAAATGTTGATTGCGATCGCATCTGTCACAGTTCTAATCGAAAATGATTAACTGAGGCTCTGCGCTAAACTAAAAAATATTGGGATAGAAATCTCTGGCAGTAAGTTCAATACACCAATAATCTTTACCACTGCGGCGATCATGTCTCAAGAGTATAACGAATCACTCCAACTTCAGGAAATCACCAAACTCAAACCGAAACACTTTGCTGATTTAGTCAGATCGGCACAATTGGTTTTCGACCCCACAGCTGGAGTTTCGGGAAGAAATATCACAGTTGACTGGGAACAATTCGGAATTCCCCATGATGTAGCGGATAATCTCAAATTACTTGGTCAGCAGTACCAGTATGCATCTCCTCACATCCCCGTTGAAGTCATTTGGAGTAAATTAACTCCAGAAACTCGTATTTGGTTTGTTGAAAATAAAGATCGGTTGTGGCAGCTTGAAGAAGCTTTCCCAGCCCTTGATGAAGATTAAACGGCTGAACCATTGAAAGGAATACTAATAGACATCTCCGAAAAAGAACGTAGAGACGTAGCACTTCTACGTCTCTACAAGGGTTCTGGGTAACGCATCTTTAATTTCTGGAGATGTCTAATTGTTTGTAGGGGTACAACAGCCGTCGTACCCCTATCCTTTATATATAAAATATAAAAATTATTGTTTGAATGGAACAGGCGATAAATTTAGACTTAGTAGACTGTGGCATTGTTAATTTGACAGACTACTAGTTACAGCAGTTTTCTTTTGCATAAAGTACAAAGTTACGGGTTTGGAGTCAGGAGGTAGAAACTCTTTATATCTAATGCGTGAGTTTTGCATTTTGTACCTAACTTAAAAAGCAAGCAAACTGCTGTATCTTGTGCGATCGCATTAGTTTGAGTACATCAGTTAAATTAATAGAAAAGCTTGTATAGATGAATCAAAGCCCAAGTGTGACTCCCAACCTGGAAGAACATACTCATGAAAATCCTATTGTTACCAAACAGCAGTTATTTGGAAAGCAACTAATTGTCCTGATCTTGGAAATGCTTCTGGCATTACCTCTGGGTTTACTCCTTGCCAAGTTCCAAATTGGCAGGATTGCCTGGATATTCGGGGGGATTGCCGCTGGTACACTGGTTCTTCAAGGGTGTCGAATTCTTTATCAATATTCCCCCCAACCTAACCGCACTGCTAGAAAAGTCGGAATGGCACTTGTCGGCTTAACTGTTGGTGCTTCCAATACCCACGCGAATCTAGCTAGTGTTGCTTCTGGTATTCCCATTTTTATTTTTCTTACCTTGTTTCTGCTGCTGAGTGGTAGCTGTATTGGTTACATTTACTCCCGCATCAGCAAAACCAACCTATTGACTGCAATGCTGGCTACTGTCCCAGGTGGTGTGGGAATTATGGCAGCGATCGCCGCTGATTACAATAAAAATGTTAGCTTGGTTGCCCTAGTTCAGGCGATTCGCGTCACCTCTGTAGTTGTTCTAATTCCCTTCATCGCTAGGACATCAGCTGGTAGTTACTATCCCCAAACACTCTCAATCAACAGTACTTGGCTCAATGTCGATCCATCTCAACTAGAATTACTCTTGTTAGTACTGTTAATCACTGGATTAGTAGTTTATCCAGCAATATTGTTTAAAATTCCTGCTGGTGATTTCTTTGGTGCATTGTTGATTGGCATCGGGTTTAATCCTTTGCTACATTCGCTGCCTTTTGTGGGTGATATTAGCTTTAGTCCGCCGCCCTTAATTAACTTATTGGGTCAAATGCTCTTGGGAATTACTATTGGTGAATATTGGGGAGATAAACCCAACTTTAAAAAGCAGACTGTTGGCTATGCCTTGATATCTGTAGGCATGACCCTTGTAGCTGGAGCGATCGCTGCTATACTTGCGATGCAATTAACCTCTTGGGATTGGTTAACCTGTCTGCTAGTCACAGCACCAGGAGGATCGGCAGAAATGATCCTGGTTTCTCTAGCATTGAATCATAATGTTGAAATTGTGACAACGGGTCATTTAGTGCGACTGATTGCGATTAATAGTTCCCTACCACTTTGGGTGTTTTTGTTTCGCCGTCTGGATGAGCAATTTTCTGAACCAGTTTAATTGATTTGGGCATTGGGGACTGGGCGAAAGAGTTAAGGGACTGACAAAAAATATTCAATTAACTCTTGTGGGGTGGGCGACACGAGAGCCATATTATGGACTGGGCGCTCATGTTGCCCACCCCACAATATTGTATAATTTATTCCTTGGAGTTTCCTAAGTAGTTTTTATGCTTCTGCCCCTTTTCCTTTAAACTGTGGAACAAATACTGTGCAAATCTGCGATCGCAGTTGATCGAGTTACTCCTTTCGGACTAGATTTGTGTAGCGCGGTTCTAGGGCATGGGGCATTAGTTTTTGACAAATGACAAAGATGCAACTTGAATGCTGATAGCTTATTCTTTTGTTATCCAAACACAAAGGATGCTTTAGATGGTTGCCCAAATCCAAGAACTTGAAGCCCAGCACTGGGTTAAAACTCGTTCTTCCCTCGATCCTAGCGAATCTACTTTCCTGATTTGGAAAGGTAAAATTTACGCTTTTATCCCCGGTGAGAAAAGACAACTCCTGTTTAAAATCCTGGGATTGAGTGTTAGCCGATGTATTCCCACAGCAGAAGGTAGCTGGGATTTTACTTCTAGGGAACTAACTTATTACCTCAATCCAAAAACAGATGAGGTTTTATCCAAATGGGAGAATCCTTGGACAGGCGAGACAGTTCCGGTGATTCACGTTGCTAATAATCCCGTGCAGGGAAGGTTTGAGGGAAATTTTCCCGCACAAATAGATGGTGACAGCACAACCTTCGTTTTTGATATATTTCCCCATTACCCTAATCCCTTAGCAGACGATCCCAAATTTGCTGAATATAGCCCTAATCCAATTTATCAGGCAGCGGAATTGTTTAAATTAACAGTCCCAACCGCAGATTTATTCAACCCAGCACTCTCCTCAGTTTCTCAACTCAAACTGAGTTGGGATCGGATTGGTCAATGGCTTCCTTGGATGAAAATGGGCGATCGCCCCGGTCAACTTATCTACAGTGCTGTTGGCAGCAAAGTCAATGGTTTAACAGAACTGCCCCCAGTGCTGCAAGACGAAATTAATAATCGTATTCCTCTATATAAAAAAGCCCCAAAAGCATTGATAGATGGCGAAGATATGACTTCCTGGTTATACTTCCAAAAGCACTTTCAAGCATACTTGGCGGGTGAAATCTTCCCGCTTCCTCAAGCAGAAGAGTTGTAAATTAGCTGGAAAGCAACATCTAAAGTTGGTTGTTGAGGATAAAATCGACCTTCACTGTTGCGTCAGCTTCCGGTAGGGTACAAGATTTCAGTGACCCCACAGCTACGAAAACATCGGTAGTCTTTCCGACACGCTGCGCGATCGCTAAGGGACTGACAAATAAAAAAATATCCAATTAACTCCTGTGGGGTGGGCAACATGAGCGCCCAGTTTATATCGCGCTCATGTTGCCCACTCCACAATACTTGGATAATTTATGATTTCAAATCTTCACGCCATGTAAAAATAATTTGCTCCTCAGCTTGTCTAAATTCAATATTAAATTTATCAAATACAACTTCTCGCCCTAAAAGCAATTGTTCTCCGCCTGTATTGGTTTGTAACCAGGCGACAGGAGTAATAAAATTATGTTCATCAATTGTCATTTCGACATTACGTAAAACATACTCAACTCTGCCACCTATAGTTTCTGCCAACAAAGTTGATTCTGAATCAGCCAAAGCATAGCCTAAATCTTGACCAACTTTTAATGAAATTAAACTTAATTCAGCACCAGAATCTACTAACATTGTTGTATTAGATTCTATATCTCCGTGTTTTAAAAATACGCTATAATTTGGTTGCCAATCATGGCGAGCAACGGTGCGGAAGCGAATTGGTAAAATTTCTATAGAAGCAGTGCGACGCGGAACTAGATAAATTAAAAAAGGCTGTTTTGCAGCATTAGCTAATGCTAAAACTTCTCGTAAGTTTTCGCTATGAGCAATTATTCCATTTGTATTGTAAGCGATATATTGATTTTTATACAAATCTAATAACATCTGGCGGTTACGATTCAACCACTTAAGTATTTCATCTCTTTCTATTTTAGAGGGCTTTGTGTTCATATATTTAATATGTTTTGCGTATCTTTAACAGCTTCACAATACTATTTATGTTAGTTATATAAAAAATATTGCTTACTTTGATAACGAAATAAATAGTTGTATTTTGCAAGGGATTAATAACGAGATTAAACGATAAAAAATTCTGGTGAATATGGATTTAAAATCTTAGAAGATTTTAGAGATAAATGCTATTAGATTGATATTTTATTTATTAGATTGACATAATAAGTAAAGTTAGTCGGTCAAGATTTCCCTTATGTACCAAACAGACCCGCCTCGTCCTGCAAAAGAAACCCTACCCACCATGTATGATCTTCCCAGTGAATACCCGGAGGACTCTGGTTTGCCTGACGAATTTCACCTTTTTCAACCCCAACTTCTGCGCGAAACCTTCTGTCCACCTAACTATCCAGCAGAGGAGGTATTTGTTGCCACTGACTTAAACCTTTATTATGACCTCCGGCATACACTGTGGTACAAACGCCCGGACTGGTTTGCTGCTGTGGGAGTTTCGCGTCTCTACGAACAGCAAAACTTGCGTCTGAGTTATGTCATTTGGCAAGAAGGAGTTGCTCCTTTTGTAGTGGTAGAATTGCTTTCTCCTGGTACTGAAAAAGAAGACTTAGGACAAACTCTGCGGGAAATAAACCAACCACCGACCAAATGGGAAGTTTATGAGCGGATTTTGCGAGTTCCTTACTACATTGTATTTGACCGCTACACTGACAAACTCCAAGTGTTCCAATTAGTTGCAGACCGCTACAGCGAATTTGACTTGAGTACCCCACGAGTATGGATGCCTGGTTTGGAACTGGGCTTAGGACTTTGGCAAGGTTCTTACCAAGGAATTGAGCGATTATGGCTACGTTGGTATGATGCCAGTGGGAATTGGCTTCCCACACCCCTGGAACGAGAAAGTCAACGTGCTAACAGATTAGCAGCACAACTGCGAGAGTTAGGCGTTAACCCTGATGAGTTATGAAGATGCAAGGGGCAGATCGCTGTCTGCCCCTAAACATTTTTACTCACAACGCTTGTAAAATTTCCTCGTCGACAGAGAAATCAACATCTGTTTTATCTTTTGCATTAGCCAAATAATCATTTTCCAGAGAGTCTTGTAACCCAGAAATCAAATCATATTCAGGATGCCAGTTTAATTCTGTTTGTGCTTTATTCACCGAAGCAAAGAAATGCTGTACCCGCATTGGAAAAGCTTTGCGCTTGCCGAAATCAAACTTTTTCGGGTCATAGTGGACGATTTTTAGAGTATCGGGTGATTTACCAGCCGCCACAGCGCTAGCACGGGCTAAACCATCAAAAGTGACAAAGCGATCGCCAGAGATATTATAAATCTGTCCTATGGCTTGTTTATTGCCCAAAACCTTAGTCATTGCTAGTGCCAAGTCTTTTACATGACCTAGCTGGGTGATATGCATGCCATTTCCGGGGATAGGAATGGGGCGATCGCGCACAATTCTGTCAAAAAACCAGCCTTCCAACTCATTATAATTACGAGGCCCGTAAATATAAGTAGGGCGAATCGAAGTGAAGGGCAATCCCAATTGAGTCAGGTAAGCTTCTGTTTCATGCTTGCCCTTATGCCGACTTTTGGGATCTACTGGATCGCCTTCTATGTGGGGCAATTGGTCAGATTTGAGATAAACCCCCGCAGAACTCATATACACAAAATGTTGCACTCGGTCTTGAAAAATCTCTGCTAGTGGTTGAGTATCAGTAAGTTCACGTGCGTTATTGTCAAAAATGACATCAAAGTTTTCTTGTGATAACTTTGCCTTTAATTGAGTAGCATCTGTGCGATCGCCTATAATTTGTCCTACTCCCTGTAAAGAAGGTGCTGGTCGATTCCCACGATTGAACAGCACCACCTCATGTCCTTGTTCCACTAGTAGTTGAGTTAAATAGACACCAATGAACCGAGTACCACCCATAATCAGAATTCGCATAAATTCACCCTTTATATATCAGTTTTCATCAAGGGATTGGGGAGTAGAGTAGGGACTGGGGATTGGGAGAAGAATTTTCCCCTCCGCCCCCCCCTACCCCGTGCCCCTCTGCCTCTTTTCAATGCCCCAATCTGAGATTATCAGGTTGTAGCATCCATCTGGAACCTCTCAGGGAAAGATACCGTCTTGTGTGCTAATCTGGGGCGCTTCCCATTCATTAATCACAAAAGGAAACTTTTCAGTCGGAGTCTAAGAAAACTATCTTCAATTTTGAATTGTTTAGCTGTGCCCTTGAAATATGCTCTAGTTCATGAGTGGCTGACACCTAAAGCCACTGGTGGTTCAGAACTCGTTGTACGAGAAATTTTGAATCACATTGATGCTGATTTGTATGCTCTCATCGATTTTGAATCCAGCAATAGAGAAAGTTATTTATATAAGCGTCAAATTGGCAAGACGTTTCTCCAAAACTTTCCATTTGCCCGCAACGGTATACAAAAATACTTGCCTTTGTGGCCTTTGGCAATTGAACAACTTGATTTGCGGCATTATGATGTAATTCTGTCTTCATCTCACGCTGTTGCCAAAGGAATCCTGACCACTCCCGAACAGATGCATATTTGCTATTGTCACAGCCCTATGCGCTACGCTTGGGACTTGACTTTTGATTATCTGCGCCACAGCAAACTAGGTAGTGGCTTACCTGGGTGGGTGACGCGATATTTATTACATCGTTTGCGCCAGTGGGATGTATTGAGTGCCAATCGCGTTGATTACTTCATTGCCAACTCACAGCATACAGCTCGGCGGATTTGGCGTTGCTATCGGCGAGAAGCAACAGTCATTTACCCACCAGTGAATATTGCAGAATTTCCATTTTTGTCTGAGAAAGAGGACTTTTACCTGACAGTTTCTCGGTTGGTAAGCTACAAGCAAATATCTTTAATTGTCAAGGCTTTTAATCAACTAAAACGCCCATTAGTAGTCATTGGTACAGGAGATGAAATGAACAAGATTCGCGAGATGGCAAACTCCAACATCCAAATACTGGGATGGCAACCTGATAATGTGGTAAAAAAATATATGTCTAGGGCTAAGGCGTTTGTATATGCAGCCTGTGAAGATTTTGGGATTGCCCTAGTGGAAGCACAGGCCTGCGGCACGCCAGTGATTGCCTACGGTGCAGGAGGCGCTCTAGAAACAGTCCGAGATATCCACTCTTGTGTGGATACAGGGACAGGTATATTTTTCAGGACGCAAACAGAGGCGGCTTTAGTGGAGGCAGTAGAAAAGTTTGAAGTTTATCAGGGTTCGTTCAGTTCCGAGTATATGCGATCGCACGCCGCACAGTTTTCACCGCAAATCTTTGCCGAGCGTTATCTAGACTTTGTAAACAAATGCAACGAAAAAAGACCGTTTTCGCAATGATGGTCTTGGTTAACGTCTTATTTTTTTAGGCTTTTGGCAATTTCCCCCAGAAGAACCTCATTTTGGCTTTAATATTGGGACTATGTGTGGTGTGGATTATTAAGGAGTATGATGACTGCCCAGAGCTCACTCCTCTCCGGCAAGCGGGGCGTACGACAAGACACTAAAGCGTCTACGCGTACTTTCTTAAAACGCGGTCAAAAAACAAAGACGCCAAAAGTTAAACCCAAAGGTTTATCTTTTCAGGGTTTAAACGGAGAGTTTGCCAAACGACTGTTCGATATAGTGTTTTCGCTGTCAGTATTAATTTTGTTCTTCCCCGTCTACTTAATTTTGGCTTTGCTGATTGCCTTCAGTTCAGAAGGCCCAATATTTTATGTCCAGGAACGGGTAGGAAAAAATTACAAAGCGTTTAATTGTATTAAATTCCGAACAATGGTAAGCAATGCAGACGAAATCCTCATGCAAATGATGGAAACATCGCCCGAATTGCGACAAGAATTTGAAAGCAGTTTTAAGCTCAAACAAGACCCCCGAATAACCAAAATTGGTCAATTTTTGCGAATTACTAGCTTAGACGAATTTCCCCAGTTCTGGAATGTTTTAAAAGGGGACATGAGTGTAGTCGGCCCTCGACCCTTGGTAGCAGAAGAATTACCAAAATACGGTTGTCACATTGATGAGATTTTAACAATCCGTCCAGGAATTACTGGTTTGTGGCAGGTATCTGGGCGTAATGACATTCCCTACCCTCGACGAGTCCAAATAGACCTGCATTATGTCAAATTTAGGAATTTCTGGCTTGATTTATGGATCATCTTGAAAACTGTTGATGTGGTCATTTTGCCCAAAAATAACGGGGCATACTGAGTAGCTACTTAGGGTCGATTCTGTGGGGCAGTTAATGCCCCTAAATAACAATTATTTCCCTAAAACTAAAAATTGCTCATCTTTATTTATATAATTGTTAAGCATATTTTGTGGGCTTCTACTTAAGAAGATGTTTGAAATATTAAGTATATTTATTTACGTAAAAATTTTCATAGCAATAAGAACTCGTAGGTTTCCCATTAGGCAATTGAGCAATTAGTTGCTAGGTTGTATCAGATTGCCTGTAACTTTTTAATCAAAGACAATAAGGTATAATTGAGCATGACGCAACAGAAGCGAGCGTTAATTACTGGTATTACTGGTCAAGATGGTTCATATCTGAGTGAGTTTTTGTTGGAACAAGGTTATGAGGTTCATGGCATCATTCGCCGGACTTCTACCTTCAACACAGACCGCATCGATCACATTTACGAAGATCCCCACAAAGATGGAGTGCGGTTGTTTCTTCACTACGGAGACTTGACAGATGGTACGACGTTGCGGCGTATTTTAGAAGAAGTAAAACCAGTAGAGATTTACAACCTCGGCGCTCAATCCCATGTTAGAGTCAGCTTTGATTCACCAGAATACACGGTGGATGCTGTAGGAATGGGAACGCTGCGTCTGTTGGAAGCAATTCGAGACTACCAACATCGTACTGGTATTCAGGTACGATTTTACCAGGCGGGTTCTTCAGAAATGTATGGTTTAGTACAAGCAATACCTCAAACTGAGACAACGCCCTTTTATCCCCGCAGTCCTTATGCCTGTGCGAAAGTTTACGCCCACTGGCAAACTGTAAACTATCGTGAGTCTTATAATTTATTTGCTTGTAACGGCATACTTTTTAACCACGAGTCACCACGGCGGGGTGAAACCTTTGTAACCCGTAAAATTACTAGAGCCGTGGCTGGTATCGTTGCTGGTAAGCAGAAAAAGATTTACATGGGTAATCTAGACGCAAAGCGAGATTGGGGTTATGCGAAGGATTACGTTAAAGCAATGTGGTTGATGTTGCAGAAAGACCAGCCAGACGATTACGTAATTGCTACTGGTGAAACCCATTCAGTGCGCGAGTTTTTGGAACTAGCATTTAGCTATGTGAATCTCAATTGGCAAGATTATGTAGAGTTTGATGAGCGTTACCTCCGTCCATCTGAGGTAGAACTGTTGATTGGCGATTCTACCAAAGCACGCCAGAATTTAGGCTGGACACCATCAGTAACCTTTGAAGAACTAGTTTCCTTAATGGTAGAAGCAGACTTACAAGCATTGGGTCACACTTCACCCAATGGTAATGGTTCGCAATTTCCAAATGATATTGCGACTATTCGTCAACAACTGGGCGCTTTACACTTCTGATTTGCACCAGAGAGGATAAAAATATGACCGCCTTAGAACTAAAAAATAAACGCATTCTCGTCACCGGTGGGTCGGGATTTCTAGGTCGTCAGGTGATAGATCAACTGTGTAAAGCTGGGGCCGATCGTGAGAAGATTACGATACCGCGATCGCGTGATTCCGATCTGCGTGTATGGGAAAATAGCCAACGTGCAGTTGACCAGCAAGACATCATTATTCACCTAGCAGCTCATGTCGGTGGTATTGGTTTGAACCGCGAAAAACCCGCAGAGTTGTTCTACGATAACTTGATTATGGGAACCCAGCTAATTCACGCTGCCTATCAAGCTGGAGTCGAAAAATTTGTTTGTGTTGGTACAATCTGCGCCTATCCTAAATTCACTCCCGTCCCATTCAAAGAAGATGATCTTTGGAATGGCTACCCAGAGGAAACTAATGCCCCTTATGGAATTGCCAAAAAAGCACTTTTAGTTCAATTGCAATCTTACCGTCAGCAGTACGGTTTTAATGGGATTTATCTACTGCCAGTAAATTTGTATGGCCCAGAAGATAACTTTGACCCTGGAAGTTCCCATGTGATTCCCGCATTAGTTCGCAAAGTTCACGAAGCCCAAATTAAAGCAGAAAAGCAACTTCCAGTTTGGGGTGATGGCAGTCCTACCCGTGAGTTTCTGTATTCAGAAGATGCAGCGAGGGGGATTGTTTTGGGGGCTCAATTATATAACGAATCGGAACCAGTAAACTTGGGAACCGGTTATGAAATCTCCATCCTTGATTTAGTAACTCTAATCGCCGAATTGATGGAGTTTAAGGGGGAAATTATTTGGCAAACTGACAAGCCTAATGGTCAACCCCGTCGCTGTTTAGATACTGAAAGGGCAAAACAAGCCTTTAATTTCACGGCTCAGGTAAGTTTTGAAGAGGGGCTAAAAAATACCATTGAGTGGTATCGTCAAAACGCTGCATAATTCTTATGCAAGCATTCTATTTTCTTATAAGAATCCTATTTGATTTGTAAACACCCAGAAACTCACATCCCCGACTTCTTGAAGAAGTCGGGGATCTTTTATATTGAGAGAGGCGAGCAAATTCTCTAGTTCCCCTTCTCCGAACTTGGGAGAAGGAGTTAGGGGATAAGGGCAAAACCTCTTTTCAAAGCACAATCAAATAAATTTTTGTTTAGAAAGTGAAGGTAGTTCTAACTACTCCCAAAAAAATATCACCATTCTGTTCATTGTGATTTGGTGCTGTCAACCAAAGCAAAGCAGGGGTAATACTGATGTTTTCGTTAATTTGATACCGATAAAACCCTTCAATATGAAATCCGGTATCTGGGTCACGACGAGGTAAATCTCCTGACAAGGGTGCTGAAGTACCAGTTAATTTCGGCTGCATCCCGATGATAATGCCTCCCAAATTACCTTTATCCAAATTAGACTCGTCCGAATTACCTTTACCAGGGAAAGCTAGGGTGACAGCCCAACTCCAGATATCAGCATCACCTTTGACTTCTCCTGTTAGCGCCCGCGCATTGGTGTAGCCTAACCATCCACCAAGTTGAAAGCCGTCACTAATTTTTACATTCGTTTCAATACCAAAGGAATTAGAGGAAACTTTTCTGTTGGGTAAATTGGAGGGTAAATTGGAGGGTAAACTGCCAGTATTATGTCCTAAACCCTCTTCGTTGTAAGCATTAACGTAGGTAATGGCAATTTTGGTATGTTTATCTTTTTTCTTTGGATAAAATACAATCTGCCCCAATGCACCATAGCCACCATTAAACAAGCCGCTAACAGGATTATTAGTATTTTTTGCCAGATAAGCTAATTGTAATGTGATATTCTCACTCAGCTTATAAGTCACACCTAAACCTGTATCTCCGCCCAAACGATAAATGTGACTGTATCGAAGACCACGAAAAGGTGTTCCCTTGGCATCGTTTCGTAGAGGATTAATAGTATCCCAATCATCAAAGTAAGTATTAAACCCTGTAGCAACTAGAACAGTCAATTGTTCGCCTACAGGAAAACGATATTCCAACTTACTGACACTAATTTCATTAGTTGTATTACTACCAGATACAAAACTGAGGCGAGAATCATTTCCGGGTCCAGTTGGATTAATAACATTACTTGCTTGAAGTCGTATACGTAGCTGATCTTTCCCCATAAAGCTGGTATCAAAATTGATACGCACCCGACTAGAAAATGTGAGGTTGTTTTCATCCCCATTTCCACTACGGCTAGCATCTCCAAATGCATCTACGGCAGCAAATATTAACTCACCACTGATTTTTAGGTGATTTCTAGGAAGCTCGTTTTTCTTTAGCTGTTCCAACCGTTTCTCTAGCTCATCGGTACGTTTTTGCACAGCATCAACTCTACCTCGCAAGGTTGTGAGTTCCGGTGTGAATTCCTCTTGTAACTTTTGTGCAGTCGCTAAATCTCCTTTAGTAACTATGTCTGTGACATCAGCAATGTTTTGGCTAATTTTGTCCAAGCAGGCGTTTAATGCTGTGGCAAACTCAAAGCGAGTCATGGGGCGATCGCCTTTGAAACTACCATCAGGGTATCCAGTAATACAGCGATAACGTTCAGCTAGAGATTGCAACGCACCAAATGCCCAGTCAGGCAGTTGAACATCAGAAAGCTGAGAAACGGAAGTAATTGATGTAGAATCCTGTTGGGTATATTGACTAACTTGCTCAAAGGAATCAGTGCTTTTTTCAGATTCTTCAGCCTTGACACTTGTAAAAGGAGTTAGCACCCCAATGGAAATCACGACAGCAGAAACAACGCCCGGAGTTACTGTGAGAAAATTAAACTTTAACAAGGTAACTTTTTGAATGTGGACACAGCTAATCATCAATTAAATAAGGCACAATTACGCCGTAATTTAATCAAAATACGTAAATCAATGTCGGTGCAAGAATGGAGAGAAAAAAGCGATCGCCTTTGCTTCCATCTCCAAACCTCTGCTCTTTTTACCCAAGCAAAAACAATACTTGCTTACTTCAGCTTTCGCCAAGAACCTGACCTCAGTCCCTTATTTGCAACCACCAAATATCGCTGGGGATTTCCTCGCTGCGTTGAGAAATCTCTGTGTTGGCATATTTGGACACCTAATGATTCTGTCCAAAGCGGTGCTTATGGCATTACTGAACCTCACCCCGATGCTCCAGTTTTAGATGCTGCGGAAGTAGATTTAATTCTCGTCCCTAGTGTAGCTTGCGACTATCAAGGATATCGTTTGGGTTATGGCGGCGGATATTACGATCGCTTGCTCAGTTTACCGCAGTGGCAGACAAAGCCGACTATCGGAATTGTCTTTGAGTTTGCCTATTTATCCCAAATACCTATTGAACCTTGGGATAAACCACTACAAGCTGTTTCTACGGAAACCGGATTGACTCAGAAAGGCTGAAGGATTCAGGATAATGAAGACACATTATCAAATGTTTTATGACTAACCCAACGTCATCTACCACTGAGCAAGAAGCAATAATTGACGAGATTATCGCAAGTAGTCTTCAAGCTCAACAAAAAAATGGCCCAGACCTCCGCCAAATTCATAGCAAAAGTCATGGACTGCTTTGGGGAGAGTTTATTATTGAACCCAATCTTCCTGAAGACCTGAGAGTAGGTTTATTCAAAACGCCCCAAACCTATCCTGCATGGATTCGGTTCTCTAGCGGTGGTTCGCCTCAAAAGCGTGGTAAATTCAACTCCGATACCCAACCGGATGTTCGCGGTATCGCCATCAAGGTGATGAATGTGGACGGACAAAAAGTGCTGGATGATGAAGAAAAAACTCAAGATTTTATACTCAACAATTATCCTACTTTTTTGACCAAAGACGTTCGTGATTACGCGGATCTCTCCAAAGCAGGTAGTGGACAACTTACCCCAGAACGGTTGGAAGAACTTGGTTACGCATTTGCGATCTTGCAAAAAATTGGCAGCCAGAAGGTAGGAAATCCACTTTTGATTCAATATTGGAGCATGGCTCCGTTTAAATTTGGTGAGCGCATTGTAAAATTATCTGTCAAATCTCAACAGCCAGAACAACCACCAGAAACACTTCCAGAATCGGAAAATTACCTCCGAGAAACTCTGGTCAAATATTTGACTGAAGAAGGTCGAGAAGCATCTTTTGACTTCTTCATTCAGTTTTATGTAGATGATGAGAAAACGCCGATTGAAGACCATATCAAAGAGTGGCAAGAAGCAGATTCACCACTTATAAAAGTTGCAACTGTCCGCATTCCCAGCCAGAAATTTGACTTTGAAGAACGCAAACGCTTAGATGAGGGTTTGCTGTTTTCCCCTTGGCATACACTGCTAGAGCATGAACCTGTTGGAAGTGTGAATCTCTCTCGCAAGAGGCTTTACAGCGAACTTGCAAAGTATCGACGTGAACAAATTGCTAAACGCTTGCGAGAACCAGAACCTTATGTAGCGGTTGAAGATTAACTACTGTGAATTAGCTTCAAACTGTAAGATGATAGGCTATAAGCCTACTTGATTAGATCCGATTTCTGGTGTTGCTGATTTGATGTATAAAGTTTATAAGTTTTGCAACCAAAACTCTTGTAGAGGCGTAAAATTTTATGTCTCTGCATCTATCTATATGGATTGAGATTCCAACTTATTGAAGAAGTCGACAATTGCTTTAACCAGATTTTGGATGATAGGTTACGATAAAATTAACCAAATTTGGCTTTAAAAATGAATCGTCTGCAATTGATCCGTGTGCGGAAAATATGGGTAAGAATGGGTGAGCATCCACCTAATATTTGACAATAGATATAACCGCTTGTAATCAAACATAAGTTAATTAAAAAAAAGATAATTTCCTATATTAATCAAATGCTGAACTGGAAAAAATCACGATCGCAGATTCTACTAATGTATGCAGTGTTGGGAGCGATCGCACTGTTGATGCTCTTTCCTTTACTATGGCTAATTAGTACAGCCTTAAAATCGCCGACGGAAAATATTTTTCAGTCGCCGCCACAGTTGCTACCCAGTCAACCGACACTAAATAACTTCTCTAGTGTGTGGAACTCTTTACCTTTTGGGCAATACCTGTATAACAGTACTTTGGTGTCAGTGCTGACTGTAGGCTTAAATCTGCTGTTTTGCGCTTTAGCTGCCTATCCGTTGGCGAGATTGTCCTTTGTGGGGCGAGACTGGATTTTTGTAGCGATTGTCTCCACGATTATGATTCCCTTCCAAATCGTGATGATTCCCCTTTATATTTTGACAGTCCAGTTGGGTTTGACAAATAGTTATTTGGGGATGATTTTTCCCAGTTTAGCTTCTGCCTTTGGCATTTTTCTGTTACGCCAAGCTTTTATGAGCGTCCCTAAAGAAATAGAAGAAGCCGCCCGCATGGATGGCAGCTCAGAGTTAGGATTATGGTGGCATATTATGTTACCGGCAGTTCGCCCAGCACTGGTAACTTTAGCTATTTTTGTATTTATTGGTGCTTGGAGTGACTTTTTGTGGCCTTTAATTGTCATCCAAGACGAAAATTTATACACTCTTCCCTTGGGAGTCGCAAAACTAGCAGGTACATTTTCCCTTGATTGGCGGTTGGTAGCTGCTGGTTCAGTCATTGCGATCGCCCCAGTATTATTACTGTTTCTATTCTTACAACGTTACATTGTACCCACAGAAACAGGTAGTGGCGTCAAGGGGTGAAGGAAGCAGGGGAAGACAAGAAGAATAAGTAATGCCCAATTCCCAATTCAATAAGCACCAGTCTTTTTAAATACCACCCAGATAGTTTTAATAATTAGACTCAGGTCATAAGTTACAGACCACTTGCGTTGATAATCTATATCCATTTTGACAATGGTTTCAAAGTCTGTAATGCTCGAACGTCCATTCGCTTGCCATTCTCCGGTAATACCTGGTTTGACTCGTAATCTATCCCAGTGGTGTAGTTCGTAATGACTAACTTCATCAGGAGTAGGTGGACGAGTACCAACTAAACTCATATCCCCTAACAAAACATTCCAAAATTGAGGAAATTCATCTAAGCTAGTACGCCGTAAAAATTTACCTACAGGAGTAATGCGAGGATCGTCAATAGACTTAAAGATATGACCTTTAGCTTGATTTTTAACCAAATGCTTGAGTTTATCAGCATCAACAATCATGGAGCGAAATTTCCAGATGCGGAAAGTTTTTCCGTTCAAACCACAACGAATTTGGGAATAAAATATTGGACTTGGCCCATGAATAAAGGTAACAATCGCCACAGGAATTGCTACCATAAATGTGATTATCAGCCCCACAATGGCTCCAACAATGTCAATTAATCGTTTTCTCACGCTCAAAGTTGACGGGTGTGAAGGCTGTTGCGAACAATTAACTGAATAAAGATAAAGATTATTCACAGGGGCTAACTTATTTCATAACAGGAATCTTTTCATTAGTAGTCTAGACATAGACATGATTGTTAGGCGATTTTTAGTACTGTTGTCCCTACTACTGAGTGTTACTATACACAGATTTTAACCAATATAAAAACCAAAAACTTAAATTTTACAGAATCTTTCAATTAAAGTCATAGATTGTGAATCTACAGTATTTTTATCTATTACCTAAACAAAAATACTACTATCGTACACATCCAAAAAATTACTGTGCTGAAGTACTACTAGTACTTTACTAAATTCCAAATACCTATGTCATAAGCATTTGGAATTTTGGGTAGTATTCTTATTTCTAGCGTTATGTACCAGTCTCAATGAGCAACCTCTAAAGCGAAATTCTCTGTATATGGTTCCTCCAATGATTGCTGATTACTAGCTTTGATCGCATTTAGATAGCGACGCAAAGATAACAGTTGTTGAGAATTTGGACGATAAGTAAGACTCCCTTGTTTTTCAAAAAGTGATGCAGTGGCGATCGCTTGATAGTCAGGATTTTCTTGCGAACTCTGGGTGAGCCAAGTTGAATCTGTGACTGAAGGTATTAAACCCGAAGGCAATTCACCTTCCAAAAAAGCCAGCAGCCGTTGCTGACAAATGCGAGTATTGATCCCACGACCCTCAAATAACTGAATAACTTCACCGAAAGATAAGGGACGATCTGGTAGCAGCCGCAGCAATTCTGTAAATAAGAAATAATCAGTGTATTTTTGCCTGGGTATATCTAAAATTTGGGGATGCAGAGGCAGCATCGCCAAACCATAAGCAACCCGACTGCAATTAGGAGCGCCGTTGTCTCCGAGATATGAATCTTGAATAATCTTAGCGCTGGGGAGTTTTTGGCGTAACCAGCGATTCACCGTCGCAACACAAGCCACCCCGCCAGTTAGAATCGCTTGATTAATGGCTTCTGTGGGGATGCCACGAGCTACCAATAACTTGTTGAGTTCTCGATTTAGGCGGCGCACAAAGGGGATAAATACCTGGCTTTCTAAATCTCGTCGCTGCAAAATCCACTGCTGATCGGCTAATTCTAGGGTAAAAGAGTCTTGGTGTTGCAAAATCAGCTTTAGTGCTAGTGCTGCATCTAATACAGCCTGTCCCAGTAGAGAACTTTCTAGACGTTGCTGGAGGCGAATTCGAGCGCTGATATCTGGTTCTCCGACTCTGGGTAGTTCTAATTCTTCCAACCCTAAAGTCTGCCAACGCATTTGATCTAAACCGGGAATTGACGGTTGCCATTGCCAAGGATTACTAGTAGTAGTTTTGCGTAGGCCTAGCTCGCCTTTGGCATCGCTTGGTGTTTCTGAGCGTGATTGTCGAGATTTCGGTGGCAATAGCAGCTGGCAAATAATATCTTGTTCAATTCCTTTACCAGCATAAGCAAAACTGTGGAGCATGAAATCATTGTATGTCAATTGCACCAAGCTTTCTGGTACATTCACCAGCAACATTTCTGTGGCATTTGCCCCAATGTTAATCACCAGGGTGTTGCCAATAATCGGCTGTTCGCTGGTTTTTGCTGGACGATCGCTTTGACCATCGGTTAATTTTACTTGCTCACCGTTAGCGGCATCGAGTTCTGGGAGTAGACTAGCGATCGCTTCTTCAACAAAAAAGACTTGCTGCGGATGTTGAATAAGTTTGCTAGTGAGTAAAGCTTCCCGCACATTAAAGCGGTATTGTTCCGACCAGCTAGATGGACAGGTGCAAATGACACCTGCAATATTATTGATAATCTGGGGAAAATTTTGTTCGCTGATCCCAACAGCGGCAGCCATTAAACTAGGGGTGGTAGAAGTTTTTTCAGATTTGAGGGTTAATAGTAGCTTAGAGAGCGATCGCACAATCCAGATCAAAGGGCCTGCTGAAAATTCATTTAATTGCAAAACAGGTTCCCATTTCTGTTTTTCACTCTTGTAGGGAATAGCTACTTGTAAATATGGCTTCAACTGCGCCGAGTAGAGATTATTGATCGTCGAATCTGCTGTTGATCTCGGTGTTGCAGGAGTGGTGGGGGAGCGATCGGGTACTTTATCTTGAGCAACAGCCGCAGGTGTCGTCTGCTCATGTGTTTCGGTACTTTCGTTTTCACCGTGGGGTATAGAAGCTGTAGGCAGATAAACCTCTGTTGGCAAACGAAACGATTGCTGGAACGAACTTGTTCCCGGTGGATTCTCTGCTGACCAGTAGATAGGATGTACAACAAAAGTCGAGCGATTTAATAATGTAGCAGAAATTCCTGTTGTACCTAAATCAATTCCTAAATACCAGACTGGTTCTATAACATTAGGCGCAACCTCTGGATTATTTATGGAGTTGGAAATTGTTGCTGAAGAACTTTCTTGAACAGGAGTTACGACTTCCTTTTTTTTGTCAGTTTCTATCTGGGGAACTGCCAAACTGGAGAAAGCAGCAGTTGAGGTATTTTCTGCTATTTGGAGATTTTCAGAGGAAGTTGTGGGGATGGTGTCTTGAGTTGTATCAAGTATTTCTGAGAAAATATCCAAATTGGTAGCTGGTTGTGACTCAGAATTTAGCTGCCGATCAAAATTAGCCAAATCCCGATCTAATTGCTGCAACTGTTCTTCATCTAGGGAAATATCAGGTACGGCTGGAGCCTGATTTGACTCAATAGAAAGCAAGTTTTCTTGGGGTGAAGCAGCAATGTAGTTATCTGAAGTCGGTTCTGGCTGATCATCGTTAATTAATACTTCCGATATAGCGATATCTTCTTTGCCAGTCGCTTCGCTTTCCTGTAGGGGTACAGTAGGCTTTTCTTCTCCTGTCGGAGACGCTGCACGAACAGGAGGTTGCGCGTAGTTTTCTTCTCCGTAATGATCTACCAACGTAATTTCTGCGACTTCTGGAGTAACTGGTGCTGTAGTTGTGACATCCTCCACGAAGGATAATACTTCTAGCGATCGCTGCTCACTACTTGTATCAGGCAATAGGTCAGTGAGGGTATTAATTGTATCAACACTAGCTGGCTGAGTGTCGAGTTGCGCGGGTAAACTGTCTGTTTGTGAGGTAGAGAAGCTCAGAGGTAAGTCTAGATCGGTATCCTCTTCAAAAAATAGTTCTTCCTGTGGCTCTGATAAATCTGTGGTTTCTCCTAAAGTTTCTTGGGTTGAAAAACTTGTATCTGGTAATACAACAGCAGAATCCACAGTTGGAGTTACAGATGGGGAGTCTGTGGAAACAGATAAGTCATTTGTGGCAACATCAAGGCTGGGATTATTAACATCACCAGCACCAAATAAACTAGCGTAAAGTTGGTCTACTTCATCACCAATTAAGGCAGAAATATCTTGCGGTAATTCGATCGGGGTTTCAGAAGATCCAGACGAGTCTAAACCAAGCTGCAACAGCGCTGCATCTAAATCTTCGGTGAGGGTAGTCTCCTGTTGCTCAGAATTAATAATGAGTGGAGATGAAGTTTCTGGTTGTATCAGTTCCAAGGGGTGGGGAGCAACTTCCGCAGCGATCGCGCCTGGTTCAGGCAATGATGGTAGTGTCTCAGATTCTATCCTCAAGAAAGATGTCTGGGAACTAGGGGATTCTTGCTGCAAATGCTGGGTCAAATTATTGAGAAAGCTGGTCATCAGCTGTTCACCCTGCATCCCCTTGCTATGCATTCTTGCCAGTGCTTGCGACAGAGATTCGTAATAAGTATTAATGTTGCGCTGTAGTGCCTCAAAGACTACATTCACCGTCCCATCTAGTGATAATAGGCGCTGATCCAAATCCCTAGCTAGCTGAGTTAACCGCTCCACACTGTCTGGTGATTCTAAAAAAGGTTGAGTTGCAGAGGTTGCGCGATCGATTTCTCCTGAAGAACTGGCGGATTTGTCCCCCGTCTTTCCGACCACTGGTGTTAAAGTTGGCACAAGGCGACTCATGAGTACCTGTAAAAACTCGGTAATCATTTGCTCTTGGTTAGTCAACTGCTGCGCTAGGGAATAGTTTTGCAAACGCTTTTGTTCTAGCTGGCGAATTTCCTGTATCAGGTTGGCTCGCTCTTGCAAGAGCGATTCTAATTCCGATCGCAACGGCTGAATCAATCTCGAAAATTCATTTTTTAATTGCCCGGCGTCAACAGGACTCTGTTCCTGACTGGGTGCGAGCTGCGGTAGTGGATACTGGTTGCGATCGCGATCAATAAATTTTGTTAACAAAGGCGAACGCGATTCTTCAGAAGACTGATTTGGGATGCCGTTCTCTAATGCTTCTTTTTCTTGCAACCTCACCAAAAAGTCGCGAATTCGTTCTAAAACTTCTTTAGGCTCTTGCGCCTGACCAGAAAAAAATCTAGACAGGCGCTTGCCACCACTGGCAAGTAAATTGTCAATGTCTGCGATCAGCTTTTGAATTTCATCAGTACTGGAAGTCACTTTTATTACCTTATGTAGAAAATTGTCTCAACTAATATAACAAGTACTTTACAATCACTATTCGCGCAGCGTCTCCCATCAGAGAAGTTTTGAGTGGCAAAAACCGCTGCTTGGACTTGTGACTGTCATTATGTTATGGATTACTGGCAGCCGTGGCAATCTTCAGTCAGTCTTTGTTCGAGAAGCTTCGTTTTAGAGGTCATTAGTTGCCTATTTTTGAAAATCGCTAAAATACCTGAGCAATAATTTACTCCCTTTAGTATCATTGATGTTGTTTGCCTATATTCTGAACTAATCAAGTTTGCAGTGCAGCTAGCCCCTAAGCAATACAACCGCCGGCTATAAACTACTTTTTGCAAAACTTTTACTCCGTTTAAACTTATAGGTAAAGATTATTTAGAAAAACGTTCTTGTCGCTTTCTTGTGTAGCATAGTTTAGTTTTCTCTTTGAAAGGGAACTGTGCAATGATAGCTGAGGCTAAAAATGGCGCTCTTGTTTGTTGTGTGTACATAGCAGCTTGAATAAAGATGTTGTAATGGAAGACCGATATAGCTTGCAAGCACAGGCTAATCCCTGGATGATCACCTCCGCTCCCTTTTTTCAAGGGTTGCCAGAAACGGCTGTGGAATCAGCCCTCATCCATCTTGTCACCCGCACTCACCCAGCCAATCAGGTAATTCTGCTGGAAAATGACTGGGGCGGTTCTGTGTATTTTATTATGGACGGATGGGTAAAAATTCGCACCTACAATCTGGAGGGGAAAGAGGTAACGCTGAATATTCTTGGCAAAGGAGAATTATTTGGTGAAATGGCGGCCCTAGATGAAGTGCCTCGCTCTACAGATGTGATTACCTTAGCGCCAACGGTAATAGGCAGTATGCCTGCTCAGGATTTTGTCAAGTTGCTTCAGATAGAACCCTTAGCAGGAGTTCGATTGGCGCAACTAATGGCCCGACGTTTGCGGCAAGTAAATCGCCGATTGCGGTTGCGGGAATCTGATAGCCAGTCAAGAGTAGCAGATACGTTGTTATTTTTGGCAGAAGGACAGGGAAAAAAAGGGCAAACGGGAACCGAAATCCCCAATTTACCTCATCGGGAATTGAGTAGCTTGAGCGGACTGGCGCGGGAAACGGTGACGCGAGTCTTGACAAGGCTAGAAAAAAAAGGCTTGATTAAACGGGATCAAGATACTATTTGTATTCCCGATTTGTCAGCCTTAGAAAGAATGATCGTTTAACAGGTAACGCCCTTTCCTTCTCCAACTTCTCAACGAGACGCTATGCCAACAGCTAAGAAAAGTTGTCGATAAATAGGTACTGGGTACTGCAAAAGAAATTCTCTTAAGATTTGGTTGGGATATAAATCCCCATCCAAATTTTCTCAGTAACTAGTACGCAAGGCGTAAGTCAAAAGTCAAAAGAATTGTATTTCAAGCTCTTGCGCCATTTGAAATGGTATGTTTATTTCCGCCGCACTGTTCTAGAGACTAGTACAGCACGGCATAAATAAACCACTTACGTTGTATTCATTTTTAATTTTTAATTTTTAATTTTTAATTCCGCCTTGCGGTACTAGTCCCCAATCCCCAGTTTAAGAACTTGTCAGATATGAGTATTTTAGATTCTCTCCCAAATGAGCCAGAGGAAGATCCATCCCCTGAATCTCCAACTCCTCAGAATCATTGGTTAGATAAAGAACAGCAGTTAATGCCTCCTCAACTCAAGGCTGATGCGCCCTTAAGGATGGTAGAAACAGCATTTTTAGCCAGTACCGCTAGTTTAATTTGGTTTATTAATTTTTACTTTCCTTTGGGGCCAGTTTTGCGGATATTTTTTCCGGTGCCGATCGCTTTAGTATATCTACGTTGGGGCAAACGTGCGGCATGGATGGCAGCACTCACCTGTGGATTACTGCTGACAGTACTTATGGGGCCGGCCCGCAGTTTGCTGTTTGTCATGCCCTACGGGTTCATGGGCGTGCTTTTAGGAGCGATATGGTATCGTCGTCGTGTTCCCTGGATTGTTTCTATCACCTTGGGTACGCTATTGGGTACTTTGGGAGTTTTTTTTCGGCTATGGTTGCTGTCTGTTTTGTCAGGTGAAGACCTATGGATTTATGTGATTACCCAAGTGACAGAGTTCATTGAGTGGGTATTTTTAAAGCTGAGTTTGTTGGCGAGTCCCAGTGTATTTTTGATTCAAGTGGGAGCGATCGCTTTAATCCTACTCAACAACTTTATCTACCTTTTTGTAGTACACCTGGCAGCATGGTTGCTTTTTGACCGTCTGGGCAACCCCATTCCCCGCCCACCCCACTGGGTACAAGTCCTCATGGATTATGAGGGATAGTGAGGAGTTGTGAGTTAAAAGTTATAAATTAAACTTCTAACTCCTAACTCCTAACTTTCCAAATGATTCGTATTTATACCCAAAAAGAACAAGGTGAAGAATGGCTACGACGATATCGTGGTTGTCTACCAGTATTTGCCTGTGTTTTAGGATTTACTGAAACTGGTTTAATTCCAGGGATTTCAGCAGCCGGTCGCACTCCAGAGGATCGTAAATATACTGCTTGTGCTGATGCCGAGTTTTTGTATTACGGGCCAGAACATAAAGCCCAATACTCCCTACCACCATTAGCGGCTGGGGCTTCACCTGTGCTGATTTCTCGCGCTGTATTTGAGTCACTAAAAATACCAGTTCATTTATTTAATGCTGGTTTACCCCAGCCTCCTGCTGTGCCAGTAATTGATTTGGGTGGCGCTCCTGCTAAGTGTTTAAGTGGAGGTGCTGCTATGGAAATCACAACGGTACACCACTTACTTGAACAAGGGCTACTTTGGGGAGAACGCCTTGCTACTAATATCCAACAGGGATATGTAATTATTGGTGAGTGCGTCGTCGGGGGCACTACAACTGCCCTAGCAATCTTAACTGGTTTGGGTATAGATGCTGCCGGAAAAGTTAACAGTAGCCACCCTGTTTGTAATCACACACAAAAGTGGGCACTAGTGCAAACTGGACTGGAGAAGATGAGGGGGAGCAGGGGGCAGGGTGCAGGGGGCAGGGTGCAGGATGAAATATTCCAATCGCAAATCCAAAATTCTGTAGATCCTCTAGAACTCGTAGCTGCTGTGGGCGATCCTATGCAAGTAGTGGTAGCTGGGATGGCGATCGCAGCTAGTCGTAGTTGTGGTGTAATGCTGGCTGGAGGGACGCAAATGTTAGCGGTTTATGCACTGATGAGTGCGATCGCTCAAGCTTACGCTTTATCATGGCAACCAGAAGAAATAGTTGTAGGCACAACTCGCTGGGTGGCAGAAGACCCTACTGGCGCTACAGTTGACTTAGCCCTCAACTTAGGAAAAACCCCTCCCTTATTAGCAACTCATCTTAGCTTTGCTGATTCTCGTTATCCCCAGATGAGAGCTTATGAGCAGGGCTTTGTGAAAGAAGGTATAGGTGCTGGTGCAGCCTGCATAGCCGCCCATCTTAGCCAAGATTGGCAGCAACATCAACTTTTAGCAGCCATTGAAGCTCAATTTGAACGACTAAGTACTGCCTTGAACTAATTCCAGAAAAAGCCTCATAGAGGAATCTACTTATAAGGTTCGTAGTGCATCTCCGATCTAGATTGCGTGAAAATCTACCTGCTATCTTACTCTTGCTTAAAGTAATACCAAGTCGCCTTCATGATGTATCACTAGACGACTTGGTATTAAAATGTGATGTCAGTCGTAGCTTGATTAAAAACTTCCAGGATTGTCATCAAGTGCCAGCAAGAAATTAATCAGGTCTGCTTGCTGGTTAGAATTAAACCCAGCTTGTCTATCTACATAGAAGTAATGACCTGTGCCATCAAGATTACTACGCACTAAACTAGGGTTAGCTTTGTTGGCTTTTATAACTAAGGCACGAAGATCGCGATCGAGCAAGGCACGCAAGCTGCTAGCAGGATCGGCAGGTATACCAAGACTTAGAGTGCCAGATAGCCCTAAACCACTCTTGTTCACAACTGTAAAACAACCATTTGAGTCAAATCTTAGACTTCCTGCCCGTACTGCTGCACCACCATCGTGCAAATACGGTGCGCTTGCATAAAGACCACGTAACGTAGTAGTTTTATAACCACCTTTGGGTAATATTCCTTTGGGTAGAGTTGTGGGAGTATCAGAGATCCCCTGCGTCGGTAAATCCAACACTTCAGCATTAGCAGGTATGGGAACGGGAGTATTAAAAGTGTATAGTTTGGGTGGTACTAACAGATTATTCAGCGCTAAACGGGACTGGGCACGGGCTGGGTTAGTACGAATTTCATCAATTGGATGAATTTTGTTGTCGGTGAAAAATGGTGGAATATGGCAAGTTGCACAATTGGCTTTCTCAAATACTTTTGCACCACGCTTAACAGAATTATTTGTCAGTGCTTGCCAGTTTTCTGAAGTCTGATTGGCAGGTGGTACTAAGCTATTTTGAAAAGCAGACATAGCATTGTCGGCAAATAAGAAAGTGCCGCTAGCAATATCTCCGGGCTTTTGAGTATTTGGGCTGAAAACCAAACCGTTATAAGTAAACAAACTAGGACGCAGTTTTGGATAAGTTCCTGTCCCAGGGGCAGGAATTTGGTCTTCTAATTCTGCTTGTGTAGGATTCGGTGCAATTACCCCTCGCAGCCATTCAGAGGGTTTTACTATTACTCCTTCTGGTAAACGTAGACTGGGAACGGCAGCATTTTGTAGTAATGTACCAATATAAACTTCTGGATCAATACCAAGGGTTTTTTCACTGACTTGAGCAGCAGCGAACAGATTGATCTCTGAAGAATGAACAGCGTTGGTGATAGCAGTCAATCCCGCAAATGGTCCGACAGCAAACTGCCCATCAGCTAAATAAGGATGATCTTTAAAGGTGAAAACGCTGGGAATTTGAGTAGTGTCTCTAATACCATCCGGTGAACTCTCGAAATGACCGAAAGGTACATCTAACACTGCATCGTCAAAGGCTTTTTCTAACTTATCAGGATCGGGTAGTTCTACCTGATGACCTTTACTGTCAATAATAGTCTTACCATTGCCTTTGTATTGTGGGTCTAAGGGGTTAAAGTTTAACCGTGCAAACCCTGCGGCTGTATTTGGTGCTAAGGCAATAAACAAAGGGATAGCTAGTTCCCCATTAGGTACTCCTGGAATGACCTTACTATTGGAAAGAGTTGCATGACAAAGCGCACAAGTAAGGTCGCCGCTAGCTGTAATTCCTAGTGCACCACTCTGTCCCTTTGGAATTTTTAAACCTGTAGGAATAACAGTCCCTTTGGGAAAAGTTCGACTACCTAGAGTTAAATCCTTCTGGAGAGTAATTTTTAGGTTTGTCGTTGGCTGACCTTGTAAACTAGCGATCGCTACACCTAATTCATTCGATATCTTAGCGAAGCCCAGTGCAAAACCAAATACCCCTTGCAAACCAAATGTGTCTCCAATCTTCCGGTTGAAGAATATATCTTCTCCTTTTGCAATTAATTCCTTAGTAATTTTAACTGCCCCTACCCGTTGATAAGAAATAGGGTCATTAGGGTTGAGTCGTTTATTTACAACTAGTTGTGATGCTTCTTGAGGACTCAGCAGTTTGCCAAAATAGTCGTAATAGCCTAGCGGTTGAGTAGGAGCAGGTTGCAAAAGATCAACTTTTGCAAAAGCTGTTTGGCTTGTCATCAACCAATTTGATAACAAGATGGCAAAAACACTAATGATAAAAACGCAAATTAATAAGAAAATCTTGTTTTTTGAACTATACAATACCCTAAAAATACCAATCTTAGGGTTATTCTTTCTCTGTTTCATAGTGAGGACTCACTAAAAGATTACAGGTAGATATATCACACTATTAGGTAGATATATGCAATAGTGTGTTTAAGTTTTTTATCAATTTGATAGCTATAGGAATCCAATTTGATTCCTGAAAAAATCTAAGTATATGTAGTGGCGTGGCATTAGTCATCTCATTTCAAACTGGAGCCACTTCAGCTTTAACGAGAGCTACTTCTGACTTATTCCAAATAGGTAGGGTATTTTTGTAGGTAAAAGGATCAGTATCTTTTTGATTATGATACCAACCCACACCAAAGCCATCTGCATTTACCATCCCAGATAGCATTTCGCGGGGTTGATAACTCTGGACTATGAGTGAGTGTTCTGGTTTATACAGAAGATTTTCTAAAGAAACAGGCGAACTGAGGTAAGCAAGTAAACGGCACATTATGAATATTCCACCTTCTATCAACACAATTATTGGGCAACAGCCTTACCCGTTTTTATTCACCATCATCAGTGGTTCCCACTTATATGGCTTTCCCTCACCTGACTCTGATTATGATTTGCGTGGTGTGCATATTTTACCAGTTCAAGAAGTAGTGGGATTAAAGACTATAAATGAAACTATTGAAGTTTCAGAAGTTCGCGAGTCTTTAGAAATTGATTTAGTAACTCATGATGCCAAAAAATTCTTTTTGATGCTAATTAAAAAAAATGGTTATGTATTAGAACAATTATATTCTCCTTTAATCTTAAGAACTTCATCAGAACATGAGGAATTAAAAGTTATTGCTAAAAATTGTATTACCCGTCATCATAGCTACCATTATCTTGGTTTTGCTACAACGCAATGGAAACTTTTTCAGAAAGAAGATACGCATCAAATTAAGCCATTACTTTATGTTTATCGAGTATTGTTAACTGGAATTTATTTGATGCAGACAGGAGTAATCGAGGCTAATTTAATTAATCTAAATGAGGTTTTTAAATTATCATATATTCCTGATTTAATTGCCCAAAAATTAGCAAGTACAGAAAGGTCTATTTTGTCAGATATTAGTGTAGCTTTTCATCAAAGAGAATATGAGCGTCTGCGTAATCAGTTACAGGAGGCATCTCAATCTAGCCAATTACCTGAAGCACCTTCAGCTACTACAGCTTTGCATAATTTACTGGTACACCTGAGATTGAGGAGTAAATCATGAGTGGTTAAATTCTGCATTACCTATAGACATTCCTGGGTGTAAATGGCAAGCCCGTAGTGAAGTACGAAGTGCATGAGGTGAAGAGAACGGAACGCGATGGCTCCGCCCGCCGCAGGCATCGCAAAAATGGGGAAACCAGCGTGAGGCAGTTAGCCCGGAACTGGCTCAACCCTAGCTATCCACTAACGGAACTATATTTGTCCAGTCCCCAGTCCCCAACCCCCTCTATACGTTTTATTGACTGAACTAACGCCATAGTCCAGTGCGATCGCTACAATCTTAGGATAAGCAATATTCGATGGTGCAGCAGATGCTCAAGCGGCTATTTCAATGGTTCAAAAAGCTTTTTCAGAGCTTGTTTGGTGGAAAACAGACTGCCTCCAAATCTAGGGGGAATGTGGAAAAGGAACCAGCGCCACCCCTAAGCGATACGGATCTGGAATTTCTCTTTAACGAACTGTTGCAAGGAGTTCATCAAGCACGAGGCGAAGCATGGGCGCGAAAGTGGCTGCATAATATTGAACATCGTATCCCAACTGAACACTGGGTTGAGTGGTTAGGGCGCTTTGGCGACAGATTGCTTGCATCACCTACACCTAACAATGAAATGGCTGCGCGGTTAGTGCAACTGGGTGAATTGGACATCCCAGAAATCGGAGATGTTGCCTATAGTATTGGGATGCAGTTGTTGACACGCAATCCAGGCGAACCCATTTGGGAATATGCAGGGCCAGATACCGCTAGCATAAATTTGCCCTCTGAGCCAACTACCCCAGTATCAGAGTTAGCAGATACGCTAGAAAACCCCCCCGAGGGAGAATACCAAACTGTCACCCTAGAAGAGTTGTTTGTGATGTTACAGGAGGATGAAAACTTACGCCAGCAGATTGCTCAACAGCTTGCCGTTGAAACAGATGATCCACAAGTGCTTGTCCAGGCATTGATCAGCCAATTATATCCTGGTGGTGAATCGACTACAGAGCAAACAGAAAATTAATGGCAGAGTCAACAGATTTTGGATTTTGGATTTTAAATTTTGGATTGACCCCATCGATAAACAGATGCAGCTGGAAGATTTTGGATTCTGAATTTGTGTAACCTCCGAAGGTTGAAAGCGCATAACGGGACGTTAGTTAGGCATGAACCATAAAGAATCTAAAATCTAAAATCTAAAATTGGCAGGGTCAAAACTCAAAAGTTAAATCTGGGAATTGTAACGTTGTAATGCTATGCTCTTGAAGATTTGTATATTTTTTGCTAACCTGCTACGGAAGCGCTGTCCGAATCTAATGGATTTTTACGTAATTGATGATTTTTTTAACACAACGATGGCTACAATCTAGAAAAACAAAATCCAAGAGTGTGGCAGATGCTCAGGCGGATATCGCAGTCGCTTAAAAGGTTTTTAAAGCGCCTCATTGCAAGTAAACAGACTACTTCTCTCAAGGGTGTGAGAGGACGCAATCTGGTGGGAATACGACCAGAACTAACCAATGCGGATCTGGAACAATTGTTTATCCAATTGTTAGAAGGCGTGCATCAAGCACGAGGACGACAGTGGGCATTGAGGTATCTGCAACGGCTTGAAAATCGCGTTCCGGCTGAACGCTGGATAGACTGGTTGGTGATGTTTGGTGAAAGCTTACTAGCTTCACCTACACCAAATCCTCTTTTAGCAATACAGATGGTGCAATTAGGGGAACTTGGTGTTGGCAGAATTGGAGATGTTGCTTATGACATTGGCATTCGGCTAATGCAAAATTTACCCACAGAAATAGAGTATCAGGACAATCAGCCACAAGATGATGGAGAAATAACTCCTGGGCAAGAACTGATCGGCGATTTGGGCGAGCAGTTATGGGAGTATGATGAGCCAGAGTTTGTAGAAATAACTCCTGGGCAAGAACTGATCCGCGATTTAGGGGAGCAGTTATGGGAGTATGATGAGCCAGAATTTGTAGAGATCGCGACAAATGAAGAAATTATCCCAAGTTCTCCCGGACAAGAGCTAATCCGTAGCTTAGGCGAGCAATTATGGGAATATGATGTGCCAGATGTTGAACCAATCACGTCAGCACCTCAAAATGTCTCTTTTGAGGAAAGATTACCGGAAAATTTAGAGGAACTGGTATTGGAGTATGAAGGGGAAAACGCCCAAACCGCAATACCTGAAAATGTTCCTCTCCCCCCACTGGAAGATTCAATCACTTCCTTAGCCCAATTGAGGTTCGGCGATGAAGAAGTTGTTAAAATTACAACGCCAGCAAATCTCCTTTCCACTAGGCAAAGGACTGAATTGGCAACGTCTCCCTCGGTGGAAACCTGGGATAACACTTTGACGAATTTAGAGCCAAATGTAGCTAATACCTTAGATGAGTTGTGGGTAAGGTTGGATCAAAGTACCAATTTAGTCCAGCAACTTGCTTCGGATTTGGCAGTTCAAAGCAGTAATTCCTCTGGTAGTATTGAGCGACATAGCGATAATCCGATTACCCACGCTCAAGGGTGGTTTTACCAAGGTCTTCAACAAGCGAAAACAGGTGATTTGTTAGGCGCGATCGCATCCTATGACCAAGCCATTGCAATGCAGCCCGAATTTTCAGAATATTGGTTTAATCGAGGCTTGACGCTGTTCCATTTAGAACGTTTTGAAGAAGCGATCGCTTCTTATGAAACCGCCATAGAATTGAAACCAGACTTCTACAAAGCTTGGTACAACCGGGGTGGAACTCTCGGAGAATTAGGATATTTTGAAGAAGCGATCGCTTCTTTTGACAAAGCTATAGAAATCAAGCCAGACTACCAAGAAGCTTGGTCTAGCAAAGGTTTGGCACTGCTGAAATTAGGTTGGCTACCAGAAGCTATTGCTAGTTATGACCAAGCCCTGAATCTGGAACCAGAAGACCAGGAAAACTGGTATCACCGAGGCATTGCCCTAGCTGTCAGCGAACAATTTGCCGAGGCGATTATATCTTACGACAGGGCTATAGAAATTAACCCAGAGTACCACGAAGTTTGGATAGACAGGGGTGTAGTGCTGTTTAATTTGGGAAGATGGTCAGAAGCGATCGCTTCCTGGGATAAAGCCCTGTCAGTTCAAGCCGATTTCTACTTAGCTTGGTACAACCGGGGTATAGCATTAGACAACTTAGGACGTAGAGAAGAAGCGATCGCCTCCTATCGGCAAGCGATCGCCATTAAACCCGACTTCCACCTAGCTTGGTATAATCAGGCAGTAGCACTGTTTTATTTAGAACAATTTGCCGAAGCGATCGCTTGTTATGATAACGCTTTGCAAATTAAACAAGATTATTGGGAAGCTTGGATAGGTCGGGGAACTGCGATCGGTAATTTAGTGAACTCTGACGAATTGCGGAATTTGTCGAGTAGTATCACAGCGACCAATCCCGCCTTACTACAGGGCGGCTACGAAGGAAAATTAGCCAGTTACGAGGAAGGTTTAAAGCATCTGCGGACAGATACCCATCCAGAAGGTTGGGGTAGATTGCATTTTGCGATCGCTAATACTTATTATGACCAAGGCAAAAAACATCCCAATCCCCGCGATTATTGGCGCAAAGCCGCTTCAGAGTACCATCAAGCGCTATTAACCCTCACACTAGAGTATTTTCCCCAGCTGCATCTAGAGGTTTTGCAATCTCTAAGCAAAGTGCTGATGGGCTTGGGACAAACCACACAAATTCCAGAATTACTGCAACGCGGTACAGATTTATTGCGACAATTACTGAGTGAAGAAACTCGCTCAGACGAAAGTAAAAAACAACTAGCTTTGAAATTTGCAGGCTTCGATCAATTGGCAGTAGATTTAGCCGTCGAGTCTGGTGATCTAGTAGAAGCTTGGGAAATTGCCGAACAAGGCAAAAATACTTGTTTAAATTGGCTACTTTATGGCTGGAACGATCATATTTATTCGCCTTATTATGACGCAATTCAACAACTATTTAATCCCACAACAGCAATTATTTACTGGCATATTAGTCCAGTTGCTCTACAGACTTTTATCCTCAAAGATCAAGCACCATCACCAATTCTGCTCTTTACACCAATGCAAGACGTTGGAGGAATATCTTTAGGGGAAGATGCTATTCGTCTAAATGAATTGCCTCTACCCGAAGCAGTACAACGCCTAATTGAATTTGAAACTTGGCTAGAAGATTGGCATCAACAATACCAAGAATATCGCAGCACAGCCCAAGACAAAGAAAGTAAAATTCACCATGCTTGGCGAGTCGAGATGGAAGAAAAGCTGTTGCAACTGTATGAAATCCTGAATATTTCCACAATTGCACAGGAACTCGAAGGCATCACCCAACTGGTTTTAATTCCTCACCGTGACTTATACAGATTGCCCATTCATACACTTTTCCATCTCTCTTCTGAAAATGGCGAAGAATTACCGAATGTGGAATCAAATTTCACCGTCACCTATTTACCCAGTGCCCAAATAGGTTTATCAATCAGAACTGAAGATATTTGGCAGTGGCAAAATAAGTTATTGCTCAGTGTTGAACATCCTGAAAGTACAGGTTATCCGCCGCTTAAATTTGCCAAACTGGAATCTGAAATTGTTAGTCAGATGTTCAATAATATCCAACGAATTCAGGGAGCGGAAGCTACAAAAAACCTTGTTGTAAATGCTTTATCTGAGAATTACAATATCTTACATTTTACGGGTCATGTCACTAATAATTTAGTTGAACCTAAAAAGTCAGAATTAGCATTAGTAGGTGAAGATAGACTTACACTAGATGAAATCTACCAACAAAATCTCGCAAGTTACAACCTTATTACCCTCTCTGCCTGTGAAAATTTAATTGCTAACAACTACACCAGTAGCGAATACGTGAGTTTAGCGAGTGGTTTTGTCAGTCAGGGCGTACCTCATGTAGTGAGTACTCTCTGGAGTGTAGAATCTTCGGCTAGTGCTTTGGTAATGATCGAGTTTTACCGACGATTACAGCCAAATAAATCAGCCGTTACTGCCTTAGCTGAAGCAACACAATGGCTAAAAGAACTAACTGCTGGAGAACTGACAAAATGGTATGAAGATATTTTGAATAATCTGCATCCAGAGGAAGTAAGAATTCAAACTTATTTAGCGACACAACTATATAGAAATAGTAAAATGGCATCAGATAAAATTCTTTATAACCATCCTTATTATTGGGCAGCTTTTACGATTATGGGTAAGCCGAATTAATCTTTTGAAACTTCTATTCCAGCCATAAAATTAGCTAGATACTTATTTTTAGCTTCACCTCTCTAAAAGTTCAATAACCTCAGTAAAATCGTCTAATTGTATACAAAAATTGTATGAATTCGCTGTGGTCTGAAAGTTTATGCCAGGAGTGAAGATTAAAAATAAATATGAAATCAGAAACCAGAAATATATTACTTAAAGCTTACGCAGAACTACATAAGATTATTGAAGAGTTATATGAAGCTCATGATAGAGCAATAGAGAACAATGATTTTGACGATGCTAGTTTGTTGGCTAGTCGAGCAGATAGACTTTATGAAGAAGTCGAAAATTTAGAAATCATCATCTCAGAATTGGAGTAGATAATGAAAACAATTGAAGAATTAAAGACTAGGATCAAAGAACTCAGTAGTCAAGCTGTAAAATTTAGTAAAAAAGCAACTGAAGTGTGTTTGACAGATCGAGAACAAGCTAAACAGTTCAGACAACAAGCTAGGGAAGCTAGTAAGCGCTGTCAGTTATTGATACAAGAATTAAAACGGCAATAGGTTTAAAATAATTCGTACTCAGGGGTTTATTATGCCAGATGTTCGGTTTGATAAATACTATCGTTATGAAGACTTAACACGCATTCTGCACAGTTATGCTGAAGAATTTCCCCAACTAGTACGGATAGAAAGCATTGGCAAGAGTTACGAAGGACGTGACATCTGGCTATTAACAGTTAGTAACTTTGCCACTGGCGCACATCAAGAAAAACCTGCCCTCTGGGTTGATGGCAACATCCACGCCACTGAACTAGCGCCGTCAAGTGTTTGTTTGTACCTCTTGCAAACATTAGTTACAGCCTACGGTACTCACTCAGAAATTACCCGTTGTTTGGATACCCGCACCTTTTACATTTGCCCCCGTGTTAATCCTGATGGTGCAGAGTTGGCATTGGCTGACAAACCGAAATTTATTCGCTCTAGTACTCGTCCCTATCCCCATGATGAGGAAGGTAATGAAGGGTTAGTGATGGAAGATATCGATGGTGATGGCCGGATTTTACTGATGCGAATCCCCGATGAAAATGGGGCTTGGAAAGTCTGTCCAACTGAACCTCGTCTGCTGGTGCGACGCGAACCCACAGAAACAGGTGGTCAGTATTATCGCGTACTACCAGAAGGAAAGGTAGAAAATTACGATGGAGTTCAGATTAAAATTCAGCCTTCTAAAGAAGGGCTAGATTTAAACCGGAATTTTCCATTTTTGTGGCGGCAAGAATCTGAGCAATTTGGGTCTGGTCCCTATCCGACATCTGAAACAGAAGTGCGATCGCTAGTTCAATTTATCACTACACATCCTAATATTACAGGAGCGATCGCCTTTCATACTTTTAGCGGTGTTTTCATCCGTCCCTACACCCACCTCAGCGATGACGAATTTCCTGTTAATGACCTCCGCACCTATCAACGCATTGGCGCTAAAGGTACTGAACTCACCCAATATCCAGCAATCTCCGCCTTTCATGATTTCCGCTATGATCCCAAAAACGTAATTACAGGCATATTTGACGATTGGGCTTATGAACATCAAGGTCTATTTGCTTGGACAGTAGAAGTCTGGAGTCCGCAGCGCCAAGCTGGAATTAATGATTATAAATACATCGATTGGCAGCGAGAACACCCTCTAGAAGATGACTTGAAGATGCTGCGCTGGAACGATGAGAAACTTGCAGGCAAGGGCTATGTAGATTGGTATCCCTTCGAGCATCCCCAACTCGGCCAAATTGAACTAGGCGGCTGGGATACCATGTACGCTTGGACAAATCCCCCACCTGAATTTCTGGAGAAAGAAATAGCCCTTTTCCCAGAATGGCTAGTTTGGCATTTGTTAATATCTCCTCGTTTAGAGATTTACGAAGCCAGTGTCCACAAATTGGGTGATGATACTTATCGAGTGCGATTGGTTGTGCATAACACAGGCTGGTTGCCCACCAATGTTACCCAAAAAGCCTTAGAAAAAAAGCTGGTACGGGGCTGTATCTGTGAAATTGAACTACCTCCTGGGGGAACTTTAGTAACGGGTAAACCCCGTGAAGAGTTAGGTCAATTAGAGGGACGAGCTTACAAGCCTTCAACACCCATTAGACGGCACAGCGATCCTACCAAAGATCGGGCCAAGGTGGAATGGGTGGTGCGTGTGCCTCAAGGTAGCACAGTTAAACTGCTAGCTCGTCATGAACGTGCTGGAGTTGTTCGCACTGAATTAACATTCCCATGATTTTGATATTTATCGGACTTACGCAATAACTCTCTAAAACTCTTATCCCTTTGTGGACTTTGCGTACTTTGCGGTTCGTTTTTTATTATTTTGCATAAGTCCTGATTTGAAATTTTCAAACATACTTCCTGGCGTAATTACTTTAATACAGTTTTGTCTAAACCTATAATTACCGTTCGCCTGATTACGCGTGACGAACTTCCTCAACTTCTGGCGTTGTATCACCACCTAAACCCCATCGATGCCCCTCTACCTGCTAAAGATGTTTTACAATCCATCTGGGATGCGATTTTACACGATCCCCGTTTGTATTACATTGTCGCTGATGTTGATAATCAGTTAGTCGCAACGTGTAACTTAACTATTGTTCCCAACTTGACCCGTGGCGCACGTTCATACGGCATTATTGAAAATGTAGTCACTCACCCCGATTATCGACGACAGGGATTAGGTACGCAAGTACTACATTATGCCTTAACTTTGGCATGGCAGCAGCAGTGTTATAAAGTAATGCTTCTGAGTGGCTCAAAACGCGAAGAGACTTTGCATTTCTATGAAAAAGCAGGGTTCAAGCGTGGGGTAAAAACCGGATTTGTTGCCCTTGCTCCAGAGGAGTTGTGAGCCAGGTTGATACAGATGAGACATCTGTTCCAAATCCTAGTCTATCTTTGGATTCCTTTTCATAAAATCGTCTTTTGCAAACAACTTAATTCTTAGCCAAAGAATTCAGCATAATCAGGCTCGAAATTTTTGATTGCGATCGCCAATTTCCAGTCTAGTATTTGCAAATTTTCCGGCAGCGACAACTATCTAAAGAGTGAAAGTTTTTCCTCAAAGTCTAGTCTTGAGTTAGTTGTATAGTCTCGATCAAAGATTAATAATAAATTATATTACCAAGACACATTTTATTTCTTAAATCTTGCTAAAAATCATGATGCATTGAGCTTGTCAAATGGGTTTCATATCGAGGCAAACCAAATAATCATCTGGATATTTGTATTTACTTAACCTTGCATCCAGTATTTTCCAATAGTCAACCGAAGAAATTAAAAAGAGGATATTTCCATGTCTAGTTTGTTTCGTTGGTCATCAACAAAAGTTGCTTTTCTAGTTCTGGGAATGACAGCTGCGACAATAGCTCCCATCGTAATTTCTGCCCCAGCTTCGTCTCAAACTACTGTTCCATCCACTACTCCATCTGCGACACCAGCACCAACTTCAACAGTTAACTTGTCTGATGTCTCCTCAGATTATTGGGCGCGTCCTTTCATTCAAACCCTGGCTGACAATAACATAATTGCTGGCTTTCCTGATGGCAGCTATCGGCCAAATCAACCTGTGACTCGTGCTGAATTTGCCGCCTTGATTCAAAAAGCTTTCAGTAACCAAAATCGAGTTCGGCAATTAAGTCCAGGTGGGTTTAGTGATGTTCCTGCTAACTACTGGGCTGCTTCTGCAATTCAAAACGCCTACGAAACTGGATTTTTGGCAGGCTATCCTGGTAACGTGTTTAAACCAAATCAAGAAATTCCTAGAGTGCAGGGGATTGTTTCTTTAAGTAGTGGCTTGGGTTTGTCTGGTGGCGATGCGAATACTCTCAGTAGTTTCTATAACGACGCCTCAGCTATCCCCAACTATGCTGTTAATAGTGTGGCAGCAGCGACACTAGGTAATCTTGTTGTGAATTACCCGGATGTGAAACAACTTAATCCGCAACAGTCTTTAACTCGTGCTGAAGCTGCGGCACTATTATATCAAGCTTTAGTTAAGCAGGGAAGGCTACAACCTATTGCTAGCAATCTTCCAGCTAGTCAGTATGTTGTCGCTGGAACTCCAACTAGTACTGATATTGTTGCTCTTGCTGCATCTAGTAGTTCTTTTACAACTCTGACTTCTTTATTAAAGACATCGGGTTTAGCGGATGTTCTTCAACAGGCTGGCCCTTATACAGTTTTCGCTCCCACCGATCAAGCATTTGCTGCTTTGCCTGCTGCTACTTTACAACAGTTACAGCAACCAGAGAATAAAGAAGCATTGATTAAGATTTTGAGATATCATGTGGTTCCCGGTGCGGTAACTGCTAGTCAACTCTCGTCTGGGAAACTGGAAACCGTTGAAGAAAAACCTGTAAATATTCAAATCGATCGCGCCAACAATCAAGTCTCGGTCAATAATGCCAGAGTTCTCCAGGCAGATGTTAAAGCTAGCAATGGTATTATCCATGCAATTAACCAAGTCTTGATCCCGCCTGATGTTAACATCAGTCAGTTAAATCAACCGCCAACAGGAAATAATGGTACGCCTGACGTGACAGTAGGTAGAGCTACTCGTGGTGGCAGAAGCTATGTCGGAGTTGCTGGCAATATTGGTTTGACCGGAGACAGTACAGCTTTAGGCGAGGGTAACTTTGCAGTGATTAGCAAAGTTGGTCTGACACGTAATATATCAGTGCGACCATCGGTAATATTTGGGAACAATACACTGTTTCTAGTTCCCGTGACTTTGGATTGGTCTCCTAGCGCAGCAGGTTCAGTGGGTGAGGAAACGTTCTCTATATCTCCTTATGTGGGTGCTGGTGTAGCTATTGCCGCTAATAACAATACTGATTTTGGATTACTGCTAACTGGTGGTGTAGATGTTCCTCTCGGTTCTAAATTTACGCTAACGGGTAGTGCAAATGCTGCTTTTGTCGATAATACTGATGTAGGAATACTATTAGGAGTTGGCTACAACTTCTAAATGAAAGGGAGTTGGGAGTGGGGAAACTAAGCCGCTTAACATCGGGCGGGGTTTCAACTAATATGCGATACAAGGATTTTATCGCTTACGTTAACATCGGGCGAAAGCGTGTAGCGGGACGAAGTACGGCTTTAAACCTTTTTCCTTGCTCATATATTCCCTACTCCCGATTCCCGATTCCCTACTCCCCGCCCCGTTCGCCTAGCCTCTCCAAGAGTTGGGGCAGTAAATAGCTGTAAGTTATTCCCAGCATCAACTCTCTGTCGCCAACCAAGCACGTAAAACTTCGGCTACTGTCCATGCTTGGGCAATACATCCCCGTGGAGTCATTGGCGCATCACCATCAAAAATTTCGCTGAGACTACCAAGACCGTGGGCAGTGAGATGATTAGCCATTGGTTCCAAAAATTGACGAGCCTGTTCAGGGTTTTTGTAGACGCGCAGGTGTGCTAAGACAAATGGCCCCAACAACCAGCCCCAGACGGTTCCCTGATGGTAAGCTCCATCACGTTGATACTGATTGCCACCGTATTTTCCCTGGTACTGGGGATGGTCGGGAGCTAGCGAGAGTCCTTCCCTTCGGGACGCTGCGCGAACAGACACGCTACGCGATCGCAATCCATGAGAAGTCAGCAGCATTCGCCCACAAGCCTCCACCACACCCTTTTGCTGGGCAGGTGTCAGCGGACTTTCTGGTAATGACACAGCAAATATTTGGTTAGGACGCAACAACGCATCATCACCATCAGGACTATCTAAAACGTCATAGCAATAACCTGTCTCTTCATTCCAGAAGCGAGAAAATCTATACTTAGCCCGATCGGCCATTGCCTCATATTCTTGGTGTGGTTTACCAAGATGACGGGCAAACTTTGCCATTGTCCGTAAAGCATTATACCAGAGGACATTAACTTCAATTGGTTTGCCAATTCGGGGCGTAACCACCCAATTATCAACCTTGGCATCCATCCAGGTCAGTTGTACGCCAGCAACGCCAGCATAAAGTAAGCCATCGGCTGCATCAAGGTGGATATTGTAGCGTGTACCGCGACAGTGCCAATCAATGATATCTGCAAGTATGGGAAAGAGTTCACTAAGCAAATTATCATCGTCTGTAGCACTGTAGTAGGTGCGGACTGCTTCAAAATACCAGAGAGTGGCATCGACTGTATTATATTCTGGTTGCTCACCCGCATCGGGAAAGCGATTAGGCAGCATACCTTGGTCTACATGTCTGGCAAAGGTGCGAAGAATTGAGCGCGCTATCTCTGGACGACCAGTGGAAATTGTCAAACCAGGTAGACTAATCATAGTGTCGCGTCCCCAGTCGCTAAACCAGTGATAACCAGCAATGATGGTTTTGCCGTAGGGGTCTTCTGGCGCTGGGCGATCGACAATAAACTGGTCAGCAGCTAGTACTAAATGGTTGATCCAGCTAGGTGATTCCTTAGTTTTCAGGGGTCGATTAGTTTTCCAAAATCCCGTTAATTTCTGCTCTTGAGCGCGACGTAACTTCAGCGCAGCTTCGCCATTGAGATTTGGTTGTTTTTCTGTGCTGGCTAGAAAGGCGATCGCTTCCCCAGGATTCAGTGTAACTTCAAAGGTGGCGGCGTGGAGGTGGTCTTCTTTGTCGCTCAATCCCCGATAGCGTTCAACTGCTAAGTCAAAGTCATAATACCAATTGTTGACAACAGATATACTAGCGCGTGAATCGCTCACTAGATACAGTGGTACAGCACCCGGATAAGCAGTTACACAAATCCCCTGTTCCACCTCCTCAACAGACATTTGCCAACCATTGCTTTGAGTATCGCTGTGATAATCGCGGTAGTTGACCATTGATTTCAGTGTCAACTTCAGCGGTTGAGTGGCACGACGCAGAGTATATTGGACATAAGTTGTATTCGCGCCTTGTTGCATCCACACCCGTTTTTCTAACAAGGCATCGGCAATAGCAAAACGCCATACAGCAATTGTACCTTCCAGAGAAAAACGCTCAATATGTTTATAACCGTCGGGACTGACAATACCATTTGCCCAACGATTGGCATGTAAAGGATAAGAGCGGGTATCATACAATACAGTTTCATCTAGTTTTGTCAGCATTAAAGTGCGACCCAAAGGTGGTTTCAATGCTGCTACTAGTAGTCCGTGATAGCGGCGGGTCAATAAACCAGCCACAGTCCCAGAGGCGTAACCACCAATACCATTGGTAACTAACCACTCCCGTGATTCTGCAATGTCAAGATTGCCGCAGATTTCCCGCCCAAATTCTATACACATAAGTCACGTCGCTTTGCTCTAAATTCAAAATTAAGCTTTTCTCTCTGCGTTTTCTATGCATCTGCGATTTAAAAGTAATTTATTGAACCACAGAGGCGCAGAGAACACGGAGAAAAGAGAAATTATTGTCTAAAAATTTTACCCACCAAAGGGCTACTCTAACTTTTGTGAGGTTGGGGATTTATCCTCAGTTATTTGAGATTCATTCACTAGAGGATTGAGGACGACTTCATTAGCTACACTATCAGCTTTCCGGGCGCGAATTGCTGGACGCGATCGCTTGTAACCAGCTCTTTCAGCCTTTTGGTGTTCGTAATCAATCAATCTGCCATAATATTCGTGCTTGCTTAAATTCATCGACAAGAAAATATGCTGGCGGATATTACCAAAACCTTTGCGGTTAAAAAACTTTAATGCTGAAGTATTGGTGGGGTCAGTGTCTACCAGCATAAAACGCGCGCCATCTTCAATCATCCGAGCGACGACTTTATCAACCAATTTGTCTGCTACTCCTCGACGCTGATACTTCGGGCTAACTCCCAGCCATAAAATATATCCATAAGTCCAAGATGCTTTGGTGATGATGGTTCCCAAAATGAATCCGGCTAATTCTCCATCTGTTTCAGCCACAAGGCAATATTCTGGATCGGTATTGTAAAGTCCAATCACCTCCCATTCATCCCAGGTGCGGTACAAATAAGGATATAAATCGCTGGTAAATAACCCTTCTCCCAAGTGGTAAACGGGAGCAATGTCATCAATTCCTAATTCACGGACATAAATGGCTTCAGTTTCGTCAAAATTTTTCATAACTATGGATGGAAGTTGTGATTCTTTAATATAGATATTTATTTAATTTTAACGATACCGATATAGCAATTTTCAACTGCGTAGGATAGAGATCATTGTAGGGTAGCACAACTGTGCTAACCCATCTGTGTATTTAATTCAGATGCAATCCATATAAAAATTTAATAGATAAAATTTTATTGTATCTATTAAATTTGTATGTATGACTGGCTTGAAAAAGTGCAAAACTAAAAAATGAATAGTATTGATTTAAGGTAAGCTTCACTCTTGTGTCTGCTCTTCTTTATCAGTTGTTTGCTCAGAGGATTGCCTAAGTTTTTCTACCTGTGATACAGACCCAAGTAAGTTGGTACTAGCCTGTATTGCGTATTCTTTCAGACTATTTTCACCGTGTTGTACTAAATATTCAATTCTTTCAATCAAAATTTTTAATTGTCGATCAGCTCTACTATGGAAAAAAGTTGGAAAATTGAACAATAAATTTCTAACTTTTTCTTGTTGCTCTAGTATACTAAAAAATCTTTCTGAGGTTACTACAGCAATAAACTTACATAAATTTATGTGAGTTTCTAGTGCAGATTCTTCATCGAAGAAATTGAAAATCCCAGGTAACTGTATTTTTGTTCTCTCAGTTAATCTCCAAAAACTTCCATGCCAAAAGCCAAATAAAACGCATAAATTTCTATCTAAGCAGGATTGTTTTATTGCTATATCTGCAAGTTTACCAAGAGCATCAGCTGCATCATAATGTTTTATTTCTAATAAAATTAAAGATATAACAAAATCCCATTTAGCTGATTTTTGTTCTCCTGTTAATATCCGTTTTCCTACTTGTAACAAACTATTTATACAGCTACTATCTTTTTCACTAAGTAAGAAACTTACCGAGTGAACAACTTCCAAATTATCCAACGCTGCTAATACCTGCTCCATTACTATCTGTTTGTTAAGCGTATTAAGAATGTTTTTGATTTTCCAAGATATTGGTTCATCTCCTTTTATTCCTATTTCTTCAGACAGGGATAAAAGTTGATTTATCACTTCTTTTTGAATTAATAATCCAGGATTTTCAGCAGCAGCTAAACAATTTCCTGCTAATATGACTGCTTGTGAATTATTGGTTTGAATCAATGCTTTTAAAATATTTTCTACAGAATCTTTTGAAGCAATTCCTGCATAAAGGGCCATAACCTCTGACCATTGAGGATTTGACCACTGAGAAAAGAGAAAAAAGCGATCATAATTTTTAGCCTCTTCTTTATAGTCTCCTTCCTTAATCGAAAGTGCAGCTAGATATTCTTGGAATGTTAAGTGAGAAAAGCCATAAATACCTGGTCTGCGTTCTACTAACAATCCGCTTCTATCTCGAATATTTGCTAATATTTGCTTTACATCAGCTTTTTCGCCAACTTCATCAAGGGAATTTAAAAAAGACTGCTCAATCTTACTTTCTTCAATTTCAGCTACACCTTCAACTTGCATTTCAATAGCTAACCGACGCAGCAGTAACATCTTGCGAGGAAGTGGCAATCCTAGAATAGCTTCTGGGAGCCCTCGTTTTTGATCCCAATGAAATAGTAAGCCTTCAACGCACCTTTGGTACAAAACTACTCGGCGATTAGGTAATTTGCCACCTTCATACTTTTGCACCAAGCAAAGTGTGGATAGCATTAGAGGGTTTGCAGCAATTCGTCGGACATAAGGGTTACTTTGAGCGCTTTCAACTAGTGTTAAAGCACTGTTGGTACTTGCTTGCTCAATTTCCTGTGGAGATTTACTTTCAGATAATTCGATAGCTGTTGTCCAACGTTGAACATATTCATGAATTTGGTCTGAGGTGAAGTTACAGAGTGTAACTTCGGTGAAACCTAGTTTTTGAAATTCTTCTGATTGATAGCCAGCAGGTCTTGAAGAAATGACATATCTCGAATTCGGATACATTTCCACAAAAGCCGTTATCCATGCCATTACTGCTTGACGCTTGTCTGGTATGACTTCATCAAGTCCATCAATTAAAAGCAGAACTCTACCTACTTCTAACTGACGTTCCAAAAAGCCAGGACACTTATCAGATAATACTTGATTCCCTTCAGCAGCTTGTAGTAACTTATCTGCTCCTGGTAAGTTCTTGAAATCTAACTCTCGGATTTTCACAAGAACAGGTACTACACCCTTGGTTTCACCAAATAAAATGTCACGGTTCGCAGCAACCAAAAGGAGATGTTGTAATAAAGTAGTTTTTCCACTCCCTGGCAAACCTACAATCGCACATTTTTTGTGTTCCGGGATAAATGTTTCTGCTGGTATTCTCTTATCTTCACTTTCTCCACGGGATATGAAATTTTGTCTTTCGTCTTCAAGCGAAATCAAACATTCAATTTGTTGAGTTTCAGTTTCTTGTTCCTGGAATAATTTGCTTATACTAATAACATCAGGCTCGACAAAAACTGTTGTTAAATCTAGAGAAACACTAGAAGAGGCCCGTAAGGTAGAAGCGTCTATCCTAGCAAGTTTTCGTAGTAGATATGATCTGTAATATAGATTCTCAAACTTTTCATCATAACCTTCTCCACCACTTCCAATTTTATCAATAATTTCGTTTAATTTACCTAAAATTTTGTCGATTCCCTCAAAATTTCGTTTCCAACCTTCTTTTTCCCAATCAGCAAAACTCAATGCAACTTCACAGAGTCTTTCTGCTGATACTTGGAGAGCTATTCCAAATAGGTACTCTAATTTCTCTTCTCTAATGGACTGAGGAATAGGATATTTCTCTAAAATCTGGTCAACCACTTTTTCTGGTTTCAGCGATGCTGATGCAAGTAATTCCGCATTTATTTGTGATGCATTGATTGCTTCTTGGACTTCGTAAATAATTAACTCTACTCGACTTTCACTTAATTTTTCACTTTCAAAGTAATTATTTAGCAATTGTCCTGCGACATCAGCACACTCGCCTATCTTGCGTTCTACATTTCTCTGGTTGAGAAAATTACCAATCTTATCTTTGACTGGTGCTAAAATTACTCCCCCTAGAAGCTTCTCAAAGAATCCGATAGAACTATCTAGCATACTTGTATAGATATTATATTTTTTGTAAATTGTTACAAATTTATATTGGTTGTATTTGTTAATTAATAACAAATTTTCAGCTATACATATAAATTAACTGCATTATTGTAACATAAAAGATATTGACAAAGTAAATACATATACATAAATTTGTACAAAAAAGTACTGAAGTATTTATTACATAATAAAATTTGTACGTAAATTGTTACTTACAATAATCGATATTCATCGAATATCAAAGTGAGATTTCCTGAATACTGTCAAAATTTGGCAATGAGTCTTTCACTGCTTCTTCAGTAGCTTGGATGCGGTCGCACCTCTTGGCAAATTGACAATAATCACAGTTTTTACTACCCTCCACAACTTGCGGAAACTGTTGGTTATTTTGGTAATTTTCTAGCCAATTAGTTAACTGGCTTAATAGTTGATTAAGTTTCTTTGTTGTTTGTGCGTGTTGAGCATTACTGTAATTAAATTTAATATTTTGGGGTTTGCCTTCAGATTGGACAAACCAATAAGTCATGGAAATCTTTTCTGGCAAATAGTCGCTAGTTTCTGCCAATACATACAGATAAAGCCGTGTTTGCCAGTTGGATTCTAACTTGCGTTTATTGGGTGGCTTTGGATAAGTTTTCCAGTCGAGAATTTGCGCTTGTTGGTTATCTGCAATCAATAAATCATAGACAACTATCAGCAAATAATCTTGAAGTTGCAGAGTGCGATAGTGTTCACTTTCACGGAAAGTTTGATTATCAGATGCAGCCGTTAAGATTTCTGGGGCTGCATCGGCAAAACCTAGCATCCAGCTTTGCAATTGAGCATCTGCTTGCAGGAAACTATCAATAGGCAAACCCATTTCTCGCTGCTGCATTAGCAAGTGAAAGCGACTACCTAAAGTTAGCCGTTCTTCTTGTTCTGGATTTGAGGGCGAATTGAGTTTTTCTAAGTAGGTATGTTGAAATTTACGCGGACAAACTTCTAGTAAGTTAAGTTGTCCTTGAGACAGTCGCAATATTTGAGTGGAAGTTGATAGCATTCTTCTATTTTAGCTATTTCACCGTAAGCCTCCCACGGATATAAGATAGATGTGTGTTCACTTTCTCAATTCTGGTAACGGGGTTGAGAAAGTCAGCATTAGTTGACCATAATTTCTGGTATGAAAATATACTAATAATTTATACTCAAATGCTGAAAAACGGAGTTTTGAGCATTAGATGAGCATCTGAGAGAGTCAAAGCTGAAAGTGCTGGTGTTATGTCGGTTTATCGTAATCTGCAAGAAACTCATTTAAATCGTGCCCGCGCCAGTCTCAGACAAGCGCTTTCTTGGTATGGATATCTTCGTAAGTCAGGACAGTTATCATCTAACCCAGAATTGCTAGGGTTGGTGAAACCAGAATTAGAAGCTTTGAATGCCACACTCAACAAGCTAGATTCTAACGTGATTAGAATTGCTGTCTTTGGTTTGGTGAGTCGGGGAAAGTCAGCAGTTTTAAATGCCTTGCTGGGAGACAAGATTTTGCAAACTGGGCCCCTGAATGGTGTCACTCAATGGCCCCGTTCCGTGCGTTGGCAGCCTGGTGGCAAGGTACTAGTAGAGTTAATTGATACGCCTGGATTAGATGAAATTGAGGGTGAGTCACGGGCGGATATGGCACGAGAAGTAGTGCATCAGGCGGATTTGATTTTGTTTGTCGTGTCTGGTGATATCACACGCACTGAGTATCAAGCATTGCTGGAATTGCGGCGATCGCAAAAACCCCTGATTTTAGTATTTAACAAAATAGACCTTTACCCAGATACAGACCAGGGAGTAATTTACCAAAATTTGCAACAACTGGGTGCTGGACATCCCGAAGCGAAACCTCTACTACCTGATGAAATTGTTATGGTGGCGGCGGAACCAGCAGCAATGGAAGTGCGGGTAGAGTGGCCTGATGGGCGTGTCAGTTATGAATGGGAGACACCACCACCGCAAGTAGACGAACTCAAAGAGACAATTCTGAATATTCTGAATCGGGAAGGGCGATCGCTCCTGGCTTTAAATGCACTCATCCAAGCACGAGATGCAGAAGCCGCGATCGCTCAAAAAACTATCGATTTACGCGAGCAAGAAGCCGAAAATATCATTTGGCAATTTACCAAATACAAAGCTTTGGCAGTAATGCTCAATCCCATCGCCTTCTTAGATATCCTGGGCGGAACAGTTGCCGATTTAGCTTTAATTCGCGCTCTCGCTAGATTGTATGGTTTACCAATGACTAGCTATGAAGCCGGGAAAATTTTAAAAACGATTTTATTTAGTTCTGGTGGCTTGCTACTGGGAGAATTAGGTAGTAGTTTTCTTTTGGGTTTAGGTAAAAGTACGGCAGCAATAACTAGTGGTGACAATCCCAGCAATATTACTGCCTTTGCTGGCAGTGCGATCGCTCAAGCTGGTATTGCTGGTTATGGCGCATACTCTGTTGGTAAAGCCGCCCAAGTTTATCTCGAAAAAGGCTGCACTTGGGGGCAGTTGGGCGCTAGCAGTGTCATTCAAGAAATTCTCTCTCAAGTTGACCAAAATACAATTCTGTATCGTCTGAGACAAGAATTAGGCATAAAATATTGAGAATAAATAAGAATTGTTTCCCCATTGTTACCGTTTATAAGTGTTTATCAACTTCTATCAACCTCCTCTGACAATTGGCTGACATTCCCAATTTGGGATGCAAGATTGAGAACATGACCACCTCTACTAGTGATTACAACTAGTGGAATTCCCTTACCTTTTTGAATCAAAGATGACTAGAAGGTAATTCCCACTCAATTTTGCTAAAAAGATGGCGGTGTTTACCACTACCTCTTGTGGGAAGCCTATCTAAACTGGAAATGTGAGCCAGCCCGGTCTTGTTGCTTCAACAAAGAGGGACTGGCGAACCCGGAGGGTGAGCTTCATAAGGTCATTGAAAACTCGCAGTTAATATCTCTGTCTGTAAATTAAAGGTGAAAGTATCATGACAACAACCCTAAATTCATTTGAAACTGCTGGGGCCGCAAATCTTGAAGAAGCTATTATTGAAGCGATTGCGGAAGCGCGGACAACTTGCGAGTTAAATGGTAGTAATTCGGCTGGTTGTGCCGTAGCCTGGGACATTGTGGAAGAATTACAAGCTGAAAAAGCCGATCAACAGCAAGCAAAATCAAAGCAAACCTCTTTGGAAAATTACTGCGATCGCCATCCAGCTTCAGTAGAATGTCTAATCTACGACGTTTAACAAGAAAGAATTCAGGAGTCAGAATGGGCTAAACGCCCCGCTACCGCTAACAGTATGAATTGGAGTCCGAGTGCAGATGAATATCTGGGTTTAAGTCCCCCAATAATTGATTCTGAATTCTTCTTTAACTTTTCCGTAAATTAGTTGTTGCTGATTGCGTTATTTGCTTAATTGCCTCTAAATCAGGTGATGGTGTTTCACTTTCCATTCCTAACCACAAAAGATATTCGATATTCCCAGCAGGGCCGGTGATCGGCGACCAAGTTAAGCCTTTGTATTTCCATCCTAACTCGTGGGCTGTTTGCAACACTTGGAAAATGGCATCAGCTTGGTCGTTTGGATCGCGCACAACACCTTTTTTACCCACACGGGATCTGCCAACTTCAAACTGTGGCTTGACTAACAACACGGCTTCTCGGTTGGCTTGAGTTAGTTGCCACAAAGCAGGCAGAATTTTAGTTAAAGAAATAAACGATACATCAACTACCGCCAAATCAGGAATCGCGTCATTTTCGCCATATAATTCATCTGGTTGTAGTTGCCGTAAATTGGTGCGTTCCCGCAAAATAACTCGTGGATCATTTCGCAATCGCCAGTCAACCTGTCCGTAACCGACATCAATACCGTAAACTTTTTTTGCTCCTGCTTGCAAGAGACAATCAGTAAAACCACCAGTAGAAATCCCACCATCTAAACAAATGCGCTCGACTACAGGAATGGCAAATACTGACAAAGCTTTGGAAAGTTTTTCACCACCTCTAGAAACAAAAGGCGATCGCTCTTTAATATTTATTTGAGCTGCAATATCAACTTCAGTACCAGGTTTATCAACTAACTGCTGATTAACAGTAACTTCCCCCGCTTGAATTAGCCTTTGTGCTAAGGCGCGAGAAGAACATAAATTAAGTTCTACTAATAGTGTGTCGAGTCGCTGTTTAGCCAATTAATTAGATTCTCCTGGTAAGATTAAAGCCAAAGCACGATTGATAATTTCTTCTTGGTTAACCAGCTTTTCTAATTCTTGGACTTCATAACGACCTTCTTCTACTTCTAAGGAAGCCTCATCAATGGCATTTAAATAGGCTTCTGCTAAGATTTCCAACAATTCTTCTGGCGTGAGATAATAGCCTCCAGCTTTGCGTCGCTTATTTTCTCGTTGAATTTCCCGAACCGAATTGCGAATAGAGACTTCCCAAGAGCGAGTAGTGCGATTTTCAGCTTGTTGTTTAATCAGATGCAACAGCAAAATAACTGCATAGCTACGAATCGTCTTGATGATGTCATTTCGGCTCATTTCCGTTAATTCTTCAACTATAATCAATGCTCCTTGAACATCGCCCCTAACAAGCAAGTTTTTTAGAGTTAATAATTCTTCCATAATCAGTGCCTTAAACATCGGCAATTTCTATTGTGGCTTATGGAGGTTCTAGTTTATATAACATAAGCTAATGTATTTAATGTATGAGCGATCGCTACTTAAATATATTGTTCTTTGAAATACACTACATCAAAATAATTAAGATACAGCAAAATCCGTGTATTGCCGTAGTTCAGCCGGATGGAAACCCAAGACAATATCTTCGCGCAAAATACCTGCTTCTAATAATGCCTCTGCTACTGGCTGGGAAGTACCATCATATTGAATCCACACTTTATCATTAATAATATCTATATGTACCACCGAACCGTGTACGCGGCGCACTCCATCCCAGCCAATATGTAACACTTCATAGTGATCTCGCTCCAAGTCAATGACTGCTTCTGTTTCTATTTGACCATTAGCAGGTTTGTGACCAGCATATTCAAATATCAACTGACGAATAATTTCACGATACCGAGTTAGCTTATGCATCTGAATAATCCTTTCTAGTTGCTCATCAAAGACAATTAGGTTTATTCCTATACTATTAAGAATTAGCTGACCAAAGCGTTCGGAAAATATACCTTCGTAAACCCGCTTGGGAACTGCTAAATAAAGATAGCTCTAAAAACACAGCTTTAATTTAGCAAAGTTATTTTACAGAGGCGCGATCGCTAATTCAAAATATCGCCTATTCATCCTCATCATAATTAAACATTAATAAAAGTAAACGCACCTTGCCAATCAAGCCAAAGTGCGATAAACATTAAGTCCACTTACGCGAACTTTATTTGTATAGTTTTGCGATTTCTAGTCATCAGGACTAGAACCTAAATATCTATCTCGCTCAACTCGCGTGTGATGTGATCAAATGGTTCATCCACAAAAGCAGTATTCAGCACACCTGCGGCTGCTACTTGTTCCTTAATCAAATCTTTGAGAATTTGGATACCGCGAACCGTAGGCCCAATAGGTACTCCTAGAGAATTGTAAGTTTCCCGCAGCCCTTGTAGCACACGCTCATCCAACACATTTGTGTTTCCAGCAACCAGCGCATAGGTGGCGTAACGCAAGTAGTAGTCTAAATCTCGCAGACAAGCCGCATAACGACGAGTTGTATAAGAATTTCCACCAGGACGAATTAATTCTGGTAGTTCTTCATATAACTTTAAACCAGCTTGCTTGACAAGTGCAGCCGCATTAGAATTGATTGCTGCCGCCGCTTGTACTCTTGCCGTACCACTGTCAAAGTAAGACTTCAAGCTATCGATCGCATTCCGGTCAAAATACCGACCAGCTAAGTCATAATTCTTAATTAAACTTGTTACCGCATCGCGCATTCCTTCTTCTCCCAATCCTTGCTATTTATGGTTTGATATTTATTTGGCTGCACTTGGGCACCAGTAAATTTTTGTGCTATTTAAAATAGATTTGGCACAAAAACAATTTATCCACTATTTAAGGATTTTATGCCAAAGTTGACCCCTATGTGATGAACTTTCCAGTTTTGTACAGATGATCGCGGAAAGGTTAATATAACCTGTAATCCAGATATCTGTAGCACAGACTACAAAATCCACTAATGTCTAGTATTTAAGATATTTCAGGTGTGTCACGGCTGGATTGAGATCAGCAGGGTTAGGATGCTTTGGAAGATTCTGGTATTACTTTAGGAAATTGGTAGAGAAGGAGTAACAATGACAACACCGCAAGAACTCTTGAAGAGAATTCAAGATGAAAAAATTCAGCTGATTGATCTCAAATTCATCGATACAGTAGGGACTTGGCAGCATCTCACGCTGTACCAAAACCAAATTGATGAGACTGCATTCACTGATGGCGTACCTTTTGACGGTTCTAGTATCCGAGGTTGGAAAGCGATCAACGAATCGGACATGACGATGGTACTCGACGCCAACACTGCTTGGATCGACCCATTCATGGAAGTACCAACACTAAGTATAATTTGTAGTATTAAGGAACCCCGTACAGGCGAATGGTACAACCGTTGCCCACGCGTTATTGCTCAAAAAGCAGTAGATTACCTGATTTCCACTGGTATTGGTGATACAGTATTCTTTGGCCCTGAAGCTGAGTTCTTTATCTTTGACAGTGCTAGGTTTGCCCAAACCGCTAACGAAGGCTACTACTTCTTAGACTCCGAAGAAGGTGCTTGGAATTCTGGTAAAGCGGGTACAGCTGACAAACCCAACTTAGGTTACAAACCACGCTTCAAAGAAGGTTACTTCCCAGTCGCACCGACGGATTCTTTCCAAGATATCCGTACAGAGATGCTGTTGACGATGGCAGAATTAGGTGTGCCCATTGAAAAGCATCACCACGAAGTTGCTACTGGTGGTCAGTGCGAACTAGGTTTCAAGTTTGGCAAGTTGATCGAAGCGGCTGACTGGTTGATGATTTACAAATATGTCATCAAGAACGTTGCCAAGAAACACGGCAAAACCGTCACCTTCATGCCAAAACCAATTTTTGGCGATAACGGTTCGGGAATGCACTGTCACCAGTCCATCTGGAAAGGCGGCCAACCTCTGTTTGCAGGTGATAAGTATGCTGGTTTGAGTGAAACAGCATTGTATTACATTGGTGGTCTGCTCAAACACGCACCAGCACTGCTGGCCATTACCAACCCCAGTACCAACTCATACAAGCGTCTAGTGCCTGGTTATGAAGCACCTGTTAACTTGGCTTACTCCCAAGGAAACCGTTCTGCTTCTATTCGTATTCCCCTATCTGGCACTAACCCCAAAGCCAAGCGCTTAGAATTCCGTTGTCCAGATGCTACTTCTAACCCCTACTTAGCATTTGCTGCAATGCTTTGTGCTGGTATCGATGGCATCAAGAACAAAATCCATCCTGGTGAACCCTTAGATAAGAATATCTATGAACTCTCTCCAGAAGAACTAGCGAAGGTTCCTTCAACACCAGGTTCTTTAGAATTGGCGTTGCAAGCACTAGAAAAAGATCACGCCTTCTTGACAGAATCAGGCGTCTTCACAGAAGACTTTATCGGAAATTGGATTGATTACAAGCTAGGCAACGAAGTCAAGCAGTTGCAGCTACGTCCTCATCCCTACGAGTTTTACCTCTACTACGATGCTTAATTAAGTACCGTATCTAACTAAGTTGATAAGTTTTGCCACCCTAGAGTAGAGGGTGGCTTTTTTTTCCAGAGTTGTCAGTTGAGATATTCACTCAAAAATCAACCTTAAAACTTAACTCATGGAGGCATGACTAGGCCCATAAATCATCCGAGCGTTAGCATCTACCTTCCCTTGAATCGGGTTCCAGTTGTGGGATGCTTCTTCAGGAAGACCAAGTTCTTGAGCAGCCCGCATCAGTATTGATTGTTGGCGATTCTTGACTTGTTGATGTTCACGCGCCATTAATGCACGAGATTTATCTGCGATAGACATAACCATAGCCCTCTCTATTTGGTGAATATATAATTTTTGTTTTCTCACAAGACTAATATAACAAAAATTCTGTAACATAAGCTACTTTTTACAAAAGTTAATATTTGCTTTTGCTCACAATATATTCAACTTAAGTGATTAATTTTTGTAACTTCTACTCTTTTTTTTGTGAAGCGGTACAAAAACAGCAGTCGCAAAAACTAAGTTACCATCAAATAAAGATTTACAAAGATTTACACAATTTTACAAAATCTATGACAGTTGCTTATCCACGTAAATTTCAGAAGGTTTTGAGTGCTAGAGATGTATTAAAACGGGTGGTATGCGATCGCGAAATCAATCTAATTACCCTCAATCGCTACCGTTACAGTGAACAACGCAGTTGCAAAGACCTAACCGAGTTAATTGAACAACTAAATGGACAGCCACGAGAATTAGTGCGGGATTTGTCTCATCACATCTCAGATGAAGCTCGTCATGCTATGTGGCTAACTGATTTGTTGGTGGAACTGGGAGCAGATATTGGCAAACCACCCGGTTCCTCCTATATCAATGAATTTGAACGCCTACTCGACAGCGAACAACAAGATCCAGTCGAAAACCTTGATGATTTTGTAATTTCTTCCCTTGCGGCAATAAACGTCACCGAAAAACGGGGCTGTGAATATTTTTCTGCTCACATTTATGCACTCAAGCAAGGAGTGCAAACCGCAGAAAACATCAAAATCCGGGAAACCATTGAAAAAATTCTCCCAGAGGAAGTGGGACACGTCCGGTGGGGTAATCGTTGGTTAGGAGAACTTGCGCGTAAGAGTCCAGAACATCAGCAAAAGGTAGAACAAGCCAAGCGAAAATATACCGCGATTGAACAAGCGGCGTTTGAATCAGGAATGGATATCACCTTGGGTGCAGAACTACGGCGAGTTGCCAACCTGGTGGAAGTGGCAAATACCATGCCCCTTTGGCAACGTCCCCAATACCTGATGGAACGCCTACCCCAAAGTTTGCTAGCGCCTGAGTTGCAATTTACTAGGATTCAGGCTGCACAAAAAGCTTGGCAGCGCGATCCACAAACGTTTATCGAGAAGTTTGTGCCAATGTTCCTCAACGGCATCCAGGGAAGAGAAAATAACCGTAAGAAAACAATGGTGTAAAAGGGCATTTGGCATTGAAAAGAGGCAGAAGGGCAGGGTGCGGGGGGCGGAGGAGAAAATTCTTCTCCCTGCTCCCCAGTCCCCAGTCTCTTTTCTTTAAGTAAAATTCATCAAAAAAAACCAAATGCAAAATTTTGCATCTGGCCTTGGGTATAGAATAATAACAATGACTAAGACGATCTGGCAGATACTTCTTAAATATTTATTTCATCGCAAGCCATCTGCGAGGAGAACGAAGCAGGTAGCAAGAGTAAGTCAAGAATAGTAAGATTTGTTAGCAAGTGCAATAAACCTATACTACTTCTACCAATCCATCAGACAGATAAGCAAGAGATGAAACGAAAGAGATTTTATGCTTTGGCAAAGGACGCTAAACAAGCGTCGGAGCAAAGATCAATTTCCAGCTGATGTAGATAACAAGCTACTCAATGTATGAGAAGAAAATCTATTGGGGAATAAAGTGAAGTTGCCTTAAGACTGTTTCTTCAATAAGCAAAATGTCTGAATTGGATGTGCTTTAGATTAACTGATAGCCTAAGTAGCATCTATATCTAGAGCCGTTGAGAATTGAGACGCAAAGCTTACCACCAAATATGAGCAACAGTTGTGTAGCTTTTGAGGAGTTGGAAATGCTGTTGATCAAGGCACTGAATTTGATTTGCGTTTTGATCGGCAGGATTGATGCCAACTATATATATAAAGCTTGCAGTTGAAATACTAAGCGATCGCTGAAGATTTCCGTGTGTCAACTGTATATATTTTTGCCAGAAAAGCGGTGTGAAAGATGTTAGCATAACGTCCTGTTTTCTGGTAATTCTGTTCCTTTGGGAAAAGAGGCATTACCTACATTAGTCAAACCACAGCATAGATATTTCTGAATTTTTGTGTCACTTCCCTACGCCCACTACCGCGATGCCGTGGCACATCATCTGTACTTTGTTCAGATGCTACCAGCCAGTGTTCCGAAGTAGGCGTGGAAGACAGCCCTGTTGATAAGTGATTGACCATTGCTTGGCGGTTAAAAGCTAAGGGGCCGAACACCAGACTCGATATTAAAAGTGAAATGGCAGCACGCATAGCAAATGTCTATTTTGGAACTCTCCACTTCACTGATACTTAGCTTTTTGATTAATATCCGGACAATTCATCAAAAAGTATTCTGTTTTACTGAAAATAAACTCCTCTTATCCTCCGTTTAAATGTTCGACTAATAACCAATTACCAGAGTGATTGTAACGACCCCACAATGTAACTAATTGTTCGTCGGGATAAGCGCGTAATTGCTGGTCAATGTGCGATCGCAAAGTCACAAGTTGCCAATTTTGCCCTTGATATGCAACTGGTGCTGTGACAGTGAATCTGTATTCTTGCTGTTCCAATCGGTAAAAAATGCCTGTGAAACAGTTACTTTCCTGAATTAATGCCTTCCCCGATGGGCAAGGGCAATCGCCACTAACTGGATAAGCTTGTGGGTTCTCTAAGTAATACAGTTGCCAGTGCTGCCAATCCGAATGATTGGGGGGAAGATTAAACAAAGGAATAATTAACGCTTTTAAGCGATTATCTTCTAATAAAGCCGTTTGCAGCTTTCTAATAGGTAAATCCCTCGGCTGGCAGTTTAATTCGACACATATCGCCGCTGCCATCCCTGCTGCTTGACCAATGCCCATCACCACAGGTTGTAATCTGGTAGCGCCATTGGCAATGTGGGAGACAGAAATATTCTTCTCACAGACTAAGAAACCATCTGTTGTAGCTGGAATTAAACAACTGTAGGGAATTGTAAAAGGAGTTCCAGTCCAACGTCCTCCCCAGCGGATCGATTTAGGTTGCAGTGGGAATTGAACACCAGGATAATGATGGTCATTGGCGTAATTACCAACTGCGACCGCATCATTAAATATAGATGCAACTCTACCTGTTGCGATCGGTAAAATATCCTGTTCGCGGACAGTAGTTAGCCCCACTAAGCGGCGGCTTTCCCGGTAATAAGGATGCAGTGCAAAAGCTGTAGGAGTGTGAGGAAATACTTTTTCTGCTAAACCATAGCGACTACCAAGCTGATTTTGGATAAAATGGGCAAAATTTTGGCTGTGCCAGCGAGATTCTTGGATGAATTCACCTCTGGATACATCTGACTCTATCAACCTCCCTACCCCTTCGCCGTAGTCATTGCCACAGATTGGCCAATTCATCATAAATAGGCCACCAGGCAAACGTCCATAATTTAAAAATGTCTCTGCTCCATAGCCATCCCAAGCACCTGTAAACTGGGATGGATTATAGTTAGGTGCAGCCGGAATTTCTGGGGCAACAGCTTCACCAAAGTCCTGCATAATGACTACATAAGTGGGCGCTTGCACAGGATATCTTTGGGTTAAAGAGTTAAAAGTCACTGGGGCGCTGGGTTCTCCCCACTCCGATTGCAATTCCCAACCCCAGCGGTAAGGTATGTCAGCTAAAGCCAATAAATCTCCTAATTCTGTGCCATCGAGAATAACCTTGGCTGTGACAGCAAAATTAGCAAAGCGCACACCAGTAATCGAATCACCTTGTCGGAAGACTTCTAAAGGTACTTGTTCCGAAATCCACTCCAAATTGGGCAATTCCTGCACCCAATCTGCAAAAATCTCTGCCCCAATCCGGGGATCGTAACTAAAAAAGCTTACCCAGCTGTTATCTAATCCTCCCGACTGTCGTTGTCGCAATTCCTGCAAAAACGTACCCCATAACCCCGTTTGAAAGGCTTCTAATTCATTGCCATCGGGTACAGATACACCAGCCGAAGTTAGCATCCCCCCCAACCAAGGAAATTCACTCACCAAAATGGTTTTGGCTCCCCGTCGCGCCGCTTGGATAGCAGCCGCAGTCCCTCCAGTTCCTCCACCAACAACTAAGACATCAGCTGTATATGTCTGATGAACCATGACCAAATCCTCCATCAGGGTTAGCTATCTAGCTGATTTTGGTTGATCCTTGGCTCTACTTTTATCAGCTGAGTTTATAATTCACCTCTAGAAATCAGCTTTTGTCAAGTTTAAGAAGACTTTTCTAAGCACTAAAGTGCTGACTACAAACCTTGAAAATGTATTACCGCAATTACGTATGAAATATTACACATTCACCTTGGTAAGGTACAAGGGTCTTGCGTTTTACACATCTGTATGCAAAGATAATTTCACATAAAATACTGTAAATCTATCAAGTTACCGGATTAATCGAGGCTTAATGCTTTTAAATCTAGCTGATTGCAAATGAAGGCATTCAGCAGATATTCATTTGACAATGAATTACTAAAATCTAAATAATAATTTATTTTAGTGTAAATCACACTAACAAACTGAAGAAGAAAGAATAATTTAGACTAAAAAACAATGTGGATTGTTAAACTTGCTCTTCGTCGTCCCTATACATTTGTAATTACTTCCATACTTATTTTTGCTTTAGGAATAGTTACTATTACGCGCATGGCAACGGATATTTTTCCAGAAATTAATATTCCCGTTGTCAGTGTAATTTGGTCTTATAGTGGTGTCTCACCAGAAGAAATGGAACAGCGGATCGTGACAGCGAGCGAACGATCCTTTACAACCACTGTTAATGATATTGAACACATCGAATCGCAATCACTCAATGGTGTTAGCGTCATAAAAGTTTTCTTCCAACCAGGAGCAAAAATTGAAGCAGCAGTAGCTCAACTTACCTCTAATACTCAAACGATTCTTCGAGGTTTACCTCCAGGAATTACACCTCCTTTAATTGTTCGCTACAATGCGTCTAATGTGCCAATTCTTCAACTAAGTGTTAGCAGCACATCACTATCAGAGCAAGAACTTTACGATAACGGCAATAATTTTCTACGGACTCAGCTAGCGACTGTTCAAGGTGCATCTGTACCGTTGCCTTATGGAGGTAAACCTCGGCAAATTATGGTAGATATTGACCCGCAGGCACTATTTGCTAAAGGTCTTTCAGCTACAGATGTCACAACCGCAATCAGCGCCCAAAATCTGATCTTACCTGGAGGAAATGCCAAATTAGGCGATCGCGAGTACAGTGTTCGACTCAATAGCAGTCCCCAAGTCTTAGAAGCCTTAAACAATTTACCCATTAAACAGATTAACGGCACTGTAATTTATATACGTGATGTTGCCCAAGTCCATGATGGTTTTGCAGTGCAGAACAATATTGTTCGTCGAGATGGGCGACGCTCTAGCTTATTAACTATTCTCAAAAATGGTAGTGCTTCAACTTTAGATGTTGTAGCTAGAGTCAAAGAAAGACTACCCAAAATTCAAGCTACATTACCCAAAGAATTAGATTTAGAAATCATATTTGATCAATCCATATTTGTTAAAGCTTCTATCCACGGAGTATTAACCGAAGGATTGATTGCAGCTTGTTTAACTGCCGCCATGATTTTATTATTCTTAGGCAGTTGGCGCAGCACTTTAATTGTGGCAATTTCTATCCCTTTATCAATTCTTTGTTCTATCATTGCTCTGCGATTGATCGGACAAACTCTGAATATTATGACTTTGGGAGGTCTATCTCTAGCAGTTGGGATTTTAGTTGATGATGCCACAGTAGAAATTGAAAATATCCATCGTAACTTGGGACAAGGAAAACCTTTGCAACAAGCTATTTTAGATGGCGCACAACAAATAGCTGTTCCGGCTTTTGTTTCAACGTTGGCAATCTGTATTGTTTTTATCCCAATTGTCTTTTTAACAGGAGTAGCACAATCGCTATTTATGCCTTTAGGAATGGCGGTTGTTTTTGCGATGCTTGCCTCTTATCTACTGTCGCGGACAGTAGTACCAATGTTGGCAAAGTTTCTCCTTGGTAAGGAACTACATCTTTATACTGAACATGAAAATTTAGGTAATAATGGTCATGTATCTGACCCAGTTTCCAAAAAAGATATTTTCTGGCGAATTCATGAGCAGTTTAACCGCCAATTTGAGAAATTTCGCCAAAACTATCGAAATACTTTAGCCAAAGCTCTAAATCATCGGGGTGTAGTTTTTGCGATGTTTGGTGCTTTTTGGGTAAGCGCCTTAGTTTTACTACCTTTTGTTGGTCAAGACTTTTTTCCTCAAGTAGATGCAGGTCAGTTTCGCCTGCATGTCCGCGCTCCTGCGGGAACACGACTTGAAAAAACAGAACAGATTTTTACTCAAGTTGAAAATGAGATTCGTCGGGTTATTCCTGAGCAAGAATTAGAAATTATTCTTGACAATATTGGTTTACCTGTAGGTGGAGTCAACCTGGCTTTTAGTGACACAGCAACCATCGGCGCTGGTGATGGAGAAATTCTTGTCGGTCTTAAAGAAGGTAAACATCATTCTACTTGGCAATATGTTAGACAACTACGCCAAACATTAACCGCCCAATTTCCTGAATTAACCTTCTTTTTCCAACCTGCGGATATAGTGACTCAAATTCTCAATTTCGGTTTACCAGCCCCTATTGATATTCAGGTCATAGGGCCAGCTAAGAATCGCCGAGATAACTACAAAATTGCCCGACAAATCAAAACCAAAATAGCTCAAATTCCGGGAGCAGTTGATGTTCATTTGCATCAAATTGTTGATGCCCCAGACCTACGTATTAATGTAGATCGTGATCAAGCACAACGTAACGGTTTAACTCAACGAGATGTTGCCAATAACCTACTCACATCATTAAGTTCTAGTGGTCAAACATCACCCAATTTTTGGCTTGATCCTATCAAAGGAGTCAGTTATCCAATAGCAGTACAAGTTCCCCAGTACAAACTTAACTCACTAGAAAAAATTCAGAATACTCCTGTTGCGAACGGTTCTAATTCGTCACAACTTTTAAGCAATATTGCTATTGCTAAACGTGGAAAAGCTCCTGCTGTTGTTAATCATTACAATGTACAGCCTGTATTTAACATTTACGCCAATGTTCAAGGTCGTGATTTAGGTGGTGTAGCCAGCGATATTTATAAAATAGTTGGGCAATTTCAGCAGAAGTTACCGCGTGGAACGTCAATTATGGTGAAAGGTCAAGTAGAAACGATGAATTCATCTTTTCTAGGATTAGAAGTAGGATTGATATTTGCTATTGGATTAGTTTATTGCTTAATAGTAGTCAATTTTCAATCTTGGATTGATCCATTCATTATTATGATGGCACTGCCAAATGCTTTAGCCGGAATTGTCTGGATATTGTTTGTGACTAACACGACTTTTAGTGTACCTTCTTTGATGGGTGCAATTATGAGTATTGGGGTTGCTACTGCTAATAGTATTTTGCTTGTTACCTTTGCTAATGAGCAACGTCTAATAGGAGAAAAAGCTGTTTCGGCGGCTTTATCTGCTGGTTATACCCGTTTGCGTCCAGTATTAATGACCGCTGCGGCCATGATTATGGGGATGTTACCAATGTCTCTTGGTTTAGGAGAAGGTGGTGAACAAAATGCTCCTTTAGGACGTGCTGTAATTGGTGGATTATTAGCAGCAACAGTAGCAACTTTAATTTTTGTACCTGTAATTTATAGTATTTTGCGCCGAAAACAACCCCAAAATTTAGAGTTAGAGGAAGAACTATCCTCTACTATAAAATTAACTGTAGCTAATCGATAAATTTTTCGTGAATAATTAGATCCCCGACTTCTCTAAGAAGTCATGGATCTGAAAGAATTTTGATAACTCAACAAATCAAATAGAATTCTATAGTATGGATACTCAAGAAAATACCCAAGTTAATAATTCTGATATTGCAGCAACGACTAAAAAAAGTCGTTTCACTTCGATCACCATTATTGCTACGACTACTTTAGTTGTTACTGGACTTTTAGCACTTGGTATTATACCTCGTTTACAAAAGCAATCAGAATTAAATGCTTTCGCTAAATCTACAAAAAAAGTCTCTTCGGTTAATGTAGTTCAGCCAAAAGTTGCCGCTAATTTCACTGAACTAGTCCTACCTAGCAGTATTCAAGCCAGCCAAGAAACCACAATTTATGCCCGTACTAGCGGCTATTTACAAAAGAAATTAGTGGATATTGGCGAACGTGTTAATAGGGGACAGCTATTAGCTATAATTGACGCCCCGGAAACTGACCAAGATATACAGCAAGCTCGTGCAGAATTGGCAAAATCTGAGGCGAATCTGGCTCAAGTTCAGGCAGATTTAGCACAAAAGCAAAGTAATCTTTCTCAAACAAAAGCTAACTTAAAAGCTAGACAGGCGGAATTAGCCGAAGCACGTACTAACCTAGAATTAGCACGTCAAACTTGGCAACGTTGGCAATTACTTCAAAAGCAAGGAGCCGTGACTACACAAGCGGCTGATGAACGTGAAAGTGCTTTTAATGCAAGTCGAGCTAATGTAGATACTTTAATTGCGCGCGTTAATTCAGACCAAGAAAGTGTAAATACTGCTCTTGCAGCTATTAATTCTCAAAAAGCTAATATTAATGCGTTTATCGCAAGTAAGAGTGTTAGTAAATCAGATTTACAACGGATAACTTCTTTGCAAACATTCAAACAAATTGTTGCTCCTTTTGCGGGTGTAATTACTGCTCGTAACATAGATACAGGAGCTTTAATTTCTGCGGGGAGCAATAGTAATAGTGGAAATTCCTGGTTATTTAAGATTGCTCAGACGGATAATTTACGTATCCGAATTAATGTTCCCCAGGCTTTTGTGCAATCAATTCACCCTGGACAAACTGCGCTTGTTCGTGTTCGTGAGCTACCGAAAAAATCTTTTGCTGGTAAAGTTATTCGGACAGCTGATGTCTTAGATGCTACTTCTAATACTCTTTTAACTGAAATTGAAGTACAGAATTCAGACAATGTGTTGCGTCCTGGGATGTATGCTGAAGTGACTTTTAAGGCTGAACGTGCCAATCCACCTTTATTAGTACCAGCTAATACCTTAGTTATTAATGCAGATGGTATACAAGTAGCTACTGTCACGAAGGAAAAGAAAGTTAAGTACCAGAAAGTAGAGCTTGGACGAGATTATGGTACTGAAGTTGAAGTTGTTTCTGGTTTAAGCCCTAATGTGAGGTTAATTACTAATCCTACAGATGCTCTCCAAGATGGGAAATCGGTTCAGGTACTTGCATCTAAGCATAAGACTAAGAATTGAATTTTGAATTCGGAGCGTACCCCATCTCTACGGGACGCTCTGCGAATGGGAAGCAAGCGACGTGATTACGCAAGAGTTATGGAATAACGTAGACACTTCTCTACGAGACGCTACGCGAACGGCTTGCTGCAAGCTACCACAGAGGCACGGAGGACACGGAGAAATCAGAGCTTGAGAGATATTTTGCGTAAGTCCTATAGCTTAACGTTGACCACTAATGTTACATCTAGTATCGTTGAGCGGGAAAAACCAACGTGAAAGCACAGGTATTTAGAGGCGTCAATCAACTGTCTTACGAAGATATCCCAGTTCCAACTGTGGAACCAGATGAAGTGCTGGTACAGGTGCGGGTTGTGGGGTTGTGTCAGTCAGATATTAAAAAAATTCGTTATCCACTGTATGAACCGCCGCGCATTTTTGGACATGAAACTGCCGGCACGATCGCAGCATTAGGCAATAATGTTAAAGGTTGGCAAGTTGGACAACGGGTAGCAGTAATGCACCACATCCCTTGTATGCGTTGCGCCTACTGTCTAAATGATAATTTCTCGATGTGCGATGTTTACAAAAACATCTCCACAACCGCAGGTTTTAACGCCAGTGGTGGCGGTTTTGCCGATTATGTCAAGGTTCCTGGACATATTGTGGAAAATGGTGGGTTGATTCCCATCCCATATAACATCAGTTTTGAAGAAGCGAGTTTTGTAGAGCCTACTAATTGCTGCTTGAAAGCTGTGAAAAAAGCCCAAATTGCTCCAGGACAAACTGTGTTAGTTACTGGTGCTGGGCCCATTGGGTTAATGTTTATTATGTTGGTGAAGTATTTCGGAGCAAAAGCGATCGCTACCGATTTACTACCTTCTAGAATTGATAAAGCCTTGAGTGTCGGTGCAGAGGCGGCTTTTGATGCCCGCGATCCTGATTTAACCGCCAAAATCTCTGCCTTAACTGGTGGACTAGGTGTTGATGTAACTTTGCTGGCTGTTCCTAGTGAGAAAGCTTTCTTTCAAGCACTTGATAATACCCGCAAAGGTGGCAAAATCTTGTTTTTTGCCGAATTTCCTGATGAGTTGGAAATTCCCATTAATCCCAATATCCTCTACCGTCGAGAAATTGACTTGATCGGTAGTTATAGCTCATCTTATCGGCTTCAGAATCTATCAGCCGATATTGTATTTAATCAACGAATTGATGTGAAAGCGTTGATTAGCGATCGCTATCCATTAAAAGATTTATCAGCAGCGGTGGAGCAAGCGATCGCACCTACACCGGATACTTATAAAATATTAATTTACCCGTAAAAGGAAATTTCTCATCTCCCGATACGGTTCGGTTAAGCCAAGAGACGCGATAAATCGCCGTCTTTTCAATCTAGGGCGTGTGATCAAAAAACCTTATCCGAACCGTATTGTCTCATCTCCCTCATCTCCCTAAAATGCTTATTACCCTACTTTTCGTCGCTCTACTAGCTTTCTACGTCGCTTGGAATCTCGGAGCAAACGATGTCGCTAATGCGATGGGAACCTCTGTAGGTTCCAAGGCTGTCACCCTCAAACAGGCACTAATAATTGCTGGTGTATTAGAGTTTACGGGTGCTGTGTTGTTTGGACATGAAGTAACGGAAACTCTAGCAACGAAAATTGCTAATCCCGCCTTATTCGCAGCTACACCCCAAATATTCGTTGTTGGAATGGTAACGGTACTAATATCTTGTGGTGTGTGGTTGCAAATTGCCACATCACGCGGTTTACCTGTATCGTCTTCTCATGCGGTTGTTGGTGCGATCGCAGGATTTAGCTGGGTAGCTTTGGGAGTAGGTGCAATTGATTGGTCATCAATTGGCTTAATTACCATTGGCTGGATTTTAACGCCATTAATTAGTGGTGCGATCGCTGCTTTATTTTACAGTCAAATCAAGCACTGGATTTTGGATCAACCTAATCAAGTAGTCCAGTTACAAGAATGGATTCCCTGGCTGAGTACTCTGCTGCTAGGTGTATTCGGCGTGATTGTATTACCATCGTTAACTGAACCGCTAACCAATTTTGTAATTGAGCAAGTTGGTTTTACAATCCCTTCTCATGACATACCCCTATTAACCGGTGCAGTAGCAGTAGTTGGACTCACAATCATTAGTTGGCGACAGTTAGGGGAGACGGGGGGAGGCGGATTGGAAGAAAAATTTTTACCCCCGACTCAGGAATTACCATCAATCCAAAATCCCAAATCTAAAATCCAAAATCCTGTTGAGCGCTTATTCGCCCGATTCCAACTACTAAGTGCTTGCTTTGTCGCCTTTGCTCATGGTTCTAATGATGTAGGAAATGCGATCGCTCCTTTAGCTGCGATCGTTTACATCAATCGCACTGGTAGCGTACCTACCGATGGTATAACTATCCCCCTTTGGATTTTAATTCTTGGTGGTGCTGGTATTGTTGGTGGTTTAGCTGTCTGGGGTAAAAAAGTCATCGCCACCATTGGCGAAAACATTATTGCCTTGCAACCTAGTAGTGGATTTTGTGCCGAACTGGCAACCGCTACCACCATCCTCATCGCTTCCCGGCTAGGTTTACCAGTCTCCACCTCTCACGCTCTTGTCGGTGGTGTCGTTGGTATTGGATTAGTGCAAAATCTCAAGTCGATTAAGTTTCAAACTCTAAAAGGTATTGCTGCCGCTTGGCTAATTACAATCCCCGTAAGTGCTGCCCTTAGCGCTGCCATCTTTAGCATTGCCCGAATTTTATTTTTCTAAGAATTATTAATATTTTCCTAACTTCTTCCTTTACTGGAATTTACTCAAAGCAAAACCTAGACTACAAAAACGCCAAAAAACGTGCTTTTGCAGAATTGCTGCTCATTCATTAGAATGTTGTGCAGGGGATAGCGTAACTTTGAATTTCCACAGAAAGATACTTTAATCTCCATTTAGAGATATAAACTGTCACACAAGTTACATTCCAGACAAATTTACAGATGGTTTCGCAAGTCAGACAACTTTGTGGCGATGTCTAACGACAAGTCGCTTCTCTACAAGACGCTACGCCAACGCACCTACGCACAGGCATCTGCAAATCTTTGACGAGTATTATTGGCAGCAAAATCATAAATATTTATTTGGAATGAGATTTCTTTAAAAGTAAAAATCTCATTGGTAAATAATTGATGACAATAAAACTAACCAAAAACAAACAAAGTCTCTATTCAAGCGACTCTCAGGCGTAGCGATCAATCCCAAATCGAATGGTTAAATACTTTTTAATGGCGAAGAGAACACGCTGTAGTAAGCTGTGAGGCAAACTTGATGTTTTGCTAACTTGTGTCTAGTATGACAGAATTGCGTTGAAATGCGGAAGTGCTGTTAAAATTTTTAATTTATCTGACAAAATACAGGAAATTAGGATGACCGCCAATAAAGTGTACCGAAAGCAGCTTTATCGTCAAGGTGTTAGAGGTTAGAAGCTAATGGGGCGATTCGAGAAGCAACCAGAAAACCCAAGAATCAGAGGTGAGCTATCCAGAGCAGCAGAAAATGCGCTTTGGGCTGTAGTTGAAGACTTAGAAAATCTTCAGCAGAATGTCCTCAGAGGCTTGCAGGAAGACGTAAAGCGGCTTCAGTCAGAAAAAAATCGGTTATCTGATGAAATTCAAAGCTTGGTAGAGGAAAAAGAGCATTTACAACAAGTGCGCCAAATCACTGAGCAGCAAGTATTAATTCGGCAACTGGCAGAAGTTCTGGCAAAGCACATATCATCACAACTGCAATCCTCTCTGGCAACTTTAGCTAGCCAAAACATAGAGGGCAAATCTTACGAACAAGCTGCGCTGAAGTCTGCTGAAGTGAGCAGCAATGTAGTAGGTGAAATTAATGCAAAAGTCGAACACATGTTTGACAGTTTGGATGACACCGTTACTGTTACCTTTAATTCGCTACAACAGGAATTGAAGAACTATCAAAGTAATCTTTCCCAGCAGTTGTCACGGATGTATAGCCAGCAGCAGCAAGGGGAAACCATTTTAACGGAGTTTGTTAATCGCCTGCATGGAGAACTAGAAAAAACTATAGAAGAAACTTCACGTAAACCAGCAACAGGAGGTATACCTACTGTTTTGCAGTTTACGGAACCAGAAAAAAACAGTTCTGTTGAAACATCACTGCCAGAGTTTGAGGAAGTAGTAAGAAATTCTCTTGAGCCAATTTCCCCGATTCCCAATCAATTTTCACCAAGGGAAACGACATCAGAACCTCTGTCTATTACAGAAAAGGTTGCAAATCCAATTTCTGTACTCAGCAAGGATTTGTCGCAAAACGAAACAACATCAGAACCGCTGTCTATTACAGAAAAGGTTGCAAATCCAATTTCTGTACTCAGCAAGGATTTGTCGCAAAACGAAACAACGTCAGAACCGCTGTCTATTACAGAAAAGGTTGCAAATCCAATTTCTGTACCTAGTAAGGATTTGTCAGAAAGTGAAACGACATCAGAATCTACTGCTGCTGTAGTTCCACCACCACAAGACAATGCTAACGAACCCATTTCTGTCCTCAATCAGGAATTGCCAGAAAACGAAACGCCACCAGTGCCTCCGCTCGCATCTGTGCTACAGCCGAGAATAATTCGGCCTTCGCAAAAGCTAAATATTACTGAACCAATTTCTGTCCTTCGCAAGAACGAATCGCAGAGCAAAGCTAAATCCTCATCAACTACTGCGCTAGAACCACCGCCAGAAGAAAAACCCCCACAATCGCGATCGCCTAATTCCTCTGGCTTATCAACACTGCAAATCGGTTTCTTGTTAATTGTCTCATCGGTAGTGGTATCGTCGCTTTACAACGTAGCCATCAAGGTGATTTTCCACGAAGGTTCCCAGATTTTTGGGGTATTAGAAGTAGAGCAGTTACTACCGCCGACTTTGGGCAATACTCTGTTAATTTTGACGCTCCGGTTTATGGTAGTCGTACCACTGATGGTACTTTTGTCTCCGATGTTGCACCCAAGATTGTGGCAAGACTTGGAAAACTTGGCCGCTTCAGTCCGAGGCAATCCTACGCCTGCTAATGCAGCTACCAAGCAGATTTTGATATTGTCCATTGTGAGTGGATGCTTTTTGTTTTTATCTCAGGTGCTAATCTACATTGCGATCGCTCAAGTACCCACCGGAATGGCGATCGCACTGTTCTTTATCTATCCGATGGTTAGTGGTTTATTGTCGTGGTTTCTGTTTCGCGATCGCCCCACTCTATTCCGCATCGCGGCGATCGCGGCAATTTGCTGCGGCGAATTGTTGGTTTTAGCGGGTTCTCCCAGCATCGGTATCGGTAATAGTTCAATGGGTAGCAGCACCGCCATTATTTCGGGTGTGGCTTTTGCTGCCTACATAATTTTGACGCGAGTCTGTGCCAGCAAACTCCATCCCGTGACTTTTACTTTAATTAACTTCACTACCATGTTGTTATTGAGCTTTATCTGCTTGATGCTACCCTTACCAAGCAATTGGAACTTGGTAGTAGTTGACCCCACTAAAATGCTGGAACTAGTTTTAAGCGCGTTTATTTTGGGTGTGCTAACTCTTGCCGGCTATTTGCTCAACAATATTGGTATTGGTAAACTAGGAGCCTCGCGATCGGCGCTCATCGGTGGTAGCATCCCAGTTTTAACCGTGATTTTAGCTGGGTTAATCATTCAAGAAAATTTGGATATTGTGCAAATTCTGGGAGTGTTATTTGTAACCTTTGGCGCAGCGGCTTTCAGCTTTGAAACAATGCGAAATCAGGTTAAACCCTCTAATTCCACGAATTAAATGGCGAGTTTAATCAGCTTAAGTGTGATGGGAGCTACTTCACCTCCCATTCACTCAGGATCGGTTTTGAAGCTAATGCGTCCACTTGTAAGTTTTATAAATCAAATATCCCCGACTTCTTCGAGAAGTCGGGGATTTAAGTTTTCACCAATGATTATTCGGAATCCTGTATCCCACATTCCGCACCCGGAACTGTCACAAAAGAAATAGCAAAGAATTGTGGGGTTAGTTTTTGATTTAAAACCAAAATTGGAGAGATGGAAATTTAAAAATCAAACCAGAGTTTGCGAAAATAAAGAATCGGTATAAAAAATGCTGCACTAAAACGTAGAGTTACTAAACATAGAGTGAGTAACTCTTGCAAAAATTAGTAAAAGTAAAGCTTAATTAAAATAATAATCAAACTAATAAATAGTAGCGACGACAAGTACTAGGAAAAAATTGTAATATCCATAATCTTTCATCAGAGAGGTTTGATATTTGTGAAACACTATTAACAATTAATAAATGAATACCTTGGAAACATTGAAATATCCACCTGAGAGTGGGGCGGTCTGTTGGTTTACCTAATTGATTTTTTATTTCCTGGTTTTGAGCTAATAAAATTCCACGTAACTGTCGTTGTCCTAAAGTATAAACCAACAAACATAACCCCATAATCATTGATAAAGCTTCAATGCGCTCCGGTGACTTAATAAATATGCTATCTGTTAAGAATAAAGGGTCTTTTAAGAAAGCAAAGCCTCTTTCACATGATTGTTGAGCTTTATATTCCTTAATCATGTCAGTGTGGCTTAATTGGGATTCATCAATAATATTAGTTGCTAAAATAAATTTTCCCGAAGCGCGATTTTCAAGTTCAATTGCTGCTTTATCTTGCTCTAATTGCGCGGATATCTGATAGTAATATTTCCAGTCATTCTGATTGTTGTTTTTGTTTTTACCTTGAGGTTTTAACTGTTTCTTAGATATTTTAATTTCAGCCAAACAATGATATTTTAATTGCTCTGATAGATGTAATGCAGCTTTCTTGGCATCTCGATGACAAGCAAATTCTTCATTACATAATTTTGTGAGCTTTTGATGAGCATTTATTTGGGCTTGCTGAACACGGCGCATCAGCTGTTTAGAATCTGCTTTTTTCCGTTCTTGGCTTTCAACTATCAGCCATCTTTGCTCGATCCCGGCATAGTTACTAGACTTGACTATATATGAATAACCTGTTATTTCACTTTGGATTAAATCTTTGGAGTCTATTCCTAATAGTATTTGCTTGGCTAACCCCACTGTCAATGGAACTCTGCATAACCATTTGAGGCTTTTCATCAAATTCAGGTTTTCGGCACTATATAATGCGCTGTCTGCTACCATTAACGCATCTATATCAATATTTTCTCGAAAATTCACGAGAGTTTTCGCAAAGGTTTTCGTATCTGATTGATTTCCTGACGCTGCTTTTAAAAAGATGGGAATATCCCCATCACTGCTACAAATTAACTCTAGAATAAATTGTTTTAAGTCTGGTCTATGATCTCTTGAATAACCATAAGTTATATTTATTGGTTGTGGTGCTAACTCTAGGAGCTTATCTTCATTTTCTGTGGGAGCATTTCTTTCAAAGGCTACTTCGGGTAAACCAGTTTTATATTCTCCGTGCAGATGCAATGAAGAAGAATCTAAGTGTAGCGATGATAAATCTACTCCATATTTTTTTACTGCTGCTAACGCTATTAAAGTGAAGATTCCACTTAATCCTTTTAAATATAATTGGTCTAATACTCTTCCTAGTCTGTCGTCATTTAAATGTTCTGGTAATACTCCTTCTCCTATCAAGTGTTCACAGGCATAGCTATCCATATATTTAGGAAACATATATAATGTTCCAGATACAAACCCTAACCCGTTTAGTATCATTGCTTTGACCGCCTGACCCGCACTCACTTTAGACTGCGGGTGCTGTCCAAGTATTTTATTTATTTGGTCTACCAACCCTATTTCATCAATAATTCCTGCTACTATCCCCAGGTGATTTAAATTTTTTACTTCAATGCTCAAAGGCGAATTCATTTTCACACTATATCCCATCAACTATTTTTAGCTTTTCATGATGGAAGCTTATAGAGTGCTAATTTTATTTATTTTTTGACTTTTACCCTGATTCTGGCTATTAACTTTACTTCTGGGTTTTTCTTGTCTCAATTTCTACCAGTAGTTTTAATTTACTTACTGCTTTCTCTGTGTGCCAGTTTTAGGTGCGGAATGTGGGCTGTATGGGTGCAGATAAAACTTAGGGACTGACAAATAAAAAATATCCAATTAACTCTTGTGGGATGAGCAACATGAGCGCCCAGATAAGGTCGGCAAGATCCACCCCAATACTGCTCGCTTTGTGTATTTTTAACTCGGAATTGGGTTTGGGGAAATACTTTTCGGGTTTTGGGAGAAAGGGGAAGGGGTAAAGGTAAATTCAAACCCTTACCCCTTCCCCTTTAACCTTTCCCCAGATCAAAAGAGAGATTGTTGGGTTTATCCGAATTGTATTACAAAAATTACATCTGTAGAGACAATATCCTGTAGACGCAAAGTAGCTTCCTACAGGATATTGTCTCTACTATCAAAGCAATCTTTTCGGCTATTGTTTGCGTAAGTCCTATAGATAAGTGAGCAGTAATCAGAATAACTTGACTTGTAATAAATTTTTAGGAATTTAGCCTGATACAGGTAGGGAAAACACGTATATGTAAGCAGTATGAGTAGTACTGACTCCAGCTATTGAGTACGAGTACTTGCTCAGAGAGGAGATTTGCAAGGAGTCAACACCATTGATCGCATTTTGGAACTAGGAAATCCAGAAGTAGCAGAAATGTTTAAAGTGAACTGTTTTTTCAACCTGGAGATGCCATTGAAACAACCAGTATTTTCATACCACAAAAACCCCTGCAAGTAATGCGGAATTAAAATTTTCTCATTTCTATGCTCTTGTGTTTGGTGAAATGGTATCTTTATTTCTGTCGTTCTTTACTAGTTAATGCGGTCTCCGTAGGCGTAGCCCACCGTAAGTATCGCCCAAATACTCTAGAAAAAGCTTATCCTGCTTTTTTAGCAACAAACTATCTACGTAATTCAAGTCTCTCAAATATATAAAATAGCGAGGTAAAAACATAATTGAAAATAGGCAATGAATTAGTTAAATCATGAAAATTTAAAATTCTTTCATGAAAAAAATATAAATTCATTGAAAAAAAGTCTCTAAATAATCATCTTATGGAATCCAAGATGTTTTATTATATATATGACTAGTAACTAATCTTTCGGTTCCTAGCACGAGCAACAAAGCCTTGTAGCTACGCGATTTAGTCGAAATTAATCGCAGCTTTATGTGTCAGATTACCCGTAAAAAAAGATAGATTGGACTTAAATTTAGGAGGAGAAATGAAAATATCATCAAACCTTGATTTAGTCACAATAGAAAGTATTTAAATAGCGTCATTCATTTATGAAATCAAGAACACATGATTTTATTCCGAAAGCAAAAAACAGTGATATGATGAGGAACAATATTTGAAAAACAACAGGTATTTTGAAATTGGAATTATTTGCTCTACTTGATGTCTATTATTTTCCCTCAAGCCAACGGCTGGTAATGCCGAGACATCACTGGAGGTTGTGAACGGTATGATAGTTCACAAAGAGCTATGTGGCTCAACCTCTAAATATGGCTACACCTGGTAAGCGATTTATTTTTAGACTACTCCCAATTATTTCTAGTAACCTGTGTACTACAAATAATTCGCCAAAGCTGAAAAATCCATCTTTTACTAGTAACAGATATCCCAGATAAACTGCACAAACTAGTTTTTACTCCGAGTCGGCATAGTGCCATAATTAGGTGTAAGCTGCTTGAGATTGTTACTCTTAAAAGACGAAAAAAATCCAGAAAACTGAAAAGCTTTGTAGATTAATTGCAACATAGTTGACTTTTGGGAGATAAACCGCCGTTAAGCTTGATTTGATGGTATCTGTAATTTTCCGGTTAGATGCAGAGACAGTTATAGTCACAACTACCGAATCTGCTTTTGTACCAGAAAATATGCGAAAATTGTAGTTTGTGCTACCACCGATATCATCGTTATCGCATACTAATATAATCTGAAGTAAAGACAGCCTTCAGCCAGGTGTATACTACCTATTTTCACTCGATTAAAAATTTGTAAACGTGCTATTCAATTGTCTGTAATATGAGTAACGACATAGATCTGATCAAACGTCTTGGCCCCAGTGCGATGGATCAGATCATGCTTTATCTGGCTTTTAGTGCCATGCGGACGAGTGGGCACAGGCATGGGGCATTTTTAGACGCAGCCGCAACAGCAGCAAAGTGTGCAATTTACATGACCTATCTAGAGCAGGGACAAAACCTGCGAATGACAGGGCATCTGCATCACTTAGAGCCGAAACGAGTAAAAATTATTGTAGAAGAAGTCAGACAGGCATTAACAGAAGGCAAGCTGTTAAAAATGCTGGGTTCTGATGAACCCCGCTATCTAATCCAATTGCCTTATGTCTGGCTAGAAAAATATCCTTGGCAACCGGGGCGATCGCGCGTTCCTGGTAGCAGTCTGACAAGCGAAGAAAAAAGACAGATAGAGCAGAAACTACCAAGTAATCTACCTGATGCCCAATTAGTTAGCTCCTTTGAGTTTCTGGATTTGATCGAGTTTTTGCACAAGCGATCGCAAGAAGACTTACCACTCGAACACCAAATGCCTCTAAGTGAAGCTTTGGGTGAGCATATCAAGCGCCGTCTGCTTTACTCAGGAACAGTAACGCGCATTGATTCTCCTTGGGGAATGCCCTTCTACGCACTTACCCGTCTTTCTTACACCCCAGCAGACGATCAAGAACGCACTAACATCCTGGTAGAAGATACCGCTCGGTATTTTCGGATGATGAAAAATTGGGCAGAACGGCAACGAAACGCCATGCGCTTACTGGAAGAACTTGATATCCTCCCAGAAAAAATGGAGCAGGCTATGGAAGAATTAGATGAAGTTATCCGTGCCTGGGCAGATAAATACCACCAAGATGGCGGTATTGCAGTCATTTTACAAACAGTTTTTGGCGAAAGAGAAGACTAGTGCAATGTAGCGGAAATTTATCTGTCTTTAACAAGGGGCTTAAGCCCCTTGTTTAGTATCGCCTCAATCAATTACAAAAGACTGTAATTTAATTAGTGCGCGGCTGCGTTGGTACAACTGGTTGCGTTGGCACAACTGGTTGCGTTGGAAATGGTGTAGTCTCGATACTCGGACTTGATCCCGCAGGACTGAGAGTCGGAGGTGTAGATGAAGATGAAGCGCCAAGAACGCTGTCACTAGCATCGATACAAGTATCTAACACCTGAGTAGGGGGAAGGTCGATTTTACTACGCAACCCAACTACGCACTGACCAAAACGCACAGGCAACAAACTACGACCACAGTAATTTAAAGCTTCTGGATTAACTGCTTCTTTAGTAATTGAGCTAACACCGACTACACAAGTAGCTAACTCCTCAGGACGGCGGGCCTTTCCACAAGAAGAAAGCGCATCTGTTGCGGCAATTTGGGTCTGCTTCTCAATCTTAACCACGCAAGCAGCCAAATCCCTGGGGCGCAGTGCCTTTGCACAAGCTGGGGATGCCGCTTCTGCCGTGACACCCACGCTTAAAAGTCCAGCGGCACAGACACTATAATCATTAGTGTAAGAGGCAGCAACAGCCACATTAGGCAAGATTGTTGTCAACCATCCAGCTACAGCCAAAACTGGTACTATTAAAATCCTAGAGGTGGAATTGCTTTGTTTGTTCTTAGCTTTATTAACCACTTTTTTGCTCATTGACATTGCCAATTCTCCAAACACCCAAAGTTATGCTAACTCAAATCTCTTAAAAATCCTCTGTAATCCAAGAATTTCGGCGGTAGTAAAGTTATAGATATAATTAATCATGTCGAAAGTTGTGTTAATATAACTGTTTGAAAGATAAGTAGGCAACGTAAAAAGTATTTCAGAGTAAGAATACTGCGTAAACCAATCTGATGATTGAGTAGCCTACGAAACTAAATAAACACAAAAAACTTATTGGCAAGAATACGGCGGGGCACGTCGGAATTCAAGCTTGGAAGCTAGTACGTCGGCTTTGCCGAATTAAACAACTGGCAAAAAAAGATGCCTCTACATTGGTAGGATACGTCATACCAAAGCAAGCAGTCTCAAAAAACCAAGAATCCCCTGATTTTTAATCGGTGGAATGTCAAAATGGAATGTCTGAGTAAAGTTTAAACAGGATTAGATTAAGGAAACTCATGTCCCGATATAGAGGGCCACGCCTCAGAATTGTCCGTCGCTTGGGCGACTTACCAGGATTAACTCGTAAAAGCGCCAGACGCGCTTACCCACCTGGTCAGCATGGTCAGAACCGTAAAAAACGCTCTGAGTATGCCATCCGTCTAGAAGAAAAGCAAAAGCTCCGCTTCAACTACGGTTTGACTGAAAAGCAATTGCTCCGCTATGTACGGAAAGCCAGACGGGTTACTGGTTCTACCGGACAAGTGCTACTGCAATTGCTAGAAATGCGCTTGGATAATACCGTTTTCCGCTTGGGTATAGCCCCGACTATCCCAGCGGCTCGTCAACTGGTAAATCACGGTCACGTAACTGTTAACGGTCGTGTGGTGAATATTGCCAGCTACCAATGCCGTCCTGGTGAAGTAATTGCAGTTAGGGATCGGGCACAATCCCGGAAGTTGGTGGAAGCTAACTTGCAATATCCCGGTTTGGCAAACCTCCCCAGTCATTTGGAGTTTGACAAAAATAAGTTGGTTGGTAAAGTCAACAGCGTTATTGAGCGCGAATGGGTGGCACTACAAGTTAATGAACTACTTGTGGTGGAATACTACTCACGACAAGCGTAATAGTCATTTGTCCTTAGTCATTTGTCCCTAGTTATTTGCAAAGGACAAATGACCAATGACTAACCGCCAATTTGCGACATGGTGCGAGTATATGTACCTGTAACACCAGAATCGCGCCCTTTAAAGTTAATTTCTGACTTGATTCCGAGTAAATGTCTGACCTGTTCTTGTAATTGAGCTGTGCTGACACCAGAACGTAGGGCAGTTTTTAAATCTATTTGACCAGTTTCATTTAATAAACAGGGACGCAGCCAGCCATCTGCACTCAGGCGCATCCGATTACAACGATCGCAAAAACATTCTGACATCTGACTAATAAATCCTAGTGTCCCCTTCGCACCGGGAATTTGAAAGACATCAGCAGGACCAGCACCACGAACTTGAGATTCTGTCAAGCCCCAGCGATCGCGAATGCGTTCTCGTAAATCGGCTGAAGATACCCAACCGCGATCGCCAAATAAATGCATATTACCAATAGGCATAAACTCAATAAATCGAACATGCCACTGTTTATCAATTGTCAGGGCGGCTAAATCGAGAACTTCGTGGTCATTAACGCCAGGAATCACCACCACATTCAGCTTTAAGGGGTCGAATCCGACTTGATGGGCAGCTTGAATTCCCTGCCAAACTTGCTGCCAACGAGAACGCCCCTGATTACCAATAATTTGATCAAAAATGTCGGGATCAAGAGAGTCCAGACTAATATTAATTCGTCGCAAACCAGCATTGTAGAGGTTTTGTGCCATCGGAGCCAGCAAAAAACCGTTGGTAGTCATTGAGATATCTTGAGTTTGGGGGAGAGTTGCGATCGCACCGACTAAATCCACCACCCGCGGACGCAATAAGGGTTCACCCCCAGTCAAACGAAATCGGGTAAAGCCGACTGGAATAAATACTTCTTGAATTAAGGTGAGTAGTTCCTCATCAGTTAACAGCTGTTGCTTAAGAATATAGTCCAGTTCTACTCCCTCTGGCATACAGTACTGACAACGAAAATTGCAGCGATCGATTAAGCTAATGCGGAGGTAATCTACCTGGTTCATCGTTTTATTTTTATTGTCTCTGATTAATTAAAGACTTTACAAAGGTGGTTTACCCCTTCTTACTATATTTGTTGTAACTCAAAATACCGTACTCCCCCTTAAGTGGGAGTCCACAGATTGTGGCATAATAAGCCGATCGCATCCACTAGTTAGTCATCAATCGTGCAAGATACCGACTCCATCAACGACCTTGCTGCTGCTCTACTACAGCCAGCCGATATCAGCTTTGAACTGCCCGATCCAGAAGATGAACAGATTCTAGAGTCAGATTTTCAACAGCAGCTAGAAATAGCTTGGCAGGTGTGCGATCGCTTTGATTTGCAAACTGAAATCTGGCGGGGGCGAATTTTACGGGCGATCCGCGACAGAGAAAAAGTAGGTGGTGACGGACGCGGTACTGGCTTTCTGCGATGGCTAAAAGAGCGGGAAATCAGCAAAAGTCAAGCATACTCCTGGATTCAATTGGCGAATAGTGCCGATACTCTGATTGAAGACGGTAAACTTGACCCCGGTTCTGTGAACAATTTCAGCAAACGGGCATTTGTTGAAACCTCCAAAGCAGTGCCAGAAGTGCAACAGATGGTGAGTGAAGCCGCCCAAAAAGGCGATCGCATCACTAGGCGCGAAGTCCGTCAACTCAGCGATGAATGGACAGCCATGTCCTCAGATTTATTACCAGAAGCAGTTAAAGAAAAAGCCGCAGATAACACCCTTCCCCCGCGCTACATCGCCCCTCTGGTGAAGGAAATGGAAAAACTGCCAGAATCGCATCAAAAGTTTATTCAAAAGGAAATAGCTGCCAATCCTGATGTAGATACCTTGAAACAGGTAACTACCGAAGCGCGTAACTTGGCGAAATATCTCAAAGGGGCGGCTCAAGTTCAAGCGCTGACGAAGGAAGATGTTGATATTGAAACAGCCTTAGAAGAAGCGCAAAGAGTCGGCTGTTTGAGCATTGCTGCTGATTTGGTAAATCAAGCATCCCAAATTGAACAAACGATCGCTAAATTGTACATGACTTGGAAACGCATCGGGAATTTAGCAGATCGATTATATGTAGATACTGGCGCAAGTACACCCAACTTGCGATCGCTCCTCACTTGCTTGGAACCTCTGGGTGGTGAAATTATGGAATTGCAACTTAGTGGTGCGACTGAACACACTATTCGTTTGCAAATTCAGGAGACGAGTTAGGGCAATACTGATCGGTTAAGACAAGAGACGTGATGAATCGCTGTCTTTACTATACTCAGTGCTGTTAGCGGTAGCGGGGCATTTAGCCCGTGCTGAGTAAGAAGAGGAGTACTCAGTACTTTCGCACTTGGGTTTTGCCCCGCCCCTTGTGGGCGGTCTTTCAAATCAGCACTCAACACTCGTCACTCATCACTCTTCATAAGATATCTGGATTTTCCCCTAGTTCTCTTAATCTAGCCGCTAAACGAGCCGCCTGTGCAACTGCTGCTTCTGCCTGTGCAACTGCGGCTTCTACCTGTATAGCTGCGGCTTGTGCCTGTGCAATTGCAGCTTCTTCTGGTAACAAAACCAAATTGCCAGCCACATCGTAAAACCGCAACCATATTGCCGTTTCTCTATCTATTGTTCCCTCAATTGTCCCCAACCATAAACCTAAACGCTTAGACCATAGCCATCCGCGATCGTTTGGGGTCAAAGGCTGATATTGCTGATTATCATCTAAATGCCACCCTTGCAAAGAAATAGGATCAAAGGGATCGTAAACAAAATAATCTGAGGTACGGAAAGTTTGTTCGTAAAGATTTTTCTTAATACCCTTGTCTATTGCTGCCGTAGATGGTGACATTAATTCTACGATGACATCAGGATAACGACCATTTTCTTCCCAGACTACCCAGCCTTGTCTTGAGTTATTGCCGTCAACGTTTAGCACTGCAAAGAAATCTGGGCCTCGGAAATCACGGTTACGAACTTGGGTACTGCTGTAGTAAATAAACATATTGCCCCCAGTGAAGAAATCATTGCGGTCAGCCCAAGCTTGTTGCAATGACCGAATCAACACATTCATAGCAATGCGGTGGCGATTTGATTCCAAGGGTTCACCATCATCAAAAATTAAATCTGTAGGTGGCATGGGGGGTTCCCAGTCCACAATGGCTGCTGGATTTGTCTCAGTAGTCATGAGCGATCGCCTTTCTCAGAAAGCCTTAGATTTCTATCATAATCTGCCGAGAGCTTCCTGAATTAAGGCGTATAGATGAAGAAGAATTCAGGAGTCAGAATTCAGAATTCAGAATACTCTAGCTATCAAGGGATACAGTTTTAACTTGTTGTTTAAAATTCAATCCTAGTTTCGCCCACAAGGGGCGAAAGCGCATAGCGGGACGTACCCCTACGGGGATCTTGCTACGCGGTAGCGTCTCTTAGAGTTGTACGATTTTAAACCAATATTCATTACCCAGTAGTACAGAATTCATACTGTTAGCGAATAGCTAAGGTTTAGCCAGGTTTGACAACGATTTGTTGCAGTTTTAAAAGCATATCACCTCAGAGAGTTGATGTAGCGAGGATTATCTGTAGCAGATGAAATTTATAAATCAATTTTATTAAAGTATATCGTTTCTGAACATGAGTTTAGGACTTAGCCAAAATGAATAGTTGGAAAAATATTTCTATCAGTAATGTTTAATTTACCTTGTTAAAGGAATACGGATGGTAAACTCTGTGCCATATCCTGGAGTAGAATCAACTTCAATAGTTCCTGTATGTTTATCTACAACAATTTGATAAGCGATCGCCATTCCTAATCCGATTCCTTTGCCCACTGGTTTAGTAGTAAACATGTGGTCAAATACTCGATGCTTCACATCGTCGCATATCCCAATACCATTATCGTAAATTTGAATGATCGCGTAATTACTTGATTTGTCAATTTGGGTTTGGATTTTAATTTGATTAGGGTTAGTTTTAAGTTCCTCAATACTCCGTTTTTGGCTAGCTTCTTCTAGTGCATCGATTGCATTTACCAGAACATTCATAAACACCTGATTCAGGCTCCCTGCGTAACATTCTACTAGGGGTAAATCACCGTATTTCTTAATTATCTGAATTTCTGGTAGATTGGGTGTGGCTGTGAGACGACGATTCAGAATCATCAGAGTGTTGTCTAATCCTTCATGAATATCTACGAATTTCATATCTGCTTCATCGAGGCGCGAGAAATTACGCAGTGATAGCACAATTTCACGAATCCGCTTAGTTCCTACTTGCATTGATGCCATTAGCTTAGGTAAATCTTCTGCCAGAAACTCAATATCAAGGTCTTGGGCGCGATCGCGAATTTCGGGTGTAGGATTTGGGTAGGTTTGCTCATAAAGCTTTAGTAAATCGAGAATGCCTTGGCTGTATTCATTGGCATGGTTGAGGTTGGCATGAATAAAATTAGCAGGATTATTAATTTCGTGTGCCACCCCAGCAACCAATTGTCCTAGACTAGACATTTTTTCGGTTTGGATGAGTTGAGATTGGGTATTTTGCAGTTCTTTCAAGGTTTTGCTGAGTTTCTGCGCCTGTTGGCTAGAAATCAAAGCGCGATCGCGAATCTGTTCATATAGTTGCACCTGTCGCCATGCACCGATCAACCCCACCACCAGCAATCCTCCCAAAACCGTAGCTAACAGGTTCAACGCCTGCAATGGCGATTCAATATTTTCTTGTGGCACAATCAACGCTACTGACCAATTTGCCTCTCTGAGGGGAGTGTAAGCAACATAGCTCCATTTACCATCTAATTGAGTTAATTTAATATTTGTGCGTTTAGCTACCATTTGTTGAGTAATTTCAACTAACCTGGGATTGGGTGAATTGAGGAAACTCTGGGCAGTTTTTTCGGGCGTACCGATTAGTCGTATGTCAGGATGAGCGATAGGAACTCCTTGAGAATTCAGTGCAAAGGCATAGCTACCTTTACCTTGATGTAAATTGCTGATTACCTCAACTACCCGATTAATTTCAATCCCTCCCATCAACACACCTGCTGGCTTTGTGCCTGTTTTGGCAAGAATTGGGGAACTAATCTGAATCTGTAACTGATTGCTTGTGCGGCCAATAATTGGATCGGCGGCTACCGTTTCACCCGCCATACTCCGCTGAAAAAATTCCCGATCTTTAACATTGGGACGACCCCCTTGAGTATTAATTAATGCACCATCTGGTGCGCTCAAAGATATGAGCAAAAACGTTTGCAGCCGCTTCAACTCAGATTGCAAGTAAGGTTCCATCACTGACCAATCTAGCGATCGCACCACTGTAGAATTTGCCAAAGTTTTAATTTCTGTTTTCCGAATGGCCAACCAACTATCAATATCATTTTGACCTTGGTGTGTTTTTAACAGTGCTTGCTCTTTAAGACTATCAAGTAACAATCCCTTAACAATCTGGTAACTAGTGATTGCGGTGGCGCTAATACTAATTGACAAAATTGCTACAATTGATAACAATATTATGCTTCGTGAATGGTATTTTAATGAGTAGTAATCCTTGTCAGTTTTACCATACCGTTGGGGCATGATTTCCAACCATACTTTCCACAATTTAATTATCATTGTTGCTTGATTCCAAGTTAAAATTTAAAAGGCAAAAATCAATAGTGCTGATTAAACTAAAAACTAGTTAGTACAGCTTTACATAAGGTTGTAAATTTTTTAAACGCAAAGGTACGCAGAGTTTTGCCAAAGTTAATTCGCTATAAATTAATGAAATGTTGTACTTAGTACTGGCTAAACTACTCAAAACTCAACACTCATTATTGTTGTTGAGTAGAGATTTGAATAACAAACTCTGTACCCTTTCCAAGTTCGGAAGTGCAGGAGAGTGAACCGCCATGTCCTTCCACCACAATTTGACGAGCGATCGCTAATCCTAATCCAGTGCCTTTTCCTACAGGTTTGGTGGTGAATAAATGGTCAAATACTTTTTGTTTAACCTCTGGTGACATTCCTACCCCATTATCAGCAATCTTAATCAAAATGTACTGACCTGAGTCTGCTAAACGAGTTTCAATGGTGATGCAATTGGGGTTAGCGAGAATCGCTTCCAAACTATGCTCTGAATTGTATTGTTCAAGTGCATCAATGGCATTTGCTAACAAGTTCATAAACACCTGATTGAGTTGTCCAGCAAAGCATTCAACGAGGGGGAGTTTGCCGTAATTCCTAACCACCTCAATTGCCGGACGGTTTTCGTTAGCTTTTAAACGGTGTCTGAGAATCAGAATAGTGCTGTCAATGCCTTCGTGAATATCAAAGGGAACTTTATAATCCTTATCGGCACGGGAGAAGGTTCGCAAACTGGTACTAATACTGCGGATACGGCTAACACCCAATTTCATCGAGTCTAGCAATTTAGGTAAATCTTCGCGTAAATAATTCAAATCGATGGCATCAATTTCATCTTGAATATCTGAACCAGGATTAGGAAATTTCTCTTGATAAAGGTTAATTAGCACAAACAAATCTTTGACATAATCTTTGGCTGGTTCTAAGTTGCCAGCAATGAAGCCCACAGGATTATTGATTTCATGGGCTACACCTGCTACCAAATTACCAAGAGCAGACATTTTTTCACCTTGCACCAATTGCAACTGCATTGTTTGGAGTTCTTGTAAAGCTTGTTCTAATTGTTGCTTTTGTTCTTGCAGCAATTGTTGTGCTTCCTGGCGTTCAGTGATGTCTTCAGATGTGCCAAGAATGCCAAAAATATTTCCTTCTCGATCTCGTAGGGGAATTTTATTTGTATTCGACCATGTCTGTTTTCCATCTACTTTCTGGATGGTTTCAATAATTTTGAGTTCAGCTTGTCCAGATTCCAGAATGCGGCGATCGCGCCCTACATAATAATCTGATTTTTCCCGAATCCAGGGAAGATCGTAGTCTGTTTTACCAATAACATTTTCTGGCACTCCTACACCCGAAATTTCAGCAAAGTTCTGGTTACATCCTAAATAAACACTATTGCAGTCTTTCCAAAAAACAGATTGGGGGATATTGTCAATAATTAACCTCAAACATTGTTCAGTCTGTCCAAGATTTTCGAGAGTATCTTGTGCTTGCTGATAAAGTCGGGCATTTTCTAGGGAGATTGCAGCTTGAGTACATAACAGATTGAGAATTTCAACGCGATCGCTCGTAAATGCCCCTGTAGTAAGATTGTTTTCTAAATACAAAATTCCCAACAGTTTGCCTTGATGCAGAATCGGCGTACACAGCAAGCTTTTGGGTTGCTGACGAATGATGTAGGGGTCAGCTATTAGCGTCGGATGCACTGTTGCATTAATGATGACGGTAGGTTGCAGGCTGCGTTTAACGGTGTAAATTAGGCTATGGGGAACGTCTGCGCTATCTTCTACAAAAATGGACTGTAGAACGGTTGATTTTTCTCCAACTTTGGCAGTGGCCTCAATTAGCAATCTATCTTCTTTAAGGAGTAGTAACGCACACTTTTCTGCACCTGCATTTTCAATCACCACTTGCAACAGCTTCGTAAGTAATTTATCTAGTTCGATTTCACTAGAAAGAGTCTGAGAGGCTTTGAGAACTGCTGCCAAATCTAGCATTATTGATGCACTACTACTAGAAGTTACTGATTTATTAATGCTTGGGTGTAAGGTAGCAATGCTGTTAACATTTGCGATCGTCTCATTGGGGGTGAATAGCGATACTCTTTCAGAGTCACTTCGGGAACGCGTCTGTTGTAAGATGGGAGCTAGCAATTGTGGATAACGCTCTTCTAGTTCATCGACTTTAGTTTTAGCGCCCCAGCGAGTGTAACAATAGTAAGCATTAATCAAATATTCTTGGGCAATGCGTTCTTTACCCCATTCTAAATAAAACTTGGCTGCGAGTTCATTGGCGAGAGCTTCTTCGTTGAGGTATTCGTTTTCTTTAGCTTTAGCAATGGCGCGATCGTATGATTCAATTGCATCCATATACTTGCCAGAAATTCTTGCTATTTCCGCAGATAACAATAGATATCGATGTAGAAAGTTTTTTGGGCAATTATTCGCCCAGTTTTTCTGGGTTTGTTGATGCTCTCGAATAATATCCCAATACTGTTTTTTCTTCTCTAATGTTGCATTGGGATAGAGAGCTACCAAACTGAGTGGATAATAAAAATGATACTGAATAATTGGAAAAAAGCCAGAGTTGGCAGCAAGAGTTTTATCAGCTTCTTCTGCCGCTTTCACAGCATCTTCGTAACGACCATAAAGGTACGATAATTGGATCTTGAGAAAGCAATACCAATTAATTCCATGCTCAAAGTTATTCTTCTGTCTCCAAACTTCTATGTAGGGAATATCTTCGCTATTATAATCATCTAATAAATCGGTACTTTGAGATATATCTTGCAAGTTTAGTAGAAACTGCCGCTGTAAAGTAAACGCATATAGCATATTTGTATCATTTACCTGCTGCACATAGCTCAAATATTTTTCAGTTTCGGCGTAAACATCTGAGAGGCGATCGCCCTTAATTAACATCGCCCAAATCAGAAACGAAACTGCCCAGACACCAAACACCAAATTTCCAGTTTCTTGACATACTTGGAATGATTGTTGGGAAAGTGGCAAATTTGTTTTTAAATGCTGATTATAGGGATTAATCGTGTGTGCAAAGATATTATTCGTTTTAAAAATAAATTGGGTGCTATTGAAGTGACGATCGAGTTTTAGTGCTAATGTACCGAACTGGTATGCAGTTTGATAGTTTCCTTGATTTGCCAAATTCATTCCATACAGACAGTAAGCAAAACCAGAGCTTTCTGCATTCCCATATTTCAACGACAAACCGATCATTAATAAAGGAGCCAAGCAACTGAGATGTTGATCTCCTCCCATATAAGCGGCTGCCCATACATCAGCTAAAAGTCCCATACAGACCTTCTTCTCTGGATCTGTCATCTCAGGCAAATCGAATAAATCTGCTATCTGAACTGTTTGAAGTTTAGTCTTTAATTCTTGAAGTTCAGTTTCGATGGCAGCTTGCTGTTCTTCAGAAGTGATAGGCAAAGGCATTCCCATGATGCTCAAACCTTTTAGCCCAGCTTTAAAGCCAGCTTCGATATTTTCGCCCTGAGTCATTTTCAGGTACATCTGAATTCCATAAATATCTGCTTTTTCAAACTTATCTTGGCTATGATTTAAAGCAAGATTGAATAATGTCTCTGCTTGGTTAAAGTTGCCAGTGAGATATTCACATTCCGCAGATTCTCGATATAATTCAAACGTTAGTTGATAATTAGTTAGCCAACTTTCCTCTATTAGCAATTCTCTGCCTAATGTAAAATATTTTACGGCTGCTCGATAAGCAGTAGAAGCTTTGGCTTTTTTCCCAGCAATTAGATTCAGTTGAGCTAGTTCATATTTTTGGGATTCTTCATCAATTATATGAATTCCCTCATTTAACTGATTAACAATATCAAAAATCTTGACTTCAACCTCTTCAGTTGGTGTACTATTTAACAGTAATTGCCCGATTTTTAGATGAGTAGCTTGTCTTTGTGATTCAGGAATTAAAGAATAGGCCGCTTGCTGAACCCGGTCGTGGAGAAATTTGTAAAAGCAGGAATCAGGAGAACTGTATTGCTGAAATTCTGAATTTCGAATCTTGAATTCGGAATTATCTTGATAGAACTTGTAAACTTCATTGGTAGGAATAATCAACCCATCTTGCACAGCTTTCCAAAAATCTGTAGCTGTCTCTAACTCTGATTTTTCATAGACGATCGCTAATGCCGCTAAATCAAATTTGTTTCCTACACAAGCTGCTAATTTCAAAACTTCTTGAGTTTCGGTTGATAACTTCTGAAGTTGAATTGCCATAAACTCTACTACATCATCGGTCAAAGCGAGCGATCGCACCTGAGCAATATCACATTCCCAATAACCACCGTCGAAATTAAATGTAATTAATTTATCTTGATGTAGCGCTTTGAGAAATTGGGTACTGAAAAAAGGATTGCCTTTGGTTTTGCTCAATACTAGCTCTGTTAACGGTGTAGCTAACGTTAGGGAGCAACTCAATGTATCTGCAACCAAATGATTGATAGAAATCTGCTCAAGGGGAGTTAAAGTAATTGTATTGACTGTAGCATCTAACTTCTGAATCTCTTCTAAAGTCAGCATTAGCGGATGTACTGGGTTGACTTCATTATCTCGATAAGCACCAATTAAAAGTAGATAGCCGATATCAACTTCGCTTATTAACAAGTGCATTAACTTTAAAGAAGCAGCATCTACCCATTGCAAGTCATCAATAAAAATCACCAATGGATGCTCTGATGCCGTAAAGACTTGAGTGAATTTCAAGAACAGCAAATTGAAGCGATTTTGTGCCGCACTCCCAGAAAGTTCCTGTGCAGGAGGCTGTTTCCCAATCATACTTTCCAGTTCAGGAATCACCTCAATCATCACTTGTCCATTCTCACCCAAAGCAGAGAGAATTTTAGATTTCCATTGCTCGAATTGAGCATCAGTTTCAGTCAGCAGTTGCCCAATTAAATCTCGGAAGGCTTGTACAAAAGCAGAGAAGGGAATGTTGCGCTGGAACTGGTCAAATTTACCTTTAATGAAATAACCCCGTTGCCGCACAATTGGCTTGTGGACTTCGTTAACTACAGCAGTTTTACCAATCCCAGAGAAGCCTGCTATCAGAATAATTTCACTGCTTCCCTGACTGACTCTCTCGAAAGCATCTAATAAACTTTGAACTTCAGCTTGGCGACCGTAGAGTTTTTCTGGGATGATGAAGCGATCGCAAATATCCCTTTGGGCAATCGGGAAACTCTCAATTCTACCCGTGTTCTTCAGTTGCTCCAAACATTTTTCTAAATCATACTTTAGCCCTAACGCGCTCTGATAGCGGTCTTCAGCATTTTTCGCCATCAATTTCATCACAATGTCACAAAGAACCTGCGGAATTTCCTCTTCCCTCCCGCCCTCTGCCCCCTGCCCCCTGCCCCCTGCCTCCTGCCCCCTGCCTCCTAATTGCTCCGGTTGCTTGGCGATATGACAGTGAACCAACTCCATCGGATCGTTAGACTGGAAAGGTAGGTGTCCAGCCAGTAGTTCAAAGAAAGTAACGCCGAGGGAGTAGTAATCACTGCGATAATCAATTCCGCGATTCATCCGCCCGGTTTGTTCCGGGGAAAGGTAAGCGAGAGTACCTTCTAAGACATTAGGACTGTAAATTTCCTGAGTTTCTCTGGGTAAAAGAGAAGCAATGCTAAAGTCAATTAACTTGACTTGCTTGGTTTCTGGGTTAATGAGGATGTTGGCAGGCTTAATATCTTTGTGGATAATCCGATGGTGATAGAGTCCATCAAGAATATTGCTCAGAGCGATCGCAACATCCAAGAACTCTGTCAAAGTATATTGGTTGTCCCCCATTTCCCTGTTCATCCAATCTCTAAGGGAAATGCCGCCAAAATCCTCCATCACCAAAGCATAGCTGTTGCGGTAAGGTTCCAGACTGTAGGGACGAACAATGCCAGGTAGATCAATATTTTTAGCGATCGTGTACTGATTACGGAATAGCAGCAGTTCGTTGAAGGTGGGATACTCCTGCTGAAACAGTTTGATCACAACCGGAAGTTGATCGGCCTCTCGAATTCCACGGTAAACCAAGGTTCTAGAGCCTGCATAAAGTTGCTCACTAATTCGATAGTTAAAAAGCTTGTCCATCGGCTCAACTGCTTTATTCATAACTCGATCAACTCTTGTGAAATCAGCTATTTATTTAAAGTAGTCTGCCCAAAAACCAGCTTTTTCTAACTCAGTTTTTTTTGGGCGTAGGCGTAGCCCCTCGTATACATCAGATTTTTCCGGTAAAATTGGTAACATCCGAAATCGCTGGTTGCATTGGCAACGAAATTTTTTGCATAAAATTCGAGTGGAACCCAGATAAAGCTATTATCAAGCTGATAAGCATAATATCTCTTTCCCAGAAGTCACGACCTTGAGGACGAACGTGCAACGATGTTTATCAAACTCAGATAACAGTTTGCGATCGCCAAATACAGGAGTGCTTGGCTCAATTTAGCAACAAAGTTAATTTGAATGAATCTCCACTTCCGCAACCAAAATACCCCCGCCATAAACCCCAAGGCAATGAACCTGCTTTTGATTTACGGTCAAAACGTGACTGGCGGTAAGGTCAAAAGCTCTCAAATTTTTTGTACTGTTGTGAATCGAGCCGCCAATAGACCTGTCCAAAATATAAATTTGGGGACAAAAAAATGGTAGAACGGAGATTTTAGCGTCTACCGTTGGTCTACCATAATGAAAAATCCACTTCATTATATTCATAAATATCCACATCGTACTAAGCAAATATTGGGAATTAGCTATGACCAATTTCTGTTGTTAGTCAAACAAGCAGAAATCAGGTATAACGAACAACAATTTCAAAGAGAAGAAAAGAAAATCCGTATTAACGCCATTGGAGGTGGACGGAAACCGAAATTAACAATTGCAGAAGAAATATGTCTGAGCCTGTTCTACTTAAGACAAATGCCTACATTTGAAATTTTAGGAATGAACTTCGATATCTCGAAAACCGAAGCGAATGATACTTTCCATTATTGGCTAAAAATCTTGCGAGAAGTTTTGCCTGCTAGTTTACTAGAACAGGTAGAAAATCAAGAAAGTGATTATATAACGGTGCAAGAGCTATTAAGGGAATTTGAATTAATTGTTGATAGCTACGAACAGCCTAGAGAAAGACCATCAGACAATCAAGAGCAACAAGAATACTTTTCAGGCAAGAAGAAGCAACATACTCTTAAAAGCCAAGTTGTTTCGCTGCCAGATGCTAAAGATATTGTTGATATAGTAGTAGGAGCAAAGGGTCAAACCAGTGATATTTCATTGTTTCGTAATCAACAACAAAGATTTTCTCCTGAACAATCATTTAAAGGTGATAAAGGTTATCAAGGTGGTAAAAACATTAGTACACCTCACAAAAAACCACCTAAAGGCGAATTAACTACCGAACAAAAAGCCGAAAATAAAGTCTTTTCTAGTAATCGGATTTTCATTGAACACATAATTCGACTTATCAAGATTTTCCGCATTGCCTCTTGACGATTTCGACTTCATTATACAGTGTATGAGCAGATAATTTTTACTGTTTGTGGCTTAGTTAGATTAAGAATTGGTAGTTTAGTTTTACCAACTTAATCAAAAGTGATAATTGTACAATTATACAAAATAAAGGGAGCATATATTTTTTGGTCTAAACTATCTCTAACTATCTCTAACCCTGATTAAGCTGTTCAGCATTTAAATTGGGTATAATAAAAAACTGAATTCAGTCAAAAAATGGAATAATGCCAGCAAAAAATCATTTAACTTCTCAGCAGATAGAGAAACTACAAAAAGCTTTAAAACTGGAAGAAAATGGAGAAATAAGAGAAAGAATACTAATTCTCTTGTTGCTTAATGACGGGAAAACACAAGCTAACATAGCAGAATTTTTGGGTTGTTCTTTAAATAAAGTATCATATTGGTGTGTACATGGAGACCCAGAGAATCTAGAAAGCCTAAAAGATGAGAGGATGAAGGGAAACCATAAAAAAGCCACAGATAAGTATATAGAAATATTACTAGAAACTATAGATAAAGAACCAGAAGAATTAGGATACGAGTTTGGCAGATGGACAGCGCAGAGATTAGCAACATATTTAGAGCAACTCACAGGCATACAATTAAGTGGTTCTCAAGTAAGGAGGATATTAGAGAAAAAAAGTACGTCTACCTCTGGACAAAATATAGCTTAGAGTCCAAGAGGAATCTAGAAAAAAGAAAAGCATTTAAACAGAAAATAGCAGAGTATTTAAGAATAGAGAAAGAGCATCCAGAACGATTACAGGTATGGTTTTGGGATGAGAGTGGCTTTAGTTTAAGGGTGATAAGAAGAAAATCATGGTGTAAAAAAGGTCACTCTAAAAACGTGAGAGGAGACAGAAGAAAAGGGAGAATTAATGTGATGGGAGGATTAAGGTATTCAGATAAGAAAAGATTTGTAGAATTTATTGATAAAGGGAATGCAGACAATTTTTACAAAGTCCTAAAAATCTTTTATGAAGAAATAGTTTTCGATTGGGTAGAAGCTGGTAATCAAGCTAAAGATTTTGCGGAGAAGGGAGCAAAAATAGTTATTATTCTTGATAATGCAAGTTTTCACAAAAAGCAAGAGTATATTAATAAAATTGAAACAGAAATGCCGAATATTCATTTAGAGTTTCTCCCGGAATATAGCCCAGATTATAACTTAATTGAATTGGTCTGGCACTCGACAAAAGAATATATTGCTAATCGGCTATTTCAATCAATTGAAGACCTAGAATATTTATTACATCAACTTTTAAATGAAGGAGAGTTAATTATTAAATGGGGACGAAAACTCAAAAATAAAGGCGATGCTGTTATCACAATTTAAATGCACAACAGCTTACTACGTTTTTATGAAGATATCAAAGCTGGCTTTCAAAGCTTTGTACAGACTCGCTTGTAAATTTTCGGACAGGTCTAGTGGGATATAAGCGTACCAGTGACGCTGAGTGGATTGATTGCACATATCTCAATGTTCCAAGATTTTGTTAACACGACCCAAATTAACTATGTTTTCTGGTCTATCGCCCTTGAATCACACCTATATCTTTGCTTTCCCCTTCTCGTACTCAGCTGGCAGCGCTTTGGCAGCATTAAGACCACACTTGGAATCGGCTTATTTACTTATATTACTATTATTCTGCTGGAAATCGCGCAGGTAAAAGAAATACCCCCACAATTTTTAGGTTTGTGTTTCTATTTTGTATTGGGAATGCTTGGTGCAACCATCGTCTTTTCCCAAGATCGGCTTTGGGCATTGATGCGTAAGCATTTTCCCTGGCACTTCGTTATAGCTGGTTTAATTCTGACAATTATCTTGTTCTGCTATCTCTGGGGATTCGATATAGCAGAAGAGCGTTTTGCCTTTTTAGATACTATGACTGCATTAGGTACGTTGTTTTTGCTTGTAGCTGCCTCACGTCCTGGAGCAAACAAAGTTCGTAATTTTCTAGGTTCAAGTCTACTTGTCTTTATTGGTACATTCTCGTACAGCTTGTATCTCATTCATGCACCTCTACTACAAATTGTCTGGCAGTATGTTCTGCATCCATTACATCTCGGAAAAGTCTTTGAGTTTGTTTTACTTCTGCTTGTAGGCACACCGATGATTCTTGGTGCAGCATACGTCTTCTTTTTTTATTGCGAGCGGCCATTCTTAAATACACGCCGAGTTTCAGCATCAAAATTAACAAACAACAGAATAAGGAACTGAGAAATTTTTTAAATAGTTTTAATGATAACCTTATGTGATCCAAAAATACTCATTTCTTTTGGGAAAAGTATCAAAAGTAGTCGTAACAGCAAGGTAATATTCATATACGCCAAAATATTAAACAATCTAATTCTCTGAAATTACCGCTCCCTGAATCCTGAAAAACCAATATAAGGTAGACAAATACAGAAAATAAAAATGGCAAACCAGTTATTATCAAAACCTAATAAATGCTGGGTTATTAGTTTATCAATTATTGCAGGTTTAGCCCCAATTGGCATCTCTGTGTACATTCTGCAAAATTACCAACTCAATTTTCAGAGCCGTAGCTCCTTAACACAGACACCTGTGAGGGCTTCGTCGGCTGTCACTACTATTGCTGGTTTGGGACGTTTGGAACCTCAAGGAGAAGTCATTCATTTGTCCGCAGCGGCTTCTGCTGAAGGTGGTGTTAAAGTAGCCCAACTGCTTGTTAAAGAAGGCGATCAAGTTCAGCCTAAGCAGGTTATTGCCATTTTAGAAAACCGCGATCGCCTGCTAGCTGTTAGGGAACAGGCAAAAAAACAAGTTAAAGTCGCCCAAGCTAGTTTAGCCAAGGTAAAAGCTGGTGCGAAAGTAGGAGAAATCATCGCTGGACAAGCTACAATTGCTCGCTTACAAGCTCAGTTGCGTGGGCAAATTGCAACTGTGCAAGTTACAATTGCTCGCCTACAAGCTCAGTTGCAAGGAGAAAAGAAAGTTCAACAAGCTAAGATTTCTCGTCTAGAAGCTCAGTTGCGTAATGCTCAGACAGAGTTTGAACGCTACCAGATGCTATACCAACAAGGTGCGGTTGAAGCCTCAAAATTTGACAGCAAGCGCCTGGAGGTAGAAACTGCTAAAGAACAGTTGAAGGAGGCAAAAGCTGCTCAAAAGCAGACTTTAGAAACTTTGCAACAACAGATTAACGAGACTGAAGCCACTCAGAAGCAGACCTCGGAAACTTTGCAACAACAGATTAACGAAGCAAAAGCGACCTTGAACCAGATTACTGAAATACGTCCAACTGATTTGCTGTCTGCTGAAGCTGAAGTTGAAAGTGCGATCGCAGCCTTAAAAAAATCTGAAGCAGACTTGGCTTTAGCTTATGTGCGATCGCCCTCTTCTAGTCAAATTTTGAAAATTAATGCTCGACCTGGAGAAATTGTCACAGAGCAGGGAATTGCCGATCTTGGTCAAACAAATCAAATGTATGTGGTAGCAGAAATCTATGAAACCGATATTACTAAAGTACGAATTGGGCAACGCGCCACTGTTACAAGTTTTGCATTTGCCGAGCAATTACGGGGAACTGTGGTTCAGATTAGCTCGCAAATTGAGAAAAAAAGTATTCTTGATACCGACCCAACCGCAGATTTAGATGCAAGAGTAGTCAAAGTCAAAATCCGCCTCGATCCAGTAGATAGCAAAAAAGTGGCAGGTTTAACGAATTTACAAGTAGAGGCGGTGATTAATATTTCACCTTCTCATCAAGAATAACTAGACATTCAACAAATCTCAATAAAATTCTACTATGTTTATTAAAATTCCTCTAGCTTGGTTACAACTAACTCGTAAAAAAAGTCGCCTTCTGGCGGCAATGGCAGGCATTGCATTTGCAGATATTCTCATGTTTATGCAATTGGGTTTCCAGGATGCTCTGTATGAAAGTAATACTCAGCTGCATAAGAGCCTACAAGGCGATTTATTTTTAATTAATCCCCAGTCTCAAACAATTGCCTATATGGAAAGCTTTTCTCGACGCCGATTGTACCAAGCGCGAGGCTTTGATAATGTTGAGTCTGTTAATTCTTTTTATGTCGATTTTATTAGATTTAAAAATCCAGAAACTCGTTACAATCGAACAATCTTATTTTTAGGTTTTAATCCAAACGAACGAGTTTTAAAATTACCTGGTATCCCAGAAAATATAAATAAAATTAAGCTACCTGATGTGGTTTTACTTGACAGTGCGTCACGTCCTGAATTTGGCACAATGGCAATTTCTGAAAAACTTAAACAAGGTCAAATTGTTTCTACTGAGATGGGTGGTCATAAAATAAAAGTGGGAGGATTATTCAAATTAGGTAACTCTTTTGCTGCTGATGGAAATTTAATTGCCAGTGACTTGACATTCTTGCGAATATTCAAATTTAAAAACCGCAATCCCGAACAAATAGATATAGGTTTAATTACTCTAAAACCGGGGTCTGATACTCAAAAAGTCAAAGCAAATTTAGTGGCTAACTTACCCCAGGACGTTAGAGTACTTACCAAGCAAGAATTCGTGGACTTTGAGCAAGAACATTGGGCTAGCAGTACGCCCATTGGTTTTATCTTTAGCCTGGGTGTCATGATGGGATTTCTAGTCGGTGCGGTTATTGTATATCAAATACTTTATACTGGTGTTTCCGATCACCTAGCAGAGTATGCAACGCTGAAGGCAATGGGATATGCAGATATTTACTTTCTAGGTGTCGTTTTACAAGAGGCCTTGATTTTAGCTATTTTAGGCTATACACCTGGTTTTATTTTATCTGTTTTCTTGTATGATTTTGCACAAAATGCAACATTATTACCTATTGTAATGAATGTTTATCGGGCTTCTGGAGTACTAATATCGACAATTTTTATGTGTTCTATTGCTAGTGCATTTGCAATAGTTAAATTACGTTCTGCCGATCCATCTGATATTTTCTAATTTTCTTGTCATTCACTAGTTAATCCAATGTTAAACTATGAAAAAGCTAAAATTTTTTTTTCTGATTACTGATATTGGCTTTATTTTATATTGGAGCATAACTTTACTGCATTTAATTCCTGATAGATATTTATTTAAGGATTATACAAATCCTATATTAGTTGCTTGGAATTTTTCCTTTTTACCTTTAGATTTGCTAATATCTTTTACAGGGTTATTAAGCTTATTTCTTTATCAAAAAGGTAAAATAGTTTGGATAAAATTTGCGTTAACATCATTAATACTGACGTTTTGCTCAGGTCTGCAAGCAATTGCCTTTTGGACGTTAAGACTGGATTTTGACTTGAACTGGTGGCTCCCTAATTTATTTTTACTTATATATCCAATGTTTTTTATTCCTCGGATTATCTCAAATAAAATCGTGGAATGAAAAAGGGCTATGCATTAGTCACATCTTTTATAACAAGCATTTAAAGTCTTCTGACTTCAGATTTTTTAGCTGTTCTTAGAACATAGATAATACTACCCAACTCTAATCTACTTGTCCCACGCATTTAGGACTTTTGCAAAAGGTCTTTTGAGAAACTCAAGCAAAACTCCCACTATTTCCGGTAAAATCAAGTTCTGAGGACTGTGGATTTGGGAGAAACCTGGGGTGCCTACACTTGGCGTTAACATTGATCACATCGCCACCATCCGGCAAGCACGGCGGACGGTAGAACCAGACCCCGTAGCAGCGGCGGTGCTGGCAGAATTAGGCGGCGCAGATGGGATTACAGTACATCTGCGCGAAGATCGGCGGCATATCCAAGACAGAGATGTGCGGATATTGCGGCAAACAGTGCGATCGCATCTGAATTTAGAAATGGCCGCTACAGAAGAAATGCTTGCGATCGCTCTCGATATCAAACCAGATTACGTGACTTTAGTCCCCGAAAAACGCGAAGAAGTCACAACAGAAGGCGGATTAGATATCATCGGGAAAATTGCTAGAATAGGTGAAATCGTCGATAAATTGCAAAGCGCTAGCATTCCAGTTAGTTTATTTATCGATGCCGAGTCAGCACAAATTGAAGCATCTGTCAAGGTACAAGCTCAGTTTATTGAATTGCACACCGGACAATATGCTGAGGCTAAAGATGAAACAAATCGCCACCGAGAATTAGCCATATTAGCTAAAGGTTGTGAACAAGCGATTCAAGCTGGATTGCGAGTCAACGCTGGACACGGACTCACCTATTGGAACGTCTATCCTGTGGCTGCGCTTCCAGGCATGGAAGAACTGAATATTGGTCATACCATCATCAGTCGCGCAGCATTGGTAGGTATAGAAAGGGCAGTCCGCGAGATGAAGCAAGCTATAAAAGGGTAAAGGGGAAAGGGTAAAGGGGAAAGATATAGAACCAGCAGTCCGCGAGATGAAACAAGCTATAAGGGGGAATAGGCATTGATTATTAAATATTCTCCCCTGCCTCCCCTGCCCCCAATCCCCCACAGAGGGTTGTCACTGCGAAATCTAGAAATTGGGATCAAATCTTCAGCAAAAACTTCTATGAGCGCAACACAATCTAACAACCTGCCACTTTGGGTACAGGATCGAGATCAGGTGATAGCAGAAAGCACTGATGTCGAGTGGCGCTATCAGACACCGCCTGATTATTCCCGTTCAAAGGAGAATCTCGCGAAAGAAAGTATCTACAATCACCTTGAAGGTACACTAGAAGCGATCGTGCAAAACTTAGTCCGAACCTTCGAGATGGAGGTATCCTTCAAAGCTAACCCCCAACAGTGGTTATCTATTGTGAATGAACAGTTTCGCGTGAGTACCAATGGCGGAGTAGAGTATACCGCAGCAGATTTATCAGCCCAAGGTACTTACAATTTATTTATGGCGGATTCAGAGCATTATAAAGCTTCAGAAGAAAGCTTTGAATCATCCGCAAAAGTCTTCCACACAACATTTCCTCAAGGATTTCCTTGGGAAGTACTGGAAGTTTTCTCAGGGCCACCAAATGTCACATTCAAATGGCGGCATTGGGGACATTTTAACGGAGAATACAAAGGTCATGCACCTACTGGAGAGACAGTAGAAATTATCGGTATGAGCATTGCAAAAGTTACCGATGACTTGAAGGTTATTTCCTTAGAACATTACTTTGACAATAATCTGTTCTTGGAAAAGCTAACATCTGGTGGCAAACAGACAGATGCTGGAAATCAGAAAAGTGCTTGTCCGTTCAGTTCTTGGTTCAAGAAATCCCACAAAAGTTAGTTTGTAAGGGTACAGAGTCACTGTGCCCTTAAATTATTCACATAGTAACTACAAAGGATGAAAATGCAAACATATCATTACGTTTTGGCTAGTCAACGTTTTCTTCTCCAAGAAGAACCGATACAGGAAGTTCTCAAAGAGCGTACCCGTAACTACCACGAACAAGAAAAACAAATAGATTTTTGGTTAGTTGAGCAACCAGCTTTCTTGGAAGCACCACAATTTAGAGAGTTAAAGGCAAAGTGTCCTCAACCAGCAGTAGCAATTATTTCTACTAATCCCCAATTTATTACTTGGTTAAAACTGCGTTTAGAGTACGTCATCACTGGAGAATTCCAGGCTCCTTCTGAGGCAATACCAGATGCTTTGGCATCGTTGGCTACCGTATCTTAGCGATTGGGCATGGGGCATAGAGAAGAGACAAGGTAGGCAAGAAAGAGGGGGAGATAAGGGAGAGACTTGTCCCCTTGTCCCCACTCCTCATTCCCTAATTTTATTTTTGAGTAATAAAATATATTTTTTTTGATACTCTTTTTATACCTATACTGAACTAACTAAGTTTTGATCTTTTTTCTTATAAAATCTTCTAAGATACCTTGATTTACATAATCTAACTTTTGTGCATAGATTTCAGACTTTACCAAGTGTTTTAGGATTAGCAATTGCAGGGTTGATTGGTGGCACGAGTTCTGTCTTTGCCCAGCAAGCCATTCCCCTTTGTCAACCACCAAATGCAGGCGAGTATCTTTTATTAGTAGTCAGTCCCACAGCGAATAATCAAAAGCAGTTACGTAGTGCCTTACCACCTGAACTTAAAACTATCACCTGCAAGTATCTCAACGAAACTGTGACGCGAGTAGGTGGCTTTAACAAAATCGATGATGCCAATCGTTGGGCAAGATATGTCAGTAATATTGTTGGCTTGTCTGCCATAATTACCACTCGACCAACAACACCAGATGTGCAGGCGTTACAACCACAGGCACAGCGACAGCTACAGCCACCTCAGCAGACAGTTAGCTATAGTCCTCAAGCTTTAGGAGAGGGTTATGCAGTGCTGGTAGATTATTACAACCGCCCAGAACTCGTAAATAGTGTGCAGCAAGCAGTTGGAGGTAACGTCGGCTTTGTTTCTTATGGACAACGCCCTTATTTGTTGGCAGTTTACACTACTAACCAAAGTGAAGCTTACAACACATTGCAGAAGCTTAACAATGGCGGTTTTGTTGCCAGCATCGTAGATAGTCGTAAGGTGATTCTGCTGCGCTCAACTGTGCGGTTTTAGTCATTAGTCATTAGTCTTTAGTCATTGGTTAATAACTGTAGACTGTAGACTATTGACTAATAAGCAGACCTCGCTAACCAATAGATAGTTATACCCAAAGCCGATCCAGCGATTACCTGAACTGGTGTATGTCCTAGTAATTCTTTCAGACGGTCTTGGCTAAAGTCTGGTTTTTCATGAAATAATTCATCAATCATTTGATTGAGAATACGAGCTTGTTTGCCAGCTGCTTGGCGAACTCCGGCTGCATCATACATGACGATAATGGCAAAAACCATCGCAACAGCAAAATCAGGAGATGCCCAACCCAGTGTTTGCCCGACACCAGCAGCTAGAGCCGTAACTAGAGCCGAATGGGCACTAGGCATACCTCCGGTTGTTACCAAAACACGTATATTCAGTTTGCGATTTTTGATGATTTCGATTACGAGCTTTAATGCTTGAGCAATTAAACAAGCTACCAGAGCAACCAGCAGCACGCGGTTGTCTAAAATGTTGCCTATGTCCTGCATGGTATTTTGGTTAGGTTAGTAAATATTAGCAGCAGTTGTTGGTTGAGGAAACATTTAGATTCAACCCAAAATCCCAAATTAATCTAGTACATCATGGTGGAAAGAGAACAACTCTTCAAAATCACCTAAAAGCTTAATGGATCAGCTTTTTGAATTTTGAATGAGTAAATTTTGAATTCCGTTGGGCGGTGTAGTAGAGCATAGCGTTACAAAACCACCCATTCCCAATCAAGAAAACGCTTGCAGTATAAGAATTACGAATTACCCAAAACATTACTAGTTATTGCGGCTGGTAATAAAATGAGCGATCGCTTGGAGTGGTTTGGCTCTGTCTCCAAACGGTTCCAATTCCACACAAGCTGCTTTAACTAGCTCTTGGGCTTTTGAGCGCGATTCCTCAAGTCCCCAAAGGCTGGGATAGGTAACTTTCTTAGCTTTTTGGTCTTTACCAGCTGTTTTACCTAATTGCTCTTGGGTAGAAGTGATATCCAGAATATCATCGATGATTTGGAATGCTAGCCCAATATTTTGAGCATAACGGGTCAGTCGTTGCACATCTTCAGGTGATGCATCAGTTATGATCCCACCACAAACTACAGAAGCTTCTAAAAGGGCTGCTGTTTTGTGTTGATGAATAAAATTTAGTGTTTCTAGAGAAATATCAGATTTCCCTTCCGACTCTAAATCGACAACTTGACCGCCGACCAAACCAGCTGCTCCCAGCGCCCGACCAAGACGGACAACTACTTGTAAGACTAGCTCTCTGGGAACACTTTGGGGGGTTTGAAGGGCAACAAATTCAAAAGCGAGAGCCAACAAGCCATCCCCAGCCAAAATCGCGACATCTTCGCCATAGACTTTATGATTCGTCAGCTTCCCACGACGGTAATCGTCATTATCCATCGCTGGGAGGTCGTCATGAATCAACGACATTGTATGGATCATCTCTACAGCACAGGCCGTCGGCATAGCCATCTCTATGGTTCCACCCATCATTTCACAGGTAGCAAGGCAAAGAATGGGACGTACACGCTTACCTCCAGCTAATAACGAATAGCGCATCGCCTCATAAATCTTTTCTGGATAAATGACTGGGATAGACCGATCTAAAGCATTATCACAAAGCTTTTGCCGCTCTTTGAGATAGGCTACTAAGTTAAATGTGGTTTCCTCTGGTGGTGTCTTTTGAACTTTATCAGTTGCTACCATGCTTTAATTCCTGACATTTTGGGATTTTTGTCTTATACGTCACAATTTTAAGGTGCTGTGGGGCTGAAAAAAATGAAGAGTTAGGAGTTAGGAGTTAGGAGTTAGGAGTTAATAACTCTTAACTTTTAATTCATCACTTTTAACTCATCACTTTCTTTCTTCTTTTGTCGCTCTGAAGTAGCTGGCAAATGTATTTTCCAACAGTATGGCAACAGTCATCGGGCCAACACCACCAGGAACAGGAGTGATAAATCCTGCAACATCAGCGGTTGATTCAAAATCAACATCGCCAATGAGGCGACTTTTGCCATTAGCATCGGTGACGCGATTCATCCCCACATCTACCACAACTGCGCCCGGTTTCACCATATCGGCAGAGATCAGTCCGGGACGACCTACTGCTGCAATTAGAATATCAGCATTTTGGGTGATGGTTTTGAGATCGTGCGATCGCGAGTGAGCGATCGTAACTGTGGCATCAGCTTCTAATAGCATCAGCGCCATCGGTTTACCCACCAAAATACTCCGTCCCACCACTACTGCCTGTTTTCCCTGCAAAGGAATCTCATAAGCTTCTAAAAGCCGCATTACACCAGCCGGAGTACAGCTACGTAAACCCGTTTCTCCCCGTACTAGTCGCCCCAAATTAACTGGGTGCAGTCCATCAGCATCTTTATTGGGATCAATTTGATGCAGTAGAGTCACAGCATCTAAGTGGTTAGGTAAAGGCAACTGTACAAGAATGCCATCCACCCGTTCATCGTGGTTGAGTGCAGCAATGACCTCTTCTAACTCCCCAAGGGTAGTTTGGGTAGGAAAATGCTTACCAAAAGAAGCGATCCCAACTTTAGCGCAGGCTTTTTCTTTATTACGTACATAAGCGGCTGACGCTGGGTTGTCACCAACCATCAACACTGCTAAACCAGGAGGGCGCCCAATTTTTGGTTGTAATTCTGTAATGGCGACAGAAAGTTCTTGCTGAATTTTCGCCGCTAAAGTTTTACCATCAAGGAGTTTGGCAGTTTTTGTTTCCATGAAAATTCCCAGCTATATTCGCCTGTTGTCCAAAGTCCAAAGTAAAAATATTGATTATTACATCTTGTATTGTGTCGCTGTTTGATGTCGTAGCGTTTCTCTCACAGTAAATTCATAATATTTATTTTCTCAGATTAACGGCATCATCTGAAGAATAAAGAATTAGGAGTGGGGAGCAAGGGAGAAGATTTTTTCCCCTCCGCCCCCTGCACCCCGCCCCTCTGCCTCTTTCCAATGCCCAAAATAAATAAATCGGTGGCTTTCATGCAAAAAACGAGAAATTTTCCCCTTTCGTTCTTGTACGGGCACAGTATTTTTCCTTACCGTTTGGGATTGACTTGTTTCCTCGTAGCGGGACTTTCTAGTTGTGGTAACTTGACATTACCTAGCTTAAGTAAGACTGGCTTAAAATTTAGGACAAATGTGACTCCAATTGGAGAAATTAAACCAAAACAGGACAATCAGGCTATAGTTTACATCCAAGGTCAGGTAGAAAAGCAAGCTCCTCTGATCAAACAGTGGGCTTATAAAATTAGTGACTCAACTGGCAAAATTTGGGTTGTCACCAATCAAAAGAATCTGGGTGAGGGTTCACAAGTGGTGATTAAGGGTAAAATTCGCTACCGAAGTATTCCCTTAGCTGGCAAAGAATTGGGAGAAGTTTATTTAGAAGAAGAGTAATCAGCAATTAAATTAAAAATAAATATATGAACTATGAACAATCAACAGGTACACGTAGCGATCGCAATTCTCTATCAAAAAAACAAGTTTCTCATGCAGCTGCGCGACAATATCCCCGGTATTCTCTACCCTGGTTACTGGGCGCTGTTTGGCGGACACATCGAACCTGGTGAAACGCCGGATGTAGCAGTAAAACGAGAAATATTAGAAGAAATCGGCTATGATTTACCACCCTTTGTTGAATTTGGCTGTTATCCCAACGAAAGAGTTGTCCGTCATGTCTTTCATGCACCGCTGTTGGTGGAATTAAATCAACTGGTTCTTAACGAGGGTTGGGATATGGCGTTATTTACCCCAGAAGATATCCGTCAAGGTAACTGTTATTCACAAAATGCTGGCAAAATCCGACCTTTAGGGGCAATGCATCAGAAAATTATGTTGGATTTTATTGAGAAAAATCCAACATAATTTGGGGATTGGGGATTGGGCATTGATTATTAATTCTTCCCCTGCTCTCCACTCCCTAGAAGCCACAATAAAGTTAGAACTCTTATCGGGTCATCACTAATGCAATCAGCAAACAAACTGCCGCGATGGTTAACTATCGGATTGGCATTTCCTATTGCCATTCTCAACGGCTGGCTATTGATCCAGGTTATACAGTATTTTCAACCCTTGGTTAGCATTATTGCCGCCGCCATCCTACTGGCTTTTGTCTTGAATTATCCAATCCAGTTTCTTCAGGAACAAGGGGTGAAACGCAACTTAGCGATCGGGGGAGTGTTGCTTTTGACTCTGGTGGTTTTAGTAGCTTTAGGCATCACCTTGGTTCCCCTAATTATTCAACAGCTTGTTGAACTGGCTAATATTTTACCCAGTTGGATTGATTCTGGTACTCAGCAGCTACAAGCTTTTCAGGATTGGGCCTTAAGTCAACAGCAACTTCCGATTAATTTAAGTGGTTTATTTACCCAAGTTCTGGAACGATTATCTAACCAACTTCAGTCTTTCACTGGTAGAATTCTTGGTTTTGCCGTCGATACCATCGGTATTGTCCTCAATGTACTGTTGGCGGTAGTGCTGACTATCTACCTAATATTGAACGGTGAACGTCTTTGGGACGGAATTTTTCAGTGGTTTCCCCCTAACATTGGGTTCAAAGTGCGGGAATTACTGCGAGAAGATTTCCACAATTACTTCATCGGTCAAGCAACATTGGGAGCTGTATTAGGGGTGACAATTACGCTGGCGTTTTTAGCGCTGCAAGTTCCCTTGGCTCTACTTTTTGGCATCGGTATTGGCTTGTTTTCACTCTTCCCCTTTGGTACAGGGGTAGGTATCGCTATAGTAAGTTTATTGGTAGCGCTGCAAAATTTTTGGTTAGGGGTGGAAGTCTTAGGTGTCGCTGTTGCGATCGACCAAGTTAACTCTAATATTATTGCACCTCGAATTCTCAGCAATTTGACCGGGTTAAATCCTGTATGGGTTGTAATTTCTTTATTACTAGGAGCAAAGTTGGGAGGAGTTTTGGGTTTGTTAGTTGCGATCCCCATTGCCAGTTTTATCAAGGATATAACAGATAGCTGGCGGGCTGGAGAATTTAATAAAATAGATGATATTGAGTCAGAACCTATTGCCATAACAACTGAGAGAGCAGGAACTTACAGCTAAAGCTCAATTATTGATATTAACTGAAAAACTGGTGAGCTTGTCCATAAATGAACTGCAAAACCCTGATTTATGATGCCAACAAATAAGCAGCTATTACTTTATGTATCAATAATTTTTCAGAAATCAAAATAAGGGTAAAAAAATGAGCGATCGCTATTTATATATAATGCAAAATTTGATTAAATATTAATCAATGCTGAACCCGTACAAAAACAAGATAGTGTAGGGGAGCCAGTGCGTTGTTCCGATTTCCATAATTGAAATAGGTGGCTGGATTTCTGACGTGCTGTGCTTCACGTAATTAAAAACAGCCATATCAATTAATAGAAAAATTAAATATGCGTCACCCGAAAACCTTGTAGAGACGTAGCAATGCTACGTCTCTACGTCTTTTCTGGAGATGTTTAATCTTCTAAAATCTGGATTTCATCAAGTTGATTAATCACTACATCTGCACCTCGGACATTATCTGACTTACCTACCCAAGTGATACCAATACAACCTGCGGCTTTAGCGTTACGCGCCATTTGCATATCACCAACTGAATCACCCACCATCAATGTAGCGTTCGGTTCAACTCCTAAGGCTTGACAAGCTTGCAAAAATAGTACTGGATCTGGTTTACTCGGCCCTTCATCTACGCCCATTTCCAACTGGATATAATCGTTTAACTGGTGATTGGCTACAAAATTACGTACTTCTTCAGTTGTCGCAGCTGAGAGGATGCCAAGTTTCAAACCCCCTTCTTGTAGATATTTCAACAAGTCTAAGCTACCCACAAATAATGGTGAAGGAGTTTGTCCAATGTACTTTTCCGCTTCATCCAAAGCTTGACGGGCTATTTTTAAGCACTCAAACCATCCTCTGCCAGTTTCGGCAATATATGCCGCAGCCGCAACTTCTGTTTCGCGGCGGCTTGCTACTGATACTAAACCTGCGGGATCTAGAAGATTGCCATTGATGCCAAATGCCATTAACAGGGGTTCCCCAGTTCCAGGGATTTGAGCATCTATTAACCTTGCTGCCTTTTGTGCTAGCGATCGCAAATACGTTTCTGAATCTTCTAGAGTACCGTTTTTATCAAACAAAATTGCCTGGATATTATCAAAAATGATATTTCTACATTTAATGGTTGCCATAATATTTAACTTCTAACTACTGCCAATTCTTTATTTTTACCGATTTTCCATATAAAAAAAGAGGGGAAAACCCTCTTTATAAAATGATTTGATACTCTTACTTAAAAATAAGTAAAACTATAAAAAATCTATTACTCTTCAATAGCTGCTGGAATTTCTTCTTCAGTTTCCGTCGCTGCTGGAATTTCCTTTTCAATTTCCGCAACTACTGAATTTTCTTGTTCAAGTTCTGCTGCTGGTGGAATCTCTTCTTCAAGTTCCGCTGCTGGTGGAATATCTTCGTCTGCTACAGTTTCCGCAGGTGCGGCAGGTGCAGCAGTAGCACCTTGCTGCTTGGCTAATAGCTGTTCGCGATACTTAGCAGCCATTTCTTCTGCCTTATCGTAGACCAAATCCCGGTTCTTAATCATGTCGCCGGGTTCGGGTTCTAGTTGCTTGGTAGATAGGGAAATTCGACCCCTTTCTGCATCCAAGTCAATGATCATAACTTTCACTTCATCATTGACATTGAACACGCTATGAGGTGTATCAATATGTTCGTGAGAAATCTCAGAAATATGTAGTAGACCACTGACGCCGCCAATGTCGATGAAAGCACCGTATGGCTTAATACCACGAACAGTACCAATTACTACTTCGCCGACTTCTAGGCGGTTCATCTTACGCTCAACCAACGCCCGACGGTGAGATAGAACTAGGCGATTACGTTCTTCATCCACCTCTAGGAATTTCAACGGCAGATCCTCGCCGACCAATTCTTCTTTAGGTTTGCGGGTACTAATGTGGGAACCTGGGATAAAGCCACGTAATCCCTCAATCCGTACCAATGCTCCGCCACGATTGGTTGCAAATACGCCAGAACGTACAGTAGCATCTTCTGCTTGCAACTGTCGCACGCGCTCCCAAGCCCGCATATACTCAATACGGCGAATGGAAAGGGTTAATTGCCCATCTTCGTTTTCATCGGTAAGGATGAAAAATTCCCGCGTTTCGTTTGACTGTAATACTTCTTCCGGGCTATCCACCCGGTTAATAGACATTTCTTGTATAGGTATATATGCTGCGGTTTTAGCACCAATGTCAATCAGAGCGCCGCGCGGCTCTATACTGAAAACTGTTCCTGGGACAACATCGCCAGGGCTAAAATGATAATCGTATTTGTCAAGTAGAGCAGCGAAATCTTCGTGAGTGAATCCAATTTCTGTAGCGGTTAAATTCTGATTGACCATGCTGATTTGTTCCTGGTTCTAGTCTCCGTAAAGGTTGTGCGACAAGCGCGATGTGCTATGTAAGCACTTTTATGGCAGCCTACACAAAACATCCATTTTCATCCTAGCGCAGAAAAGCTAGTATTAACACATATCTACTCCCAAGATTGGAAATTATATCACAATATGAAAATGATTGGTTATTTACTTAGTAGTTAACGTGTGTCTCCAAGGAAGGCACACGTTAAATTAATGGAACAATGGGCGAGTTTGTAACCAAATTACAGCAGTTTTCATATATTTGAACCACATTTGTTGTAAGGGCACAGCATTGCTGTGCCCTTACTGTGTGGTCTATTATTCAGCCATTCTTTAGATATGAAGTAGACATTAAACTAAAAGCTAGTTAAATGTTTGCTTGTTGACGTTGATATAATGACCAATACAAACCCTTTTGTTGCAACAGCTGTGAGTGAGTACCACGTTCAGCAATTACACCTTGCTCTAATACCAAAATCAAATCAGCACGTTTGAGGGGAGCAAAGCGGTGAGCAATCAAGAACACGGTACGATTAGCGGAAATTTTTTGCAGGTTTTGCAGTACTTGTTGTTCAGTTTCACTATCCAAAGCGCTGGTAGCTTCATCTAAAACTAAAATCGGCGCTTGGGAAAGAAATAGTCTTGCTAAGGCAATACGTTGTCTCTGTCCACCAGATAAAGCGGTACCACGTTCACCAACATTGGTTTCGTAACCGTAGGGTAATTGACTGATGAAGTCGTGTGCTACTGCTAACCTTGCCGCCTCTACTACTTGCTCTGCGGTAATGTCGGGACTACCAAGAGTGATATTTTCTAAAATGGAACCGTTGAATAAAAAGTCTTCTTGAAGAACGACACTAACTTGTTGCCGCAGTGAGGCTAAGTCGGCACTTTTTATATCAAAACCATCAATGAGGATACGTCCTGATTCAATTTGATAGAGGCGTTGTAAAAGTTTAGACAGGGTACTTTTTCCAGAACCACTGCGTCCGACAATGCCGACAAATTGCCCTGGTTCGGCATTGAAAGATATCCCCCGCAGAATTGCTTCAAAGTTTGGCCGGTAGCGAAAAAATACTTGCTCGAAGGTGATTTGTCCTTTCAGAGGTGGTAAAACTAGACCAGTTCCCAGTTCTGCTTCTGGGGAGACGTTGAGAATATCACCAATGCGATCTACTGAAAGTAGCACTTGTTGGAGGTTTTGCCACAACTGTACTAAACGCAAAAGTGGGCCTGTGACTCTGCCAGACAGCATTTGAAAGGCGACTAGCTGTCCAATTGTAAGCTTTTGTTCGATAACTAACTTGGCACCAAACCAGAGAATCAGCATGGTAGACAAATTGGTAAGAAAGTCACCAATGTTGCTGCTGATATTGGAGGTGGTGGAGGCTTTAAAACCTGTGCGAATGAAGCGAGCAAATAAGCCTTCCCAGCGATCGCGGGCTACTGGTTCGGCGGCATGGGCTTTAACGGAGTGAATTCCAGTGATTGTCTCTACTAGAAAGGATTGACTATCGGCAGAACGGTTAAAAGTTTCGTTGAGCCAGTTACGCAGAATGGGGGTTGAAACGATAGTTAATGTGGCAAATAGCGGCAGTACTGCTAAGGCGACAAAGGTGAGTGGGACGTTATAGTAAAACATCAATACCAGATACACCACAGTAAAGATGCTATCTAGAATTACTGTTAATGCTGTACCTGTGAGAAACTGGCGAATTTGTTCGAGTTCCTGGACTCGTGCTACTGTGTCTCCGACGCGCCGCGACTCAAAATAAGCTAATGGCAGACGCATCAGATGGCGAAATAGCTGTGCTGATAAACTCAAATCCAGCCGCCGAGCTGTATGGGTAAAGATGAATAGGCGCAGAATACCCAATATGGACTCAAATACAGCTACGCACAAAAGTGCGATCGCCATGACATCAAGAGTCGGCAAACTCCCTTGCACCATCACTTTATCAATGACGACTTGCGTAATTAGGGGTGTTGTTAACCCCAAAAGCTGCAAGGTAAAAGATGCTAACAATACTTCTACGAGTAAGCCCTTATACTTCCAAACTGCTGGGGTGAACCAATTGAGGTTAAATTTTTCTTGCCGAGATACGAGTTCTACTTGCCATAATTGTCCATCCCAAGAGGCTTCAACTATGGACTGTGGCAAGCTTTCACAAGTTCTTTCGGGATTGAGAGGATTAGCGATAATTAAGCGATCGCCCTTAACTCCATAAGCCACCACCCAGGATGGACTCTGGGGTGAGTCAGAACTCCACAGCAGTAAAGCTGGAAATGACAACTGCCGCAACTCGCCCCAACTCACTTGTAACCGCCGCAACACTAACCCTAATTTTTCTGCTGCTTCCACAACCTGTTTTGGGCGTTGTCCTCTGAGTTGGCGCTGCACCCATTCCAGTTGCACAGAATTTTCTAACTGTTGGGCCACCATTGTTAAACACGCCGCAGCAGTATTCCAACTAGCAACAAAGGGATAATTTGCAACGATCAGATTAGCAGCTGGGAGTCCTTTTTGGGGTTGGAGGCTGTGGGGGCTGGAAGTTCCATCCGATGTTGATGATATTACTGAAGGGGTGGAAGAGAAGGAAAATGTCTCCCTTTCTCCTTCTGTTTGTACTGGTAATGCTTGCCAAAACTCTTGAATTTGTGGGTGAGAAAATTCTGTCCAAAGTGCAGTATCCCAACAAATTACTATCACTTCTTTACTAGCAGCTACAGCTTTAAAATCCGCAGACAGCTTTTGTAAGTCGCCAAACCAATCCCCCGCATCTAGGGCAGCTATTGGTTTGCCAATGCCTTCTTCTCGCAAGCGGACTTTTCCAGCCACAATTAAGAATTGATAACCACCGACATCATTTGACCAGATTTTTTCCCCAAGACGATACTGGCGAGTTTGGGATTCATTTTCTAATTGGGATTTTTGTTCGGGAGTCAGCCAGCATAACGGTGGCTGATTCCAAGGCAAAGAAGCTAGAACTTTTAATCGTAAAGATTCATTATCCAGAATTTTTAACTCACTTGTAACTTGACTGTCAGTTTTTGAATTTTCTCTGCTAGCCATTTTTCAAATAACTCATTTTGTAGTACTTGCTGTAGTTGAGTATCTTCTAAAGACGCTGGCAGAAATTGTTCTACTCGAAACAAACCAAAAGGTCCTTCTCCTTGGGGAGAGTCTTTGCCAACGATTTCTATTGGGCCTACCAATTGTCCTGGACTAGCGACATCAATAGCTGCGCGTAATATATCCGGCATACTGCCTCGGCTGACGATTCCCATCATGCCGTTTACAATTCGGTCATCTGAAAGTGAATACTCTTTGGCTAGTTGCTCAAAACTACCTCCTTCTTCAATTTGGGTATGGAGTTCGTCTGCCAATTCTCGATTATTGACAACAATCCGAGAAAGTACTACCCGATCCAAAAAAATTTTGCGTTCAATGAAATATTCTTGGATTTTTGTTTGCGTTACTACAGCTTTCAGCTTTTCTAACTTGTAACCAAAAGTCACCGATGTGTGAAATGTAGCGTAATCTGTGTTGTTGATCTTTAACCATTCTTGAAAACTTTCGGGATCAGTCAGTTGATTTTTCAGCCTAAAGTCAATAATTGACTGTTCAGTTATTGCTGTGCCAATTTCAATATCGTTTCGTGTTCTGATTTCTTCCTCAATTACGTACTGGCGGAGAATATCCCCAATGAACTGTCCTAACTTTCCAGAGGCTTGCAGGTACTTTACTGCTTCCTCAACAGAAATTATTTGGTCATTAATTGTCAAAAATGATGAAGATTCCATGAACTAATTATGTGAATATGGTTAAACACTTATAGGACTTTTAATTTAAATCATATAGAAATCATCTGGTTGTTGATGGATAAATATGATAAAGATTCCATGAACTAATTACATCTAAATGGTCAAAAAATTATATAACTAGTGAATAATATAATTTCTCTTGATCTCTTTTACAGTCTGGTGGGGACAAAACAGGATTGAACTGGGGACTGGGGATTGGAGATTGGGATTAGGGATTGGGGATTGGGGATTGGGGAAGAAGTAAGGGAGCAGGAAGCAAGAAGCAGGGAGAAGAATTTTCCCCTCAGCGAGAGCAGCATCTGCCCCTCTACCTCTTTTCAATGCCCCAGCTAGTTATTTTCACTGATTTACTTAATGAAATTTATCCATGTCAAGGTAAGTAGCACAGAGGCGATCGCACCGATTAATGTATTAAAAATATTTACCACTTCATTGGTCAGCCAGGAATATTTAGATTGAAATGTTGCACCAATCACACTTTCTAGGTTGGTAGCAATAAATGCTGCTAGTACACACCAAGCAACTCCTAATAGATCAATTAAACCAACTCCCCAACCGATAAATGCGATCGCAACAGAAGCCACAATCCCAGCTAAAGTTCCCTCCAAACTTACCGCTCCTTCTGTACCTCGTGGCACTGGTTGGAGTGTGGTAATGAGAAAGGTACTTTTACCATAAGCTTTACCAACTTCACTAGCAGTAGTATCAGCCAGCTTGGTACTGAAACTTGCTACATAAGCTAACAATAATAGGGATTGGGGATTGGGTACTAGGGATTGGGGACTAGCTACAAAGAATCCCGAATTTATTATCCCTACTCCCAAAGCACAGAGCGCGCCAGTTAAAGCCGAACCCCAAACATTTTCTGGACCTCTTGCCCCAGAACGCTTTTCGGCAATTCCTTCTGCCTCCTTCTGCGCCATACCGATGCGGGTAACGCCAGAACCAACCAGAAAATAGAACATTACTACTGCATATCCTTGCCAGCCTAGAGTTACCCAAATTAAGATAGCCAAGAACCAGGCATGAAATAATCCAGCAGGGGTAAGTAGTTTTTTCGGAGAAATCCAAGCTAAACCCAACAAGACTGTGTTTAATACTACTGCTACCAACCAGGGATTTACAGAATCAATTAAGGGTGACATCAGCAATTAATTATGAGTAATTTTTCTGAATATCAACAGAATAGCGAATTTATGATACTTAGTGCTTAATTTCTGAAACCTCTCCAGCTAAAGTAATATGTTTGTATTATTAACTAAATAGCGTAGGCATTGCGCCGAAAGCTGATTTTTAAATTGACCACAATCAAGACCCAACAGCCTAAATTGTAGATAGCATCAACCACTAGTCTTTTCCACACAAGTTATGAGTCAAACTTTATTCCATCTAGCTTTCCCTGTGACTGATGTTGCCCAAACAAAAGCATATTACGTAGATGGCTTGGGCTGCATTCCTGGCCGTGAAAACCGCCATGCTCTAATTCTCAATCTCTACGGACATCAATTAGTGGCTCATGTCACCAAAGAACCTTTGATACCGCAACCCACTATCTATCCCAGACACTTTGGGCTAATTTTTACCCAAGAAGGTGACTGGCAAGACTTACTAGAAAGGGCACAACAACAACAGCTATTTTTTCGCGAAGAAACCAAAAATCGCTTTGTTGGTTCTCCTCTTGAGCATCGTACTTTCTTTTTAGAAGATCCTTTTTATAACCTCATGGAGTTTAAGTACTATAGTCACCCAGAGGCGATTTTTGGAAGTTACGAATATACGCAAATTGGGGATAGGGCTTAAGAATTAAAAATTAAAAATTAAAAATTAAAAATCAAAGAGATGCAAGTGCAACAAGTATCCTGCCTACTGACTGGATTTTTTATTTAGCAAGGGTTGCTTGATACGCTCTGCTAAGGTTGCTGTGACTACTGCTAAACTTCTGGAGTCTGTCAGCATCCAAGGGTGCAGAGCAACTGGTACTGTTACTTTCCGTCCTACTGGCATTTGTGAACTATTTGCTGGGACAATCATTAAATCATAAGGTGTCCAGATAGAGGTAAAATCTAGCTGCCCCAATATTACAGCATCAGAATTTAAATCCTTGAGAAAAATGCTGTTAGGGCGCATTTGTATGCAACCAGGACGCCAGGAACCATAAGCAACAACAGTTCCATGATGGGGTGAAGAGATGGTAAGAAACCTTTGCACGCGGTTAATTCCTCCTAGTCGCTGGATATAGTAACGGCTAACAATTCCTCCCATGCTGAAGCCTACTAAATCTAGGCGTTGTTCTGGAACAAAGGTAGCTGTAACATAATCGGCTACTTGCTTTGCCAATTCATCAAGACCCACATCACCATTATTAGGAACTAGATTCAGACTATAGACAGACCAACCCCGTTGTATGAGGTATGCCCTCATTTTATGAAAAACTGCCTCTGTGTCGTCAATGCCATGTATTAATAAAACGGGATTGCGTTGTTTATTTTCCATATTCATTTACAAAATCTAGCTGAATTAAGGTGGTATATTTTACCTTTGTCGGCACATACTGCTCTACAAACTGAAGCTATTACTTTTCGGATTCTTTAAAAGATATTTTTTGCAAAATTGAAATGCTTCCATAAAGATAGTTTGTATAAAATTTAACTAGTTAATCTTGCTATCTGCCAATAGGCTATCACTGGTTGAGAGTAAACTGCTTGCTTAACTTCAATTAGGTATTTACCAAACAAAGAAATGTTAATTCTTGTAAAGCTTGCTTTCAGAATCTTGCTCTTAGTTACAGTAAAATTTAATAATTAGTTCTTGGTGTATGTAGTTTGCAAATGCTTGCGATAGAACATTTGCCCTGTGATTTTACTACAATGTTAATTAAGCACAAGCCTATAAAGGTTGTCACCAGAACGAGGTGACGCAAAGTAGAAAATGTAATATTTTGTCGTAATTTTTAACAATTACGGTAGAGTTCCCAATATAAAAGGTAAAAGGCAGGAGTAATTGTAATGGATTTTATCAAAAAGTTAATTTCGGGTATTCAGGGTTTTCTTGGTGGTATTCTGGGTTTCATTACCGGACTGTTACCAGGGAAGAAGAAAAGCAACGGCTACTTCTTAGAATTGGACGAAGCTAAAGATGCTGCCAAAGATGCTGTTAAAGAGGTCGCATCGAATGCGAAGAAAGTAGCAGACACAGTTTCATCGAATGCTAAGAAAGTAGCAGAGACAATTACATCAGAAGCACCAACTCCATCCAAGCCAGAGTCATTGAATGGAACAAAAACCGCTGCGGCTAAGGCAAAATCAGCTAAAAATTCTAAAGCAGCTGATGTTCAACTAGTCCAGACTGCTGAGGGTCTTAAAGTTGAACCCGCTAAAAATGCGAAAGCCGCAGCAGCCAAAGTCATTAAAGAGCAGCCAACTGAAACCACCTTTGCACCAAAATATCTTGCTCCTTCGACTACAAGCTCTAATGGTCGTCGTCGTCCAGGGGCGAATATGAGTGCTTATCTAGAACTGGCACGTCAGGTAAAAACCCCTAAGAATTAATTAATTTGTAGAGACGCAAAATTGCATTTCTTACCGAAATACTAACGCGTCTCTAACAATTAAATGTGAAGATGTAAGGTTAAGATAACTTTGCCAGTTGTAGATGGGGAAACTCTCCAAAGTAGGAGCGATCGCTTAATTTTTTCTACTACAACTGGATCTTTTAGGGTAGAGGCTTCTTCGTCTAACATTACCCGTTCTACCCGACCTTTGTTGACGGTGAACTCAAAGACGATTTCACCACTGAAGCCGGAAGGAAAGTTTAGCTGTTGAAGGTGTTGGGTTAGGTTAGCAATTTCTGTTTCATCCAAGCCAGTAACACTGATTACTTCTAACTTATGGTTGATTACTGCTTCTGATATTTCATCTTGTTCTATCTCCTCTAAATCAAAGCTCAAAGATATCTCGGCTTCTTTGGCTGCTGGAGATGGTGGCGATCGCCTTTTGTAGAGAAAATCGGGAGCTTCTGATAATGCTGGTGCTGACAATTTCATTTGAGGCGCAAAACTACCAGCCGGAGCATTACCAAACACTCCTTGGTAACTAACGGCTTCAGGCATTTCCACTGGCACTTGCCTAGACAGATATTCGCTTCCTGGTTCAACCCGCACGTCATCGCTGACAGCCACAAAAGCGGTGTATTGAGAAAGCAGTTGATAATTTAAGGCTGTTTCTGTAACTGCTTCTACACCAGCTTTGGTTTCAAAACTCACCATTTGATTCATCAAGTCTTTGATACGAGCGCGTCCCCACAACTGCGCTACAGCAACATTTCCTGTTTCCTCAAATCTGAGGTGAAACGTTTTTTCATAGTGCTTACCACCCGCAGCAATGCCGGAGATTTGCAGATTACCACTAGCTCTATCTTGTTTGCGACCAAATAAAACTAATGGTTGTTCGCTGAATAAATCAGGCGCTACCTTTGGGTAAATCATAGGTGATTCTGTGTCACCTTGCCAAGAGATTTGAATATTCGTAAGTACAGGATTGTTAATTTGCCTATAAAACTTTTCGGCAACTTCTTCTGTGGGTTCATCATGACGAATAATTGTAGATATTCCCCGGCCAATTTCGGCGATACGATTTAGTAAAAAACGGTTAACTGAACTACCTACACCGAAACTGTAAAGGCGATTTGCTGGTTGTAGATGCTGTTGTACCTCTGCTAAAATCTCATTTTCGTTGCCGATATAGCCATCGGTTAAGAGTACAACGCTGCGTAATCTTCCGACTGGTGTAGGGAAATTTATCGCTGTACGAATGCCACTGAGCATTTCTGTGCTGCCATCAGCTTGTAAATTGTTAATGTAAGCGATCGCCTTAGCACGATTTTCTGCTGTATTCGGCAGAGGTTTTGGCGATAACTGCCTAACTCTATCGGAAAAATCGATAATTGTGAAAGTATCGTTGGGATTTAACCCATTGATAAATCGCCGCATTAACTCTTGACACTTTTGCAACGGATCGCCAGATTGGGAACCGGAAGTATCTACCAAAAATACAACATCTTTGGGTACAATCTCATCAGTGGAATATTCCAAAGCTGGAATCAAATATATTGCAAAATGTCCGCCGCGATCGTCAGCTTGGGTTAATACTGTAGATTGAGTTTCTTGACCAGAAACTTGATAGCGGAGAATTAAATCTTTGTTGGGAATTGTATCTTCTCCAGCTAATTGAATTCGCAGAATTTGACCTGAGTGTTCAATTTTTAATTGATGGGAAGGAGAACGCACTTGAGAAATTGGGAAACCCGCATCAATTTCGACTGTGACATTAATATTGTGACGCGATCGCGTTCCTTCAGCGACTACAGGCGGTGTAATGCGCGAAGCATCAGGAACTTGGTCTGTATCACCGCTAGCATCTATCGGTGTTCCTGGAATATATCTTGGCCCAACCACCATCGGGAAAACAAATTCGTAATTTCCCGCCTCAAATTTTAAATTTTCGGTGTAACGGATTGTGACATCAATTTGTTCGCCAGGTTTGATATTAGCGAGAGACTGAGTAAAGATGTTGTCTCGTTCCTGTTCTAGAAGTCCAGCAGTGCGTCCTTCTTGTTTTGCCTTTTCGTAGATGGCTACAGCTTCTTCACGTTTTTTAATATTACCTTTGATGGTGCGATCGCCTATTTTGATTTCCATGTCATCCACCGCCGCCTCATCGGGTAATGGAAAGACATACACCGCTTCTAAAGGCTGTTTAAAGGGATTTTCAAAGCTTTGGATGACCTCAACTCGTGACAAGTTACCGGCAATTTTTGCTATAACTTCTGTGTGTTTTAGGGGAAAAACTACCTGTTTTCCTTCAGGGGATTGGACGTATAAACCCCCTAGCTGTTGGTTTTTAGCACTTACTGTATTCATAGGTTTGATAGCTTTCTTTATGTGGAACATAACCCTAGAGTAACCAAAGCAACAAGTACTGTAACCTAACCACTCTTAGGAGTTTTGTTAGGATATGGGTTAAAAGCTGATACATCCAACAATGACACCAATTCCCCAACCCTTTACGCAAGCTGAAAATGACTGGGATTTAGCAAGTTTGTGCCAAGATATCACCTCTGCAAAACAGCAAATTTCTGGTAAACCCAAACAACTGACACCATTGGAAATAACTTGTCTGAAGGGATTGCTTTGTGGTTATAGTCCTAGTGAAATAGCTGCTGCAATCAATCGGGAAGTTAGGGGTTTAAGAGTTGATTTATCTAGAGGATTGTATCGCTACATCGAAGTACTAACTAAGCGGCCTTCTAACAGCTTAAAAGACTGGAGGGAAGTTACTGACTGGCTAGCAAAAGCTAACTATAAAACTAATTTTTCTCATCGTTCTTTGCAAAACAATGATTCGTTAATCAAAATTGTTGATATTTCCCTTGAAGGCTCTGTTAATTCTTGTGTAATTGATTTAAAAGTCCGTAATATTGGCAATCAGGTTGCTTTCTTGAAAAATACTAAGTTTCTATTTCATAATGCCTGGGTGCTGAAAAGTTGGGTTTTACCTAGACTTGAAATAAATGAGCAGCTAGCTTATGCGCCAGCGCCAGCTATGGAAATGAAGCGGAGTAGAACTGTTCCATCTAGTTGTGACTACCAAATTTCTTTACCAGCAGATATAAATTTCAATGTCACTTTACCATTCAATTTTGCTACAGAAAATTATTTAAATATACAACCGGAAATTGTTCATATTGAAAACTTTAAAATTTCCCAGTGCGTGAGTTGTAATGATGTAGATAGATTTACGTTTACTTTATTTTTGCCCAAAAATGAGCAACAAATTTCTAGTAATGAACAGGCATCATATTTGATACGCACATCATATATTTATAACTTTAAACTAGAACTTGTTTATGATGAAGATAATAAAAGTATTCAGTCTTCTGATTTAATTATTTTGTTGGAACCAAAATATCCTGAGGATATAGAAACACGAGAATTTTTAATAGAATCTAATTCCAAACTTTCCACGAGTATGAAAAAATGGAGTCAGGATAATTTAGAGTTGCTAATGGCAATAGCCAAAATCAAAGGTGTTATGAGTTCATCACTGAATTCTTTAATAAAAAGAGCAGTGTCTTAGCCTAAAATCTAACGTATCCTACGCCGTTGCTTTTTGCCGTTACTCCGATTAAATTCGATTTGGTAAGCAAAATCGAGCTTTCAGTGCTTGAATAACACCTCTATCATTGTTACCCTCCGCTACTTAAACTCGCCTGCCTTATGTTGTCTTGTTCTTACTTTTTGGTTATCAATTAATTAATCTACTGATGATGATTTATCCTTATTGTTGGTTTAACCAATTTTCTAAATCAGCAACACTAGAAAAGCCGAGTAATGCTTCTCCTAGATTCTCTAATTGTTCAATCGATAATCCTTGAACTCGCTCGATTAATGATGGATTAATTTTCCCAATCCGACGATTGAGTTGACGTAATATTAAGTTTTGTTCTCCTTCCTGCCTCCCCTCTTGTTTGGCTTGTTCTCTATCTCTTTGATAAAGTGGTTCTAGTCGCATAATTAACTCCCTATCATCTGCTTCTAATTCTTGATTTAGTCTCAAATTTTCTCGCAAGTTGTAAACTAATTCGAGTGTTGCTTTCTGGTATGGATGATTTAATGGTAACGCTTGCAGCTCGATAATTGCCTGTGACTGCACATTTCCTCTTCCCAAAAGCCTCAACCATAACGTCTGTGGTGTTTGCGGTAGTTGATGTATCGCCACAATTGCTGTCCGCAAGGCCTCTGGCAAAAAATGTACTCCCGATAACCAACTTTCTTTTTCAATAGTTCCAAAGCTAGACAATCTAGTTTCAGATATGGTTGGTGTAAGAACCCACAATTTGGGAATTTCTGAGTCCTGAAGTTTGGTTTTATTTGCTTTAGCTTCTCGCCGGATGAGAGCTTTTACTTCTAATAATTTTAGAATACAGTCGCATATTTCATCGGTAGAAGCTGGATTGCGAAATGGTTCAATTATCGCAGGATGTTCCGCAAGTCTTCCTAGTAAACCCAGCACCTGTAAATTAGAGCTTTGCTGCTTATCAGGAGTGAATAAAACATCTATTTCTTTAATCTCCCCTGAAACTTTTTCTGATGGCTTGACTTCTCCATAATCTTTTAGTAATTCTTCCAGATAGTCTTTGGCAAATTTGTCATGTATAAAGCGCGTCATTTCTATTGATCTACAAATTATTTAACAAACACCAGTCCACTATATAAATGAAAAGCGGAATCCCAATTACTCTGCTCTCGACGAAATAGATCGATGCGAGACTTGATATGACTCAGCATTTCTGTTTGATCTAATGTTGTATCTGCAAAATGCGTGAAATCAGACCAGATTTTAACTTGAGGTAGTTGCTGGTTAATCCAACTAGATAAATTATTCCAATTAATTCTGATTGTATTTTGGCTAGCTTGAGGAATGATTTCTAAACCTTGCTGGAATTCATAGCCGCTATCATAAAATCGGAGAATGCAGCGTCTACCAGGTATGTGTAAATCACAAAACTGAGCATAATCTTGTGTTTGAGTTTTTCGTTCGAGTTTATGGTAGGGATTAACATCTACAACTTGTTCAAAAATAGGTAATAGTCCTACTACTCTGGCTGTGACTTCTGACCAGTCAAAGGTGAGAGAACCGAGTTGATTTGTGTCATTACGGCAAACAATAGTAGCTTGTGGGCTAGATTCTTGGAAATGTTTGACTTGATAAACTTGAATTTGCTGAATTTGAGCTATTGTTGCCCAAAAGCAAGGAATGCCAGCTTGCTGTAACTGTTTTCCATAAAATTTTAGTTCTCCAATTTGACCAGTGCGGTACAACCTCCAGCCACGACTTGGCATTAATAGCCTTGCAGTGTAGGGGTCTAGCTGCATAATCTGGGCAAATTTCCGAGAGGCTTCTGTTTTCAGTTCGTTACTAAGTGGTTCTAAAACTAGTACGCCAAGTTCGGTGTTATTCGGTTCAGATTTTGCTTGAGAAATGGCTCTTTGTCTTTCTTCTAGTTCCATTTCTTGTAGTCTTTGCAAACCTTGACGTGCTAGCGCCACTATTTTGGTATTTGTCGTATCTCGCAGCAGTTGCCGATAAATTTTTTCTGCATTCTGACGCTTTCCAGATACTTCATGCAGCCGACCAAGATAAAATTGTACCCAAGGATTGTCTGGTGATTCTTTTTGCAGCTGTTTGAGTAATTTAGCCGCTGTTTGATAGTCTTTATGCTCAAAGGCGATCGCAACTTGCTCAATCATCACTTTAAATACACGCTGGAGTGATGTCTCACCCAAAATTACTTTTGCGTGAGCTATAAATCATTTATACTTCACAAGCTGCGGAAATCAAGGATAATGCTACGATTGGCGCTGTAACTGCTCTCAGGATGCGACGACCAAGGGAAACAGGTTGAAATCCAGCTGACTCCGCATTCTCAATTTCTTGTATTGTCCATCCCCCTTCTGGCCCAATAGCAATAACAATCTCGCTAGAGATGTTATTCAGCACTTTGTTTAAATGAGGATAAGCACCACGAGCCTCACAAATGTAACGGTGACTTGTCTGATTGGCAGTGATGGCAGTATTAAAAGCAACAGGCTCTAAAATTGTTGGCACGAATGAGCGTTCTGACTGTTCAGCGGCTTCGGCAGCGATGCGCCGCCAGCGTTCGAGCTTTTGAGGACTCGGATGAAGCAAAGTGCGATCGCTCAATACTGGTGCAATACAAGTTACTCCCAACTCTGTACAACACCGTACCACTTCATCAAATCCATTGCCTTTGGGTAATGCCACCATCAGCGTAATTGCTACAGGTAATTCTGTTTCTACTAAAAGCGGTTCTAAAATCTCTGCTTGTTCGCCTGCTAACTGCACTAACCACCATTTCCCCATACCATCCATTGCAATAAAGCGATCGCCTTCACGTAAGCGCAACACCCGCCCTAAATAATGCTGTTGTTCTTTGGTGAGTAAAATTTGCCCTTGTTGGAATTGGGAGGGTGCGATCGCAATTCGTTGCAGTTGAGACATGATATTTTCTGCATAATGAGGGTAGGAATTATTTTCCGTCTAGACTGGATTTTGATCGAAATGAAATCTTATTCTATTTCTTGATAAAATAGTGAAGAAGGCAGTTTTTGCTGAGGGCAGAAGGTTTGCAATGAGCGTGTAGACTGTTGCACTATTTTACCTGTACCATACCCCACTACCATTACACCTCTGTATATCTTCATAAGTTGCGAAAGCCTTCTATGAAGCGGCGGTCAATACAATCTTTGTAATACCACAAGAGCTTATGAGGTGGTAAAGTAAAAGTACCTCTGGTTGCGTAGGCGTAGCCCGTCGCAGACATCGCTCGTTTATCTCCTGTACCAATTAAACTCAAATATTGTTTCTGTGGTTTATAAGGTTTGAGCGGCTTACCTAATAAAATTCGCTGCAAATTCTCAAATAAAGGTTTGCCTTGTCTAACAACAAATACCCCAGCTTTGGGACGCGGATGATTTACCATTGTGGCAATGTCACCAGATGCAAATACCTGCGGGTGCGTTTGAGATTGCAACGTATCTTCTACGAGAATAAAACCTTGCTCATTAGTTCCTAGTCCAGTGGTTTTTAACCATTCGGGTGCTGATGCTTGTGTTACCCAAAAGATTTTATTGCACTCTACTTTCAACCCAGATTCACATTTAATTTCAAATACTTCTTTAGTCTCCTTGGGTGTTATGGGTGCAATTCTACACACAGTTTCCCCAAGATGGAGTTTAATGCCTTGCTCAGTTAAAATTTGCTGAATTTGATGCCGCACTGATGAATGGTAATTGGGCATCAGTTCTTGTCCACGCTGAAATAAATGAATTTCCAGGTTTTGAATAGGTTGTTGAGTTTGATGCAAAATCTGATGTAAACGCGATCGCATCGATAGGGCTAATTCTACACCGCCTGCGCCTCCACCTGCGATCGCAATGCTAATTGGTTCATGAGGATTTTTACCTACGGCTTCAACTAGTTCACGCCAATGCTCTAATAGCTGCGATACTGGTTTAGCTGCGATCGCATATTCTGCCGCACCTGATACAGATATTGTGGCGGGAGTGCTGCCAATATCAATAGACAGCACATCGAAATCTACCGCAAGTCCGCTAGCACAAAGAACTTTGTTATTTTTCAAGTCTAGGGCAACTACCGTGTCAATACATAACTGTGCTTGAGCAAAGTTCGCCAAGGGTTGCAAGTCAATATGGCATTCATCGTGGCTATAAAATCCGGCAATGTGTCCTGGTAACATTCCAGAATAAGCTGTCTTTGATGCTGCACTAATCAACGTTAAATGTACTTCTGGTAACGGTTTTGTTCCAAACATTTTCATAACAATAGCATGGCTATGACCGCCGCCAATTAACACCAGCTTTTTAACTATTGGCTGTTTATTTTGCTGCATTTTAATACTCATTTTTAGTTAATCCCTGATTAGGAATAAATCAAAATCATCATGATGAGTAAAAATATATCTAGGCGAATAGAATTTAGCGGCTGTAGAGACAAAACCCAATACTGTTAAGTTAAAGCTAAAATCCTTTTTTTTAACGTAGACGCGGAGCAGTTTGCCGCAGGCTACCGCAAAGGACGCATACTCCTACGGAGAAGCAAGCTACGCCCAGCGTCTCGTAAGAGTTGGACTCAAAGGAAGAGAAGGAATAGAAGTTTGACTGAACTGTATTGAGACAAAACCCACGGAGGTGGGTTTCCAATTTCTTGAGTTCGCGCAGGCGGACTTGGTTTGTGTAGTCGCCATTTCTAATCGCCAAGTATATTTGCTCAATAGTTATATTTTTCGTTTTGTTTATTAAAGTAGCTTATTCAAATTAAAAAAATGCCCTTAGTCCTTGCGGATATTTCCAGTAATTATTAATGCTTCTCATATCATGAAAAATATTTTATCAAAGAATCACATTCAAATATCAAAAATATTCCTGTGGATACCTATTTTCCAGGAACAAGTTGAAAAAACTCAGTATCAGTCGCCAAAACAACGTTTAAGAATAGCAAGCAAACAGCTAGGAAATAACACAATAGAAAACAGTCTGGCTGTAATTAATGATTTAGAGCAAATTGCCCATAATCATCCACAGTACCACTGGATAATCATAGATATTCTGAGTAATTTTGTACGAAAAAATGCTCCTTATATTCCCGAAGAGAAAGTAACGAGCAATTTGTCAACAAAAGTTCGTATAGATATTCAAGCCGCGTTGACTGTTATCGCCAGAAGAGATGTAAACAAAGATCCAGAAAATGAGCAACTTGATTTGAGCTTCACAGACATGAGAGGAGCAAATTTAAATGGGGCGAATCTACAACAGACAAATCTTTATCAAGCTAATCTTGCTGGAGCTAATCTTAGAGAAGCTAATCTAGCGGGAGCAATACTTAGTGCAGCGAACTTAGAAGGAGCTAACTTGTATCTAGCCAACTTAGAAGGAGCAATCCTCAGTGCAGCCAATCTAGAGAGAGTTAACTTTTCTGGAGCTAACCTGCATCGTGCCAGTTTATATCTAGCTAGATTGGATGGGGCAATTTTAAATGATGCCATACTTGATGGAGCAAACCTCAGAGAAACCAAATTCTCTAACTAAAATACTAATATCATATCCGCTTGATTAATTTTCCTAACTACCCATTCTTATTTTCAGTGTAATCCGTAATTATTGTACTGCAAGGGTTTCATTGATTTGAAATGGGTGGTTTATAAGAAGAATTCAGAACTCAGAAGTCAGAATTCAGTATGAGTTCTTACGATTGGGTAATGAATATTGGTTAACAGCGAGTGGAATGGTGTCTCGTTACTAGTATTAAATATACTGCCTTAAAACTCTATTCCTTTATGGGTAGAGTATTCACCAATTCTGAATTATGATTCCTGGTTTATTTATGCCGTAATCTACAAGTATATTCGATATTATTCCGTAGTTCAACAAGTGTCTTGACACCTATTATAATTTTCTGCTAGATGCTATACTATTTTTCCCCAACATCTAAGTAATAATTCTAGGTTGTAAGGAAAATTTTTACCATGTCTTCTAAAAAGACAGACCCTCTGTTGAATTGGTTGATCGCCATAACACTTATATTTGGTTTCTCATTGACTGTAATTTTCTTTGTCTTGTCCAGTATTAAAGAATTGTCAATTCAGGAAAAAATCCAGTATAGAAACCAAGCTTTAACAACTACTGCAATAGTTTTTCTCGCATCGGCAGCAATGTTTAATACCTATTATGCAGCAAGGCGTGCCCAAGCGATGCAAAAGAGTGCGATCGCATCTGAGAAAAACTTAGAAATTGGCCTGCAAAATGCCAAACTCAATCAAGACAGATTGATTGCAGAGCGCTTTATGGGCGCGATTGCCCAGCTTGGGCATGAAAAGGTTGAAACCCGCACAGGTGCAATTTATGCTCTAGAAAGAGTTGCTCAGGATTTTCCTCAAGAACACTGGACAATTATGGAAATTCTCACTGCCTTTGTGCGAGAGAATGCACCTATTCAGCACGTAAAAGCAGAGCAACAAAACCCCGAATCTCAAGGAGCAGTTTATTCAAGTAGGCGTAGAGGTGGGTCGCGTCCGACACCAGAGGTAGAGCAAAATCTTCATGAAGAATTGCCAAAAATACGCACTGATATTCAAGCAGCTCTGAGTGTTATTGGCAGACGTAATTTACTCGAAGACCCAAAAGATCAGAAACTTGATTTACGTAACACTGACATTAGACAAGCAGACCTACTAAAAACTAACCTGCAACAAGCTGACCTGCGTGGGGCTGACTTGAGTGGGGCTGACTTACGTGGGGCTGACTTGAGTGGAGCAGACCTTAGTGGCGCTAAACTCATTAGGTCGATTCTTTATGAAACCAAATTACTAAAAGCTAGTTTATATGGAGCTAACCTTTGTTGGGCTAACCTCAATCGTACCAACCTCTCTGGAGCAAATCTACGTTCAGCTAATCTCTCTGGAGCAAGTCTGCGTGCAGCTAATTTACAGGGAGCGAACCTTTATAAAGCTAACTTGCAACAAGCGACTTTAAAAGTCGCGAATCTTTCTGGAGCAAAGTTGTTTTTAGCTAACTTGCAAGGAGCAAAATTGGGTAAAGCCAACCTACAGCAAACGGGTTTGATTGGTGCTAACCTCTGTGGGGCGAACTTAAATGGAGCTAATCTTTCTGGGGCTAATTTGAATGCAGCTAAACTCCACCAAACAGAAGTCTATTTTGCCAACCTCTCAGAAGCTAGTTTAACGGAAGCTGATTTGTATCAGGCTAACCTCATTGGAGCAAACTTGTATAGGGCAACCTTTTATCAAGCTAATCTAACTCAGGCAAACTTGATGGGAGCTAACTTTTCACAGACTAACCTAAGTGATGTCAAACTGGAAGGAACGATTTTGACAGGAGCGAAAAACTTAGAGTTGCAGCAGATTAGAGATGCACTTGGCGATCGCACCACTCGTCTACCTGATTATATCGAAGCACCGACACATTGGCGGCAGTCTGGTTAAGTTATCACAGCATCATTAGTTATTTGGGCGTATTCTACCATTTTCCCTTAATGCTATAGTTTTTACCAAAAGTCTCCGTAACAATTATGGAGATGAGGAAGATGAAATCTATGTCTGATAACAACACACATATACTGAGAAATTTATTTATTGGATTATTTATCGAAAAACAAGAAATAGATGAGAGTAAATTGCATCACAAGCATGATTAGGCAAAACCTGTAAATCCTCTCCCTTGCTCCCTGCACCCTGCTCCCCTGCCGCCTCAATATGCAAACTATAATCAAAACAGCGGCGTTGCATAATAGAGAGATGAATTGAGGTCATCTACTGTGCAATGTCCATACTGCGGCTCTACAGAAATCAGAAAGAATGGGAAACGTAAAGGTAAACAAAATCACATTTGTACTCATTGCAATCGCCAATTTATTGATGTATACGATCAGCCAAAAGGATATTCAGAAGAACTAAAACAAGAATGCTTAAAAATCTACCTTAACGGCATGGGTTTTCGTGGTATTGAACGAGTTAAAGGCGTACACCATACTACGATCATCTATTGGGTCAAACAACTAGGAGAGAAGCTGCCAGATGTACCAAAAGAAGATATGATTCCAGAAGTTGCAGAACTGGATGAATTAGAGACATTCATCGGCTCAAAAAAAACAAAATTTGGTTGTGGACAGCAGTAAATCACTTTACTCAAGGTATTTTAGCTTGGGTTTTAGGAGACCATAGTTCTGAAACTTTTAAGCCACTTTGGGAAATTGTTGAACAGTGGAAAAGCTATTTTTATGTGACCAATGGCTGGAAGGTTTACCCAAGTTTTATCCCCGATGGAGACCAAATTGTGAGTAAAACATATATGACACGGATGGAAAATGAAAATACTCGGTTACGTCATTATCTTGCACGCCTTCACCGCAAAACTTTATGCTATTCCAAATCAGAACAAATGCTGAGATACTCGATTAAATTATTACTTCATTATTTAAAGTATAAAATTATACCAACATAAATTAATTCATCCCTTCATTCAGCAATGCCCAGACTTGCTAAAAGTTGTTGAGAAAACGCAACCAGTGCATTTGTATAAGTTGTAAATAGGATTTTAGGTTTTTCGATTCCGTTGGCTTGGAGGATTTCTACCAACGCACGAACACGGTAAAGTGCAACGGTACTTTTTCCCGTACCAGGGCCACCTTTTAGCAGTGTAGGGCCAGAAGCGTTGATTGCCCAACTGACGAACTTTTCTTGTTCGGGATTGAGTTTGAGTAAAAATCCCAGCAACTCACCTTCAGTGAAGCGCAATAAATCATCAGTGCTACCTGTAATAAAGCTGGGTTGGTTAAGAACTTGGTCAAAATTGGGTTCAGCGATACAATCAAAAATGCGATCGCACCACTTCCCTGGTAAGTTGACTGCCATTAAATCATCTAATGTCCGACACGCGGTTAATGTTGTCCAATATTCTTCTGGTAGTCGCAACCGGTGAAGCAAATCTTCAGTAATTTCCACGGGTAGCGGGCTTTCTGTGTTGGAGGTATCAGGCAAAACCAAGTTTGGGGTATAAGTTGGTTTTACAGCCAGTAATGCTTCTACATCTGGCAGAGTCCTGATATCAATATCAGTTGTTTCAGCAACTAGCTTATCGCCTTTGTATACATCTTTACGAGCATCTACACCCAGCAAGGCTACCCATTGATCGCCAAAAGTATAAATTATGCGATAGTCACCTGAACGCAAGCGATACACATCACCCTTGTAGCCATGTAATTTCTTCTTTAAATTACCGTGGGGTTTGGGATCGTCGCGCAATACTTCGATTTTTTCTAAAATTTGCACTACGTACTCTTTAGGAATAGCCAAGAGTTGGTTAGTGAAGGTAGGTTTATGGATGATCTCGAAAGTCATTATGGATAAGTATTTATACGTATAAAATATAAGTGTGTTTAAACACTATTAAAAATTATACTCAATCTTCAATGAGGAATGGGAAATTGGTAATGGGTAATGGGATAAAAAACCCTTTTCTCTGCTTTATCCAAATGATTTAAATGCCAGCAAGTTAAACTTTTGCTCATTTTTAAAATGTAATATTTAGTTGAGAACTATAGTAATTTATTATTATAAAAATTTTATTTATTAGCCCAAAAATTATAAAATTGTATTGGATGAAATTTGGGTGTAATTAGTGTCTTTTGATAATGTTTGTAAAATATTAGCAGAGAAATATCCAACGGATTTTGCCCGGTGGCTGCTACCTGATGAACCACAAAAAATAAAAGTATTAAAAACTGAATTAAGCATCGAACCAATTCGAGCGGATTCTGTTACGTTTTTACAAACAGAGAATCGGATTTTGCATCTAGAATTTCAAACAACAGCAAAATCTGAAACTCCCATTCCCTTACGAATGTTGGATTACTTTGTCAGGTTAGTGCGACAGTATGATGTTCCAATAACGCAAGTAGTGATTTTTTTACAAGAGACAAGTAACGAAATCGCTTTTACTGAAGAATATGTGAATGAGATGACACATCACCGCTATCGTGTCGTGAGAATGTGGGAACAAGATTCGGCGTTATTTCTGGATAATCCTGCATTGTTACCGTTAGCACCTTTAACACAGACAGATTCACCCCAAAGGTTATTATCGCAGGTTGCCCAGAGTGTTGCTAGAATCTCAGATATGGAAACTCGGCAGAATATCGCCGCTTACACAGAGATATTAGCAGGTTTAAAGTTTGAGAAGGATTTAATTCAGCAATTTTTAGGAGAGGAAATTATGCAAGAATCTGTAATTTATCAGGATATTTTGCAGAAAGGAGATAAGCAAGGTGAAGAACGTACAATTATACGCCAGCTTAATAGACGGTTTGGCGAAATAGATTCATCATTGATTGATAAAATTAGAGTGCTATCTGTTGAAAAGCTAGATGATTTAGCAGAAGGATTACTAGACTTTTCAGAAGTATCTGATTTAGTAGCTTGGTTAGACGAACAAGAAAGAAATTAATTTCAGGTGTTGATAAACTATAAAGTGATAAAGTCGGAGTTTTTAACTCCGCCTTTTTATATAGTCCGTATTCATATAAATTAAAGCAAATCTAAATTACTTAATATTTTTACAACACTAGAGTATTTATTTTATGGTAACAATGTACTATGTCAATATCTGATCAATTATTAAGTGAAGATTTTATGCAACAGTCAGTCAATGATGAAAATATTTTATATCCAGGTGCGTACCATTTGTTTAATTGTTTAGTTCGTAGTCGTTTTTGTGATATTAGTGAACTTGAGGAAGAAATACCTGGAATATCCGAACGCATTCGCGGATTGAATCTGCAACAGTTAGAAGGATTTGCAATAGCTTTTATGGAATTTACAGATGCAATTGATTTAAAGGTTTGGTTAGATGAATATGAGCATGAAAAGGATTGGGAAAATCGGTTTGTAAAAAAGGTATTTAATTGGTGAAAGAGGGTTCATCTTCCATATTATCAACCTAAAATAAACTCAACTGCCCATTATCATTATCTTGATTTTTAGATTCCGCTTGCGCCTTTTTCTTACCTCCAGATTTACCTTTTTTCTTGCCTTTATCATGTAAACCCTGTGCTACCTCTTCAGCATAGCGTTGGTGATTTAATTCTAATAATCTATCTAGCACTTCTCGCCGTGCTGTTTCGCTGATGGTGAAGCGTAAGCCTTGTTTGGTTTGGTGGAAACCATGAGATAATTCTAAATCTTGCCAACCGTAAGCAGCAGCTACAGCATTATCCATTTCTATGTGCAATTCGCGCAATTGTTGAATATCGGCGGCGGTTTCGTCGGGGTTGTGGAAGCGGTTGTAGGTTTTGGTTAATCCTTCTTGGCGTGTTTGCATGATATTTTGGCGATGGTTGTAGTAGCGATCGCCTATTTCTTCTAGGTTTGCGGTTGATGTGGGGAAAGGGAAAGTTTCAAAGCAGTCTGAGGGAGAATAATTCAGTCGTGTTTCAAGACTTGATGAATATTGTCTAGCCCAACATTCATGAATTGTAGATTGCAATATTGCATATTCATACCAATTCTTTAAAGAAAAAACACAACATCTATGAGCATAAACCCATCCTGTAGGGCAGAATGCAGGTGCAAAATATTGAGTTACTATACATAGGACTAATACTCGTTTTTGGTTTGCGATCGCATTATAGAGTGCTGGTCTTTTTTCTCCATATTGCCACCAATAATCACGATAAACTTTTCTATTATTCTTAGCTCTCTCCGGCTTAATTTTCTCCCTAACAATCTTCAAACAATCAGGATAATCACTTGCATAAGGTCTACCTTTAGGCTTTTTCAAGTCATCATGTTCAGCATCCAAAGGATAATCCTTAAAATTTATCACCCAACGACTCGGTGATTGGTCAGGACGTGAATTCAAATCCTCACCATTCAAATAAGGAAATAAAACATTTTTATTTTTCGCATCTTTTTCAATCAGTGCTTGTATTTCCTCTGGTGTCATCACAAAACCCATCCCCAGCACAATCGAACCTTGAAAAGATTTACTTTGATTTGCTATTAACTTATGTGGATTTCCGATAGCTTTCCCTAGATTTGTTAAAAATGCCGTAATTCCATCAACAATCTTATCATCTAAAACAAACTCACCCAACCAATTACCCTGTCGTAACCACACATAAGCAACTTCTAAACTTGCAATACCCGACCATTTTCTAGTAGGTACTGCACGAGTAATTACACCACTATCAGCAATTAATTGGTCTAACGCAACCTCGCGGGTATCACCTTGGGCTATTGTATTTGTAGCAATTAAGCCAAACCCACCATTAATATTTAATAACTGCTTGGCGTGTAAGAAAAAATAAGCACAAAGGTCAGCACTACCGCGTTTATCATTCGCAATCCATTTAACTAAAAAATCTCGATAAGCTGTACTCAAAGCACCTGTAATTTTTTGTCCACCCATAAACGGGGGATTTCCCACGATCGCATCAAATCCAACCCTCGCCCCCGTCCCCTCTCCCTCTGGGCGAGGGGTGACTTTACTCCCTTTCCCAGAGGGAGAGGGCTGAGGTGAGGGCAAAAACACCTCTGGAAATTCTAACTCCCAATGAAACGGACGCAATTTTTCTAAATCAGGTAAAACTCGTCTATCTTTTTCAGAAATACTCGCACCATCCCGAAACACCGTTAACAGAGTTTGTCGTAATCCTTCCTTTTCTGACTCTGGTAAATTATTAAAATAACTACTAACCAATAAATTACAACCATCGCGTAAATCATTGGCTACAGCCTTCGCTTTTGTTAGCAAGTACTCCTTATGTTTTTGGTCTTCAGTCGTAATTACTGGTTTAGCAGCAATTTGTCGCCGTAATTCAATAATTTGTTCAATATCCCGACGAAGATTTTCACCAATTAACGCCAATGAAACCCTTTCTCTTGTGTCTAAATTCCAATAACGCAACTGTTCCAAACTCACCCCAATCAGCGAATCCCCACACTTCAGGGCATGATCCACAAAGGTAAACGGACGATTCTTTTGCAACGTTATCAACCACAAAGATAACTTCGCCATCTCCACAGCTAAGGGGTTTTTATCCACCCCATACAAACACCTGTCCGCAATTATACGCTGCGCCACTATCAACCGTTCATCCGCATCTTTAGGAATTACACACTCCTCTGGACGCGACTTAGATAAAGTTCCCTCCGGTGCAGTCACCACCTTCCCCGGATTCGCCTTTTCCGCATTTTCCCACGCTTCCACCAACCGTTCCGCCAAATAGCGACAAGTCTGCACCAAAAACGCCCCCGAACCCATTGCCATATCGCAGATTTTCAACTTTAATAACTCTGCTGCTGACTTGAGTTTCCACTGTTCCTTCGGCTTCCCCTCAGCCACACCCTCATACACCAACGGTTCCAAGGTGTAGCACAATTTCTTCCGTCAAACTGCGCGGCGTGTAGTGTGTCCCCGTCTCCCGGCGATCGCTTCCCTGCGTCACATACACGCTTCCCGTAGGAATCACCATCGGATAACCTAAAGTATCTAATCTTACTAACCCAGCAAAAGGCAACACGCGGTTAAATAGTTCCTGGTCATTATTACACGCCGTCAACAAACGTTGTTCCTCATACGCTGTCAACTCTTGCTTTAAAGCTTTCTGCAAAGCAGACTGCGATCGCCCAGCCTCCGCTTTCAGAAATTTAATTAATTCACGCCTAATGTGAATTAGAAAAAAGGCGGGAGAAGTAAGAAGATGAAAGTTACCAGCTTTTCAACTCAGACTTCCCCCATGAATAGCATAGACTTTGGAACGCTATTAACGACAATCTTTGTAGTGGTAGATGATTGGTATCAAAAGCAAGTAAAAAAGACAACGCTCCTAAAACCAGGAGTTAAAGTAAGAATGAGCGATAGTGAAATCATGACACTAGCACTGGTAATGGATTATTTGCCTTTTCCGGGAGAAACACAGTTTCTGGGTTTTATCCGAGGAAATTACTTTGAATGGTTTCCCAATTTACTTGACCAAAGTCAATTCAATCGTCGCTTACGTAAGTTGGATGGAATGTTAGAAAACTTACGCCGTAGTTGGGTAGAGCAATTGGTTGGAGAAAGTGAAAAATATTTCCTTCTCGACACCAAACCATTACCAGTATTAGGACTCAAACGTGACAAGCGACATAGTGATTTTGCCGCAAATGCTACTCCTGGTTGGTGTGCCGCTAGAGAAATGCGTTATTTTGGCTACAAGCTAGTTATGCTGTCAACGTGGAATGGAATCCCCATTGCTTATGATATAGTGCCTGCTAATACAGATAAAAGAATTGCTGCTGATGGTGTTCTGGAGATGGTTAGCGCTAGTGATATTTACGCAGACAAAGGATTTATCTCTGCCGATTGGCAGGCCGCGATGCCTACGGCGGGCTTCGCCTACGCTCGTCGCACTGGTAATCGAATCTGGACACTCAAGCGCGATAACCAGCATCTTCAACATTCTCATGGCTTGAAGCGCTTTATTAGTCGTGTTCGCCAGCGTGTAGAAGGTGTTTTTCACGAAATTCAAAACACTGGCCGTAATCCCGAACGCTTACTCAACAAAACTGTTGATGGCTTTTGTGTACATATTGCAGCCAAGATTGCATCTCATACTCTGCGTTTGTTGCTCCGTCGCCGTTTTGGTATTGATGTTCTCACTTTCCAGTCTCAACCTGTTTAATTCACATTAGGCGTAAATTTCTAAATCTTGATGCTTTCTAACCAGTTCTTTAACCATTTGCTTCTCTGTCTAATATTTACTCACTCCCCCTACCTCCCCATCCTGACAGGTGTAGGTTTTTTACGTGGGTATGAGTATTCACTGCTGAAAGGGAGAGAATGAAACTAGAAACTAGGGATGTATTCTCAAAATGCTGAACAACAAACATCTCAAACAGTGGTCATGCATAGTTTCCGAGCGGATGCCTAACTTGTCAATACCACAGGCCATAGGTTTGGCAACATGGAGCTTTGGTATGGTAATGACAAAATCAAGTAGTCTAACCCAGGTATCTGAGTTCATTGGAGCAGTGAATAATGAAAAACCAAACACAGTCAGGCAAAGACTAAAAGAATGGTATCAGGAGGAAAAAGCCAAAAAAGGGGATAAACGGAGAACACTGGATGTGAGCAGATGCTTTGCATCATTGTTGTTGTGGGTGATTAGTTTACTGCCACAAAATATTCAGCAAATAGCACTGGCAATGGATGCTACGAGTATTGGTGATAAATTTATAGTGCTATCCATTAATATTTTACTGGCAGGATGTGGAATTCCAGTAGCATGGTGTATTGTCAATGCCACTGAACCAGGAAGTTGGAAACCACATTGGCAAAAATTAATCACAGACCTCAAAGATACGATTCCACCAGACCAGAAGGTAATTGTCGCTGCTGACCGGGGATTGTATGCCGATTAGCTCTATTCTCTGATAGTTGCTGCTTGGCATCCTTTTTTACGTATTAACCACCAAGGAACTTATCGTTTACCACATCAGAATCAATGGCAACCATTGGCTGATATTGTTGCCAGTCCAGGATTATTCTGGTCGGGTCAAATAGTCTGCTTCAAAACTAACCCCCTGGAATGCACGTTGTTAGCTCGTTGGGATTTTGGTTATCAAGACCCTTGGTTGATTTTGACTGACCTAGAACCTATGTCTGCTGACGCTATTTGGTATGGTTTACGCCCCTCCACTGAATGTGTTTATCGTGATCTTAAATCTGATGGTTGGCAGTGGCACAATACTCGTCTGCTTGACCCACAACGTGCTGAACGCTTGTGGTTAGCCATCGCTGTCTCTACTCTCTGGATGGTCATGCTTGGTGGAGAAGCGGAAAACCAATTTCCTCCCTCCCACATTGATCAGTTTCCCCAGCGACACGTTGCTAAATCCAAACCCATCGATCTCAAATCACCACGTCGGCTTTCTTGTTTTTTTCTGGGTTTTATCACCCTCATTGCTGATTTACTCAAGGGTTTGTCCATTCATCTTCATCGTTGGAGTTCTTTTCCTCCTACTCCTGTCGATAGCTTTTATTACTCCAACTCCTCCTAGTTGTAAAAAACCTACACCTGTCAGACCTTCCCCCTTACCCTTTTCCCCGCCAAGTCACGAAAGCGAACTACTAGACCCACAACTCGTTTTTATTCGTTCCCTCGGAGAGATTGATTGTTCCGTTAGATGTAGCCAATTCGACTACTGGATTCCCTGGACTCTTACCGCTATCCAAGTCCAAAATGCGGCGGGAATTGATTGATTCTCCAGTGTGGTCAGGGGATTTTGAGTTGTGCCCTGCCTCTCTTTAAGTCGCTTTTATAGGCTCGGTTTCATCGTAGGAACTCCCTATTAGCGCCAGTGTCAACCCGCAACGGTCGTCTGATTGCGCCCAGTTAAGAGCTTCACCCTCCAGAAACCGAGTCTGGTCAGTGTGGGCAGATAAGGAGTCAATTCTGAGTCTGAATGGCAAGACTTGCACTTGCATCTGACCGAGAGTTCAACCCTTTAGTGACAGTAATCTGCTGTCGGGCTGGTTTAGTTATGTACGGACTGATTACCGTGATTCACTAAACAACGAATCGCACGACTTGAAAGAGTCATTTACTATTTGTCCTCCTTGTCTCAATACTTTTCGGATAAACCCAACAATCTCTCTTTTGATCTGGGGAAAGGTTAAAGGGGAAGGGGTAAGGGTTTGAATTTACCTTTACCCTTTCCCCTTTCTCCCAAAACCCGAAAAGTATTGCTCCTTGTCTCCCTTGTCCCTCTTTCATACAAGGCTGTGAAACTTGTTTCATCGGGACTGCCTTTCTTCGGTAATAAGCTGCTAGCTTAGGCATTGTCCGTCGTAGACATCGCCAATTTTCTGAAAGCTATTCTAAACTCACAGGATCTTCTTATTTATGCGATCGCTAAAGTTGTTATTAGTTAAATCAAGGCGATAATTACTGAGGTAAATAACAATTTTTACACATAAATTTTAATCGCATTTTCGGCTGGTTATAGCTAACTACTCTAAAAAACCTTTAGTTTTTAAGTCATTTAGCACAGATGCCATAAACGTATTTATGAAGTTTTAGATGCAATATTTATTACTACTTAATTATAAAGTAGTGCAAATTACCCATGACCACTGAGATTAAGATTTGCTAACGTAGTCTTAACATATTGAAAAATTTGCTGAGAAAGCTGAGAAAGTAGCAACCAACACTAATTTTTTAGTGGTGGATCTTTCTTATCTGTAGATGTAGCGTTTTAGTGTGTTAAGAATATATATTTTTGTTCAGAGGGAGTTATGGCTGTAAATTTGGCCCGGACTACTGCTTCGGCAGAACTTTTGAAGCAAGTATTCCATAACATTGATGCACATAGTTGTCCAAAGTTATTTAACTTTCACATGCACACTGTCTACTCGGATGGCAGGTTGCAGCCGAGTGCATTGATGGAGCAGGCGATCGCTATTGGGCTGAAAGGGTTAGCTATCACTGACCATCATGGTACTATGGGCTATCAAGCATCACTTGCTTGGTTAGAAGATTGGAAGTGGAGTAATCCTGGTGCTAGCACTCCTTACTTGTGGAGTGGTGTGGAAATCAATGCCAATCTTTTGGATATAGAAGTTCACATTTTGGCTTATGCTTTTGGAACAGAACACCCTAGTATGAAACCCTATCTGCAAAGAAGGCCGACTACAGGGCAAGAATATCAGGCAAGTAACGTAATTGCCGCGATTCACGAAGCTGGGGGATTGGCAGTTTTGGCTCATCCAGCTCGTTATAAGCGATCGCATTTCGATTTAATTCCTGCTGCTGCCCAAAAGGGTATCGATGGCGTGGAAACTTTCTACGCCTACAATAACCCTAACCCTTGGAAACCCAGCGTTGTGGAATCAGAACAAGTGCAAAAGTTGGCTGATGAATACTTTCTTTTCAATACCTGTGGTACTGATACCCACGGTTTGAGCCTGTTACAACGCTTGTAAAGATGAATCAATTTGTTTTTAATACCCCTGGTTCAAGTAGCCAGGAGGTTATCTTTTTTTGGATGTTCAATAGTCGAGCCTGATATTAACCCACATTTGGCAGGTTAACTTGAAAATAAGGGTATTTTCTCCAACTAAATAAAGAAACTGCTCACTGCAATATTTCCCAGCGCGGGTAAAGTACCTGTTAATCCCGTTAAATTGACCAACACATCACTACTCGACTGAAAACCAGCAATACTATCGTTAATTGCGAGATAAGTTCCGGCGAGCGCTCCACTTGTGACTTTGACTAAGACTGCACCATTCACCCCTAAAGTTTGATTTCCGGCTAAGGCTCCATTTGCATCGGTAAATACTTGATCGGCTAAATTTAGTAAGGTGGTGGCAGTGCTATCGGTAGCGCGGGAAAAACTGCTGGGTGCATTCACGGCTAGTCCCCCTTGATTCACTAAATCAATTTTATCTGTGCCAATGGTGAAGTCGGTAATGCGATCGCCTACTGATACTAATAGACCTATCCTTAATATAAGCTTTGTGGGATAATCAAAAAATAATTAAGCAATACGTGTATTCAATAATGACAAGTCCTTTAGTAAGAATTGAATTACATCCGCAAGAAGCAAAGCGATTAATCGGTATTGATTATGAGCAATTTTTAGCATTAGTAAGTTTGGCAGAAAAACGCCATTTAGAAAAACGTGCAGAAATTGAAAGGAATAAAACTCGTATTATTGCTCCTGGTGGTGGACGAAAACCGGAGATATCTTCAAAAGAAGGGATCTGCTTATGTCTAATTTATCTGCGACAAAAACCAATTTTTGAAATATTAGGTTTACTTTTTGATGTCTCCAAAACAAAAGCTAATGATGCATTTAATTATTGGGTAGAAATTTTAAGAGACATCTTACCAGCATCTCAAATAGAAGAAGTAGAAAGAGATAGTCAAAAATATCAAGAGTTGCGTCGAATGCTTGGGGAATACGAATTAATTGTAGATAGCGCAGAGCAAGCTATCTTAATGACCTGTGGACTACCAAAAGCAGAAACAATACATACTATTCTGGAAAGAAAAAGATGCCTACTCTAAAAAACCAGCTTGTTGTGCTACTGAATGGTGCAGATATCGTTGATGTATGTATTGGAAAATTAGGTAAAATAAGCGATATAAGTTTATTTCGAGAAACACGACATAAATTCAATGTTGAACAAAAGTTTATTGGTGACAAAGCTTATATTGGAGATAATGCAATTACTACACCACATAAAAAACCAAAAAAATCAGAGATTTCACAACTACAAAAGGAACAGAATAAACAATTATTTTCACGGAGAATTGGTGTTGAACACATGATATCTCGAGTAAAAATATTCCGAGTAGTGAGTGAGAAATTTCGTTTATCTCGTCATCGCTATAATCAGGTAATAATGGCAGTATGTGGACTTGTCAGATTGCGACTTAATTGCTCAGGGTTTTTATCTGTTAATACTTGAGTTTATCTAGGAAAAATAAGTTTTTATTCTTTCTATCTTTCCGCTACTAACTGATAATTTAGCTCGATAAATTCCCCCAAAGCCTTATTATTGCGTCCACCAAGCGAGTGCGATCGCACTCCGTTAAAATGGCTAAAACCATTGTATAGTAAGTATTTTGCATTTTCGGATAAGTCTATTTTTGTGACATAAGAGTGAGGGTTGACCTGCTGATGACTTTCTTTCGTTGTTTGCCCACCGAAATTTACTCAAATGAGTCCATTTTAAGAGCAATAACTCCGATGCAACAGAGCTAAAGCAAGAAAGTAACCTGATAAAATTTATTAGTTGTCAATTTCTACTGAGTTAACTAGCAGTAAAATACGCTCATAACGATGATTTTTTATTTAATCATTTAGTGAGCTTATTTGACAGTGGCTCTTGTAGGAAAGTTATCAATTTTTTGTTTCCTGTGATGGCAGCGTTAAAGGATTTCACTGATTTGCTCAGAGTGTTTTTATTCTCGTAAAATTGGTAGGTAAATATGCCTCTAGTTTATAATCAATATTTAAAACAATTTATTTTTTATCCTACAGAAGTTTCATTATCTGACTACAACGCAGGGCATCAGAAACCAAAAGTAAATGAAAATCGTAACCCTTCTTTTTATAAAAGCCCCAATATACCAGACTTACTTCAAGTAGATAATGTAGCAGTCTATCAGTCATCTAAGCAGCGAATTGACTATCTTGCCGTTTTCTTAACAGTAAGTGGATGGATAGGAATCCTGATTTATTTTTTTCATCATTTCATCAATTTTAGCTTAATTGGGTTAGGTTTTTATCTAGCAATCGAAGGATTTATATTCGGAGTTGTTAGTTGCTTTATTTATAACTATAAAGGTGATGTTCAAGATTTGCTGTGGGCTGATCTAGAAGGGAGAGGAATATTTATTCGAGAACTAAAAAGATTTTTTGAAAGACATTTCCCCAAACTTAAGTTCTTATTTCACGAAAAATATGACTATACGAAAATCAGTTTATCTTTTGATTTCAAGAAATTTAGCTTTCGCAGCAAAAAAAATCAAAGCCAAAGTATTTTTTACAAGTTAGCTTCTAGTCAGGAAGCTAAGTATAAATTTAAATATAAAGATCCCAGGTTTCAAGAATTATTGAATAAATCCCAAATTTTCGGAAAAAAGGCATCTTCTAAAGAAATGTGGCAAAGGTTAGGAATAATGTTTTTATTTAGTATTCCTTCTGAAGATGGTCTTTTTCTAGTTCCACCTTCTTTTTTGGGAATTAATATTCTAACTACAATAGTATTTTCGTTACTCTTTGGTTTTAGTCACTTTGGGAGATATTCTGCCATTAATTGTTTGCGAATAACGCTTTCTACAATCTTGATAATTCTATTTATTTTGCCAAAATACGGGTTGTTAACTTGTATCATTGGTCATGTATTATATGATTTATTTTTCTCAATACCTGATTTTCAAAGTATGGTACGTGAAACTAAACGTCAGAATTCAGTATTCAATAGCGCCTCTGGAGATACTACGAGGGAACTGAACAAATTGAAGCAGAATTACTAAGGGAATAGAGAACGGTTAACATAGAAAAAAGGTGGCTAAGTACATATTCTAGAGTTAGAGTTGTTTAATTCGCCTTAGGGAGCAACGCGATTTGGTGAGGTTGAGCAAAAAAGGTGCGATGCCTGCGGCGGGCTACGCCTACGCTAAAAACCTATGTAACTGTACTTATAATGTTTATTACTTTAAAACAAATATTAATACCGTATTAACTTCTAGATGGTTTTAAGATAGAAAAAAAGGTAGGATTCCCTTTGGAGTAAAGGTTTTGATATCTGACATCAAAACAAAAATAGGGAATGCTCACCATGAAAAATAATATATATTGGTAGGATTCAGGTCTAATATTGAGGAAGTAAAGAAGGGCGAGACAGAGAATTATCAGAATCAGCAATTAGAGCCTGTACAAAAAAATCAATAACAGACCTACCTTGACGACGACAGGTTTGAACCACTGTCAACAAATTGACAGTATGTTGAAACCGCTCCATTGAACGGGAACCACCACTAACTTTACGTTTTGTCACAGCCAAACGCAGCGAACGTTCGGCCTGATTATTATCCGGGGGAACTTCAGGATGTTCCAGGAAATACCACCATTGATGAGCTTTATCGCGCAAAGAGCGTAAAAGTTGACCTGCGGTAGCTCCGGCTAAGTCAATCCATTGAGCAATTAAGGAATGCAACTTGGATTTGAATTCATTGACCCAATCGTTGTAACTGGCGCAGTCAAGAGTCTGAAACCATCGAGCATAATTCTTAAAAGCTTCATCAATTAAGTCAACAAAAGTTTCGCCGATAGCTTGGTTGTGAAGACCAGGAAGTTGAATTAATTTTTTGAAGTGACGGCGTAGATGAGCCAAACATTTCTGTTGGGCAAAAACTGGATAGCCATTGTACACACTAAAATCGTCGCTGCTGATTACCCCGGTATAATTAGTTGAGTATTTTTTGTTTGGAAATCTTTTAGCGTAATGGTCACGCCATGTCAGATAGTACCATTTTTTTTCAAAAATATCACCAAGCCATCTATTTTTCCAGATGTAAAAATAATTGATGTAATAATTAACAGAACAAATTTGTCTTATCTAAATAGCGCTTTTTTATAAATCTGATGAGAGAAAAATAAGATACTGACTTTGAATCTTTTTCAGAGCCTAGCTTAATCGGCAGAGCTAAAAAATTATTGTTGGGAACCAAGTCAAAAAACTTAAGTTGAGTTGAGGAACATAGACCCAAAGAGGCTTACCGCAGGGTAACTCAACATTTCCAGGGCTTTGTTGGGTTGCGCTTTGCTTCACCCAACCTACAATTTTTCTAAAATCTAAAATCGCTAGGTCGAGCCTGATATTAACCCACATTTGGCACAGCTATAGTCGATTCTTAGTGGGGATCACAATCATTGAGAAATACGGTACTTCGGCTGGATCAACTTCATCCAGGGGAATGATGCGTTGCTGTGATGTTGATGCTCGTTCAATATATCTCGCCCGTGATGCTAGCCCTAATTTATGCAGGATATCTCGTACTTTAGTAAAGTGACGACCTAGTTTCATAATCGCGGCGGCATCAGTCATTAATAGATGTGTAGTTAGTTCTTCTGCTGGCAATGGGGCAGGTAAGACTGTGAGGATATCAGTGTAATAGGTGAAGGGTACACCCAAAGCTACTGGACAAGCCATCAGTGAGGAAACTCCGGGGACAACTTCTGTTTCATATTGGTCACATAATCGTGTGAACAGGTACATGAAGGAACCATAGAAAAATGGATCGCCCTCGCACAGTACTACAACATCTCGACCGGCTGCTAAATGGTCGGCGATTGGTTGAATTTCTTGGTCATAAATAGATTTTGCCTTTTCTGGCTCCAAGGCGCGGGGGAGATGAAATAGCACCTCGATTTGATTGCCAGGAAGATACTGCGCTACGATCGCTCTAGCGATACTTTGTTTATCTGTGGCTGATTGATAAGCTACCACGGGAGCCGCACGTAATAGCCGCAGCGCTTTCAGAGTCAATAGTTCTGGATCGCCTGGGCCGACACCAATTCCATAAAGACGACCTTTGGGTTTCATATTCATTCTTCCTCCGTTGCCAGGGCGTTTACTGCTGCTGCCGCGATCGCACTTCCACCGCGCCGACCGTGTAAGGTTAAAAATGGTACATTCCTGCTGTCTGCTGCCAATGCTGCTTTCGATTCGGCTGCACCGACAAACCCCACTGGAAAGCCCAAGATAATCGCAGGTTTGGGCATTCCTTCATCGAGCATTTCTAACAGTCGGAATAGGGCTGTGGGGGCATTGCCAATTGCGATTACCGATCCTTCGAGGTGCGATCGCCATAATTCTAAAGCTGCCGCCGACCTTGTAGTACCCATACTCTGGGCAAGTTCTGCCACTTCTGGCTCGTTGAGGGTACAGATAACTTGATTATTTGCAGACAACCGCCGTCTGGTAACGCCATCGGCAACCATCCGGCAATCGCAGAGAATTGGCGCTCCTGCTGCCAGTGCTGCCCTTGCGGATTGTACTGCTGTTGGTGAATATCCTAAGTCTGTGACAATATCCGTCATTCCACAGGCGTGAATCAAGCGTACAGCAACTTTTGCTACATCTGCTGGCAATACATCTAGGTTCGCTTCTGACCGGATGATTGCAAAGGAATTGCGGTAAATTTCGTTGGCATCTCGGATATAGTCGGGCATTCAATTTGGGATTTTAAATTTTGGATTGATTTGTTGGTTGATATAGATACTTTCTTTTTACTAGAAGAATATCTAATTTAATTAACCGCAGAGGCGCAGAGAAAACAGAGTAAGAGAGACGGAGGAATCAATCATCTGTATTTATCTATGCTTATATCTTCTAAGTATTTATTAAATAACTGTTGTAATTGTGCTATTGGATATCGATTAGCAAATTCCCCAAAAGACTCATCAGAATTTAAGCGTTGAATTTTATATACATATAGCATCCGCTCTATTAATGCAGGTAGTTCGGCAAAAGTTACATATTGATATAGTTCATGTCCGAATTTCTGCTTACTGTCACCAACATAAATGTGATAACCCTCTAAAGTTTGATTATCAGTCTCAATGCTGACACCCAGGAGAGTAATATCACTTTTGCCATGCTGGGCACAAGACTTTTCGCAGCCGCTAAAGTGGATATTAACTGGCGAATCGAGAGTAACGCGAGTTTCCAGATACTCTGCTAATGCCAAGGCATGACTTTTAGTGTCTGTGGCAGAAGCGGCGCAACCCTTTTTTCCAGAACAGGCAACTAATGAACTCTTGATATTGGTTGCAGAAAAATCTAATCCTAAGAAAGCAATTTCACTTTGGACATCAGCAACCCATTGCTGAGGAATATCTGTAAGGAGCAAATTTTGCCAAGGGGTTAGTCTGAGAGTTCCACTGCCGTACTTTGCTGCTAAATCTGCTAAACCTCGCATCTCTCTACTCTCCAATCGCCCAAGGGGCAAGACGACACCAAGGTAAAATAAGCCTGGCTGACGTTGGGGATGGATGCCAATATGCTGATATTTCCCCTCTCTTTGCAAAAGAGTAGAGAATTTATCCTCATTCCCTGGCGGGAGTTGGGGGGTTAGGTCTTTTCTTGTTTCACTGCATAAAAGCGGGAAAGGTAAACGCTGTTCAACTTCCTGGAGATAATTTTCACAACCCAAGGTATTCAATAACTCTAAGAGACGTAGCCGCCGCTTACTCGTAGTATGACTATGAGCTAGATAGACATCCGTCAAAGCTGCCAAGACGGGCAAACATTCCTCTGGTGATAACAAAATTCCCGTATTGCTGGGCGGTTGTCCCTTCTCGCCAACACTGAGATAGAGGCGAAAATAAACGTTACCATCAACTAAGACAGCTGCAAAGGTGATATCATTCAAGCGATCGCACACCCGAATTATTCCACTACCATCAAAGCAAACGCTAAATTTTGCCGACAGTCCCGAAAGCGCCGGATGTGCTGCAATATAATCATCCCAACCTTGGACAAAAGGGCGAGTGTCGATTAATTCTTGGGGATCGATACCAGCAGTTGGACTGGTCATAATATTGCGGATGTGGTCTACAAGAGTATTGCTAGAACCCAATCCCATCAGCTGTAGGTACTTCAGAACCTCAGCATTTATACCTGTGCGGATTTCACGAATTTGTAGGTTAGCTCGATTAGTTACGTCTATATAGCCGCCACCATGCTGATCTGCTATCTCTGCGATCGCACGGCACTGCTGACTAGTAATAATTCCACCTGGTATTCTAACGCGAGATAATATACCATCTGCGGCGGGTATAGCATAAAACAAGCCTGGACAAGTAGCAAATCCAGAAAGCAAACTTAGAACTCCTTCCCCGTGCGACGCAGGGAGTAGACGGTGAGTGTGTCTTGAGGACATCCTGAGAGTTGGCATTCTGACTTGGGTAATCCCATCACAGCTGCGGCACAGTCCCGGAATTTCACCGGAGTTTCCCAACTCTCAGCTTTAGTAATTTAGATTTTGTTTAGGTTATAGATATCAACCAGACATCATCCAGATAATTATCTTACATTACTATAGCCATAAATTTTACCTGAGCTTATCCACTGATGTGTTAACGCTAGTGCGATCGTGCGGACTTATAGTTTCCATCCCCGTGAGGGGTAAAGGAATTAAAACATTGCATGGAGAAAGGAAAGCATCATTTGCAGAAAAGTTTCCATCCCCGTGAGGGGTAAAGGAATTAAAACTATTTTTCAGCGGAAATAGTATGAATATTTCTGGAGGGTTTCCATCCCCGTGAGGGGTAAAGGAATTAAAACAAATTTATCCCTCTGGTAAATGCAGTCAACACCTGTGCGTTTCCATCCCCGTGAGGGGTAAAGGAATTAAAACTAGTTTTATTAACTCTCGGAGGGTTACATACCTTCAACGTTTCCATCCCCGTGAGGGGTAAAGGAATTAAAACCCTACCCATTTAGAAGCCTTATGCAGACAGAGTTACAAATACCCATTTTCGCGGGGGGTCTAATTTATCTGTCAATAAGCTACTATTATTGAGAATTTAGCCCTGGTAGACCCTTCTCAAAAGCTTACTCAGAAAGATTTTCGCGGGGGTCAACGAAAGAATAAGGGTTTTGGCGATCGCTATACCCCCGCGAAAAACTTGCGTGTGCAAAGTCAAAATAAATACTTTTGCTTTCACCAAGAAACTTGTGATTGAATTGTCAAGGTTCTGTTATTAATGAGCGCGAGAATAACATACTACTCTTAAATTATCAAGTCGGTACTAATTCACCAGGACGCAACTTTGACCACTTACCCGTTTCCCGCTTGAAGCTCAGACAACCAACAACGTCCCATTCCATTTCAATTACATCATCTTGAGTCCGAATGTTGACATTGATCGAAGGTTCATTCGGATCAAAATCTGGTGTTTCAGTCAAGTGAGGCTGTTGGTGCTGCCCTTCCACGGCATGATAGGTAACACAGCTGTCTACATAGTGGCAGTTCACGCAAATACACATAATAGAACCAACTCCAGGGGCCTTTATTGTTAATGTAACTTAAGCCCAACTGTTATTTATGAGTTGCTGGGTTGATTTTTATTACAATGCATGAATCAGTTTCTTCTAGCCTAGCTCCCGAAAATTGGCCTTTTAGCTTGGAATTTTTGCCACAACCTGCTTATATGGTAGGTGGCGCTGTCCGAGATGCCATCCTTGGCAGAACTCGCGAATATCTGGATCTAGATTTTGTTATCCCATGTAAGGCAGTAAAGGTAGCGAGAGCGATCGCTCATCATTATAAAGCTGGTTTTGTACTACTTGATGCCGAGCGACAAATTGCCCGTGTGGTTTTTCCCCACGCCACAGCAGACTTTGCCCAACAAGAAGGAAATAGCTTAGAAGTTGATTTGCACAGACGGGATTTTACAGTAAATGCGATCGCCTATAATCCCCATACGCAAGAAATTATCGATCCTCTACAAGGTTGTGTAGACTTACAACAGGGAATTTTGCGAATGGTTTCACCCGCAAACCTAGAAGACGATCCTTTGCGGTTAATGCGAGGTTATCGCCAAGCTGCCCAACTAGGTTTTACTATTGAGCCAGCTACCCAAGCTGCAATTCGTTCTTTGGCATCACATATCAGCACAATTGCAGCCGAACGATTTAGGGTAGAAATTGGCTATTTACTGGCTAATTCTTTGGGTACTCCTTGGATTACAAGCGCTTGGGAAGATGGTTTACTTACTCCTTTCTTCAAAAACGCCACCCGTGAAAACTTACTCAAACTAGCAGCAGTTGATAATGCAGCTGCCTTACTTACAGAGAATTGGCAACAATTAGGGGCACAGCTGCAAGAGTCTGTCCGCGATAGTATCAAAACCACTTGGTTAGGTATTGCCAAACTTGCAAGTCTAGTCAACCCAAATCCAGAATTAGCAGAAATAGAGCTACAAGAACTAACTTATAGTCGTGCCGAAATCCGGGGTGTAACCACTGCACTAAAACTGTTACCGCAGTTTCAAGTAACGGATATGTCTTTGCGAGAACAATACTTTTTATTCTATGATGCAGACATTGTGTTTCCTGCCACGGCAGTGCTAGCTGTAGCAGTTGATCATTTCGTAGAGGCGATATCTGCTGAGAAGCCACTACACCCAGCAGTCGCTACAACAGAGGAAACCAAAGCAAAACGCTGGCAAGTCTTAGCATCTTTAATCAACCGCTACCTGAACCCTGATGATCTGGTCGCTCATCCCGCTCCGCTACTGAGCGGGAAGGAGTTGATCGTAGCATTAGATATTCCGGCTTCGCCAATCATCGGCCAACTGTTGAAAGAAATTGCCGTAGCACAAGCTGAGGGAAAAGTCTCAACACCAACAGAAGCGATCGCTCTTGCACGTCAGTTACTTGATGCTTAAATATACTTAATCCATTTCTGCTGATATTACCTTAATTTAAATGCCTGGGGCGATCGCTAACCTTTGTCGCAGTGCGGGATACACTGACACAATTTTGGCATCTTTGCGTAAGGCTAGTAAATCCACAACCCCAAGTCTTTTACGTGTTACTTACTTAATAAAAAATCGCAATTCTTTTAGTCAACCTTTGCAAATACATACATCAGTTATGCTAATATTTGCTTGACGTTATGATTGTCTTATTATATTATTCCCTAAAATTCAGTGGAAATAATCAACCTAATGGACTATACACCAGGCCATTTGTTTTATGCCTTAATTAGTTACCTGAATATACCTTCGTATATTTACTTAAGTAATTACTATAAAAAAAGACCTCAAAATTTTCCTGATGGATGGAATCTTTATGCGTAGACTTTATTGGACAGGATTAACTGCTTATGAATGAACAGCCTTTAATTTTGGTTGTAGAACAGAGTCTACATGATTTAGAATTACTTAATTCTCATCTAGGAACATTAAATTTCTCATGTATTTGTACCAAGCAAGGAGTGAGAGCTGTGGTATTGGCACAAACTCATCAACCAGATTTAATTTTGCTAGATATGATGCTATCTAATTTGAGTGCTAACCAAGTCATTGATGATCTCAAACACGACTCAAAAACTGCTACTATTCCAATCATTGCAGTAGCACCTCCAGCAATGGCACAAGATGAAGCATCCCCAATGCTCACAGGGATTGATGATTGCATTACTAAACCCTATGATTTAAATCAATTAGAAGTAGTAATCAATCGCCACATCAGTCAGCCACATGCCTAACATTTACTTTGGGATATAGATTCGGGATTATGAGCCTCAGATAAATTGAAAACCACAATAATCCCGGTACGACCTGTTGCTAAATTTGTGTTGATTATGAGGTCAAGGACTGGCTTACCAATAATTTCCTCAATCAAACTTTTCAATTCTGGTTTAATTATTTTCTCTAAATATAATCGTACTTGTTCAGCTAAATTATCATAACCTCCCTTCAATAGAGTTTGTTCAGCTTGGGTAACTGAGTTTTCTAGAGAAATGACAATTTCAGTATCAAAAAAATGGCAAATTATTTGGCTAGGAGGCTTACCTATTCTATCATTATAGAATTTGATTATCCGCTGTGATAGTTCTCTTTCTAATTGTCCAATATTCGCTTGTACCATTAGCAGCTATGATATAAATATTTATCATTCGAGTCTTGGAATCGAAGTATTCAACATTATAGTAGACGATTATAAAAATGTCAGGAATAATCAATCAATGTTGTGTATAAAAATAGTGGATTAACTTGATTATTTGCTATGGATTTATTTTAAAAAACTTCAAAGTTGGACTAAGTAAAAGTTGTTAATCAACGATTTGGGCAGTGTTGGGTTAATTACTGCATTGCTCATCAATTACTCAGAGGTTGTTTAAAAAGTCTAATTTATTATTCACGGACGACTAGTACCGCAAGGCGGAATTAAAAATTAAAAATTAAAAATTAAAAATCAATACAACGTAGGCGTTTCATTGATTTAGAATGGGTGGTTTATTTCCGCAGTGCTGTACTAGAAGTCCCCGCTACACAAACAAAACCCACCTCCGTGGGTTAAAATCCTTGATTTTCTGTTAGTTTACGGAAGTGGACTAAGTTTTGTGTAGTAGCGAATTCTATTCACCTAATACTTTTAAAACATCTTCTCATAGGCAATCAGCTTATTGGGTGCAAAATAAGGGAATCGCCAATAAAAAAATATCCAATCTGGATATTTTTTTATTTTGAAGTTCCTAAGCGTTGCATCTCCCAATCTAAGAATTAGGTTTTTTTATGGTATAAAAAAATATGCCTCACCCGTGCTTATAGCATCAATCCCAGCATCCATCCAAAATTCCCTGTTCTTTGGTGGTGGGTAAAAGCCTCCACATAATTTTAAGGGTTTGGTACCCAATCCCTAATCCTTAATCCCCAGTCCCTTTTTCAACAGCTAAACACGTCAGAACCGTTGCATTTATGCATATACCCACATAACTACCATTTGTGAAAGGTTAGAATTTAGAAGCTTTATTAACACCAGTAGTTTTTGCTCAACAAAAATATTATAAGCAATTAGGATTACGAGATAGAATTCTGAATTTATCGTTAATGGTGGCAGCAGTATTAACACTTTTATGGCGACAAGTTCCTGGCGTTCAAGAGTTAAATCGTCTATTAGCACGAGAAGGTTTGTTATGGTGTGGAGTTACTAAAGTTACTCAACAATCGTTATCAGAAAGATTTTTAGTATTTCCTGCTGAATTATTTGAGCGCGTTTTTAAAGATTTACTACCTCAGTTACAATTGAATTGGCAACAACGAATCAGACGACCATTACCAAACAGTGTTAAGTTCGCACTACTTAATTTTGAACGAGTTTGGATAGCTGATGGATCTACATTAGAAGCCTTATTCCGCAAGCTAAAAAGCCTAGAACACTTGAAAACAGGGCAACTAGCAGGGAAGACTTGTACAGTTATTGATTTGGTTAATCGTTTACCTGTCGAAGTTTGGTTTCACACTAATCCAGCAGCATCGGACACTAATTTTGAAGTAGCATTATTAAATTTACTGCCTCCTAAAACTCTGATTTTACTTGACAGAGGTTTTTATCATTTCCAATTCTTGCAACAACTCATTAACCAAGAAGTCCATTTTATTACACGTTTAAAAGCCAAAGCATCTATTAAATACTTAAAGATTTTTAGCTATGACCATTCCATTAAAGACCGATTGATTCAACTAGGTACTGTTCGGCGCGGCGCACCAGTTCTCACTTTACGTTTAATCGAAATTAAAATTGGGTTTTACTAGCTATTCTTACATTACTTCTGTCCTTGACCCCAAAATATTACCTCCCTATGTCGTTGCAGATTTATATCGCCGAAGGTGGAGAGTTGAAGAAGCTTTTTACACAGTTAAACGCTTGCTAGGGCTATCTTATTTATGGACTGGTTCTATTAATGGTATCAAGCTACAAGTCTGGGCTAATTGGTTATTTTATGCTGTTTTGGCTGACTTGGGAGATGCGGTTGCAGATGAATTATCTCTGCCATTCGACCGTATTTCTTTGGAGATGATTTTTCGTGGTTTATACCATTTTAGTGTCGCGCAAGAAAGAGGTAAAGCGGATGACCCAATTCAGTACTTCGCTGCAAAAGAAAATCAAGATTTAGGAGTTGTTAAAGCGCTGCGAAAACCAGTCTCCAAGCTCGATTTATCCCCTTTTCCTGCACCCTCTTGACAAAAGTGCAATCACTCTAACCTCTCACTGATGCATAGCTACAGGGTTTTTGAGAGCAGCGATCGCACTAAATCACCCATAATATACACTTTCATGCCCCCAGTTGCCGCAAAAATACCTTATGGTTGGCTTTTTCTCATTTCATAGCGATTGATCTAATTTTCAAGACGTTCATGGACACGAGAAAGCAAGTCTGTAAGCATCTTGATTCTGAATTCCTGGATTCTGAATTCTAAACTCTTCTTCAAGAGTCTAAATATCTAGCATGATATTAGTCACATTGCTGAATACAGTCAAGAACACAGAAAATTCATAAATAGCAATTAATCACTGCAAATTTAAAGATGACTTTAAAAATGATTTAATCGATATATTTTGTGAGAAAGTTAATACAAAGGTATATTCACTGATTTCAAATTCATGGATTCTTTATCTATCAATTCCTTACTTGAAGAGTTAAAAAACCCCGATGCCACAGTCCGGGACAAAGCAACCAGAAAAATCTGGCGGATCTGGTTTCAGCAAAAGGGAATCTATGGACTGGAAATAATTGACCGCAGTCAAAAATTACTGGATGCAGGCGAAATTGCTGAAGCTGAAACAGCGCTGACGGCACTAATTAAAGACCAGCCAGACTTTGCTGAAGCTTGGAATCGTCGGGCTTTCCTCTATTACAGTGTTGGTGATTATCAAAAATCTCTAGCAGATTGTCAGATGGTTGTGCAGATAAATCCAATACATTTTGGTGCGCTTCATGGTATGGGCTTGTGTTATGCGGCACTAGGAGAGTATAGTCAGGCTATCAGAGCTTTTCAGCGCGCTTTAGAAATTCAGCCCTATTCGCTAGTGAATCAAAAGTTGATTCTAGAATGTACGTTTAGATTTAGCTACAACGGCAGATAGGAGAGAAAGCTATACTGTTTTATGAATCCGTCATCACCCTCATCAACAGCAATTCATCGCCTTAGTCGCCACAATTTTATTCAATACGGTTCCATCTGCATTGGTAGCAGCGTTATTGCTGCTTGTACTAACAGCAACCAACCGTCAACTAGCAGTTCTCAGTTGAATAAAGTTACCTTTGGTACAAATTGGATAGCACAAGTAGAACATGGTGGATTTTATCAGGTGATATCTACGACAGGCTGTGCTGACGCCACTGGTATTTACAAAGAGTACAGTTTAGATGTAACTATCAAAATGAGCGACCCTCAGGTTCCCAGTAGTACTCAATTGTTGATGGGGAGTGCGGTAGATTTCTTTATAGGTTATGGCATGGATGCCTTAAACATCTAGCACAAAATATTCCCAAAATCACAGTCGCAGTAATTTTCCAGAAATACCCCTGGTGTCTGATTGCACATCCCAACCCAGCAATGAAAACCCTTGCCGATCTTAAAGGCAAACCAATTTATGTCTCTGCTGCTAACATTATTGGCTATTACTAGAAGCTAACTATGATTTTACCGACGATCAAAAGTGTCCCTACAACTATCTTTCCAATTCGGTAATCTTGCAACTATTTTATGCTTAAAAAAGAAAATTTACCATTGATACCATTTGCTTCCATCTTGAGTTGAGCAACGTAAAACTCTTTTTGAATTACATCACCTGTTGGTGTAAAAGCAATTTCACCGAGAGGAGTTTGAAAGTTTTTTGTTAATAATTCCTTATTCAATTCTGTACGCAACTGTGGCAGTTTCAATTTATTAATGTTGTTTTTTTTATCTAAAGATTGCAGAGCTTCTACATATACCTGTAAAGCAGCAAAAGCTTGAGCGCTGACTTGGGGTGGTTCTCTATGATATTGTTCAAGATAGGCTTTGCGAAATGCGATGTTAATTTCACTGGGATATACAGGGCTATAAGCTTGAGCCACAATCACGCCATCACAAAGCGCTCTGCACACAGAAAATATATGAGATGTGTTAAAACCATTGCCACCAACAATTATTCCTTTATAACCAAGTTCTCGTAATTGTTTAACTAAATTACCTCCATCTACAGCTAACCCAGATATAATCACTAAATCTGGTTTTAAATTAATCGCATCGCTGGCTTGAGCTTGAAAGTCGGTATCTGTAGTTTGAAACTTTTGGACTGTAACTAAATCCAATCCTAAATTTTTAACTGTTTTCTGAAATATTTCTGTTTCCGACTTATTAAAAGCATCATTTTGAGCGTAGAATACAGCTACTCTTTTGATTTTAGGATTTTGTTTGAGTGCAGCTTTCACCGAATAAGGAGCGACAACAGCGACAGATGAAGAAACACGAGCCACATAATCACCAATTTCGGGAATACCTTTAGCAGTATTTGATGCCCCAATAACTGGAACTTGATTGCGTTCTGCTACAGGATCGGCACTAAAAGCTTGTTGTGATAGGGTAGGGCCAATAATACCAACAACTTTATCTTTACTAATTAAAGTTTGAAAAGCATTAATAGCACCAACTTCATCGCCACTCGTATCTTGATAGACTAATTTAATTGGTCTACCATTAATACCTCCTTTGTGATTAAAATACTTTTCAGCAATTTTTACTCCATCAGTTCCCTCTTGACCAAGTAATGCTACATTGCTCGTTTGTGCAAAGGCAATACCGATAGGAATAGCATTTGGCTTATTCGCAGAATTGCCATCATTACCGCCACTTCTACCACAAGCCATCAGCAGCATAGAGCATGTAAATAGTAAAGCAGTTTGATGTGTGAGAGATTTTTTCATAGATGCGTGAAGATGATTTTTGCTACGATAATAATGGATTATACATCCAATAGTAATATCGCTATAGTTTTAACATTTAACTTTGAAGTTATATACTGCTTATCCGTTGCACTCAATCACAAAAAACGAGAAATCTTTTCTGCTGACTTTCTGGTATCAACGGTAGTTGGAACTATATCATCATTTTTATGAGATATATTTGTGCGACTAACACATCTAACTCTTTATATCTTAATCCGCTTTATTTAAGGGCTACTGGCAACAATTTTGGGTTTTCAAGACGCGATAAATCGCCGTCTCTACAAGTATTTTTGGCTGATATAGACTGGATTAATTTATATCATTTCTGGAGACTTATTAGTATTTAATCATTTCATTACTGACTAGAATTAGCTATATTAAGTAGGGGACATGAAAGTACTGTGAAACAAGAAAACTGGGATTTTAAAACGCATCAGGTAGCAAAGGTTTACGCAGAGAATTAACTCCTCTGCGAACCTTTGCGCTTCCCTCAGCGCCCCTCTGCGTTAAAAAAAAGGATATATTATGACGACAAAATTAGATGCCCTCATTAATTCTCTAGAAGGCATAGAAACCATCACCGATTCCGCCCAAGTCGCAAAATTATCTCAGGATTATCACACCTTTAGCCCAGTGCTAGTACCGAAACTAGAGGGAAAAGTCGGGGATATCGTAGTGCGTCCTGCCAATGAAGCAGAAGTCTTAAAAGTTGCAGCTGCCTGTGCGAAACACCGCGTACCCATAACTGTACGGGGTGCGGGAACAGGGAATTATGGGCAATGTGTACCACTACATGGTGGCGTAATTTTAGATATGACGCGGATGCAAGAGATTCTTTGGGTAAAACCGGGGGTGGCGCGGGTAGAAGCTGGGGTAAAGTTGGCGGCTTTGGATAAAAAAAACACGAGAAATCGGCTGGGAAATCCGCATGGCACCCTCCACATACCGCACAGCGACAATTGGCGGATTTATTGCTGGGGGTAGTGGGGGCATTGGTTCAATCCAATATGGGTTACTAGCCGAACGCGGTAATATCCTAGCATTGCGAGTGGTAACTGTAGAAGATCAACCCCGTGCGATCGCATTACGCGGCGACGATGTGCAAAAAGTGAATCATGCTTGGGGAATTAATGGCATTATCACCGAAGTCGAAATCCCTTTGGGACCAGCTTATCCTTGGGCAGAAGTCATTGTGACATTTGATGAGTTTATGACAGCAGCAAAGTTTGGTCAGGCTCTTGGCAATGCTGATGGCATGATTAAGAAGTTGATTTCTGTTTTTGCATCCCAAATTCCCCAATATTTTCACGCCTTACAAGAATACATTCCTGAAGGGACACACCCAGTATTTTTGATAATTGCTGAATCAAGTTTGGAATTCTTACCGGGTTTGGTGCAGCAATACGGCGGCCAGATTACATATAGAAAACCAGCAGAGGAAGCGGCTAAAGGTATACATTTAGCAGAATTTGGCTGGAACCATACCACCTTACTTGCCCGGAGTGTAGATACGGGTATTACTTACTTACAAAGCATGTTTCCTGGTAAGCACAGTTTGCAACTAATAGAGCAAATGTATCATCACTTCGGTGATGAGGTAATGATGCATTTAGAATTTTTTCGGGTGAATGGTGTTGTAGTTCCTGGTGCTTTGCAACTTGTGCGTTACACCACAGAAGAACGTCTCAACGAGATTATCCGCTATCACGAAGAACAGGGTGTGAGTATTGCTAATCCCCACACATATATTATTGAAGACGGCGGCAGAAAAGTTATTGATCCTGAGCAGTTAAAATTTAAAGAAATTGTTGATCCTTATGGGTTGATGAATCCCGGTAAAAGCAAGGTTATTCAATTCCAAATTCAAAATTGAACAGGGGATTGAGGATTGGTAAAATTTGTATGGGTATACCGTAGCTAGTTTCTCTGTATATTTGTGTAACCTCATACCAAAAAGCTAGTTGCTGGGCGTTTATAATTTGTGGTTTGATTTTAAGAGCCGTGGAGATAACCCAAAATCCAACATCTCAGAATCGCCCATGATTGAAATTGACGGTTCCTACGGAGAGGGAGGCGGACAAGTTCTTCGCACTTCCTTAAGTCTAGCCGCCATTACTGGCGAACCCATACGAATTACAGGCATTCGCGCTGGACGCAAAAAACCAGGGTTAGCAGCACAACACTTAACAGCGGTTCGGGCTGCGGCGAGAATTTGTAATGCCCAACTACAGGGCGATGCTTTGGGTTCAACGCTGCTAGAATTCATTCCAGGTAGTGCTGTGCAAGCGGGAATTTATACCTTTGATGTTAGTAAAGCACAACAAGGTGGTTCTGCGGGTGCGATCGCTCTGGTTTTACAGACAATTCTCTTACCTTTGGCACTAGCATCTGGTAATTCCCAGGTAACACTCAAGGGCGGAACTCATGTGAACTTTAGCCCCACAGTGACATATATTGAGCAAGTTTATTTGCCCATACTGCAACGTATGGGTGTAGAAGCCCAAGTCAAGTTAGGCGCTTGGGGGTGGTTTCCTCAAGGTGGGGGAGAGGTAGAATTACAGGTGGATGGCGGTGGTAAACTCGGCGGGATCAACTTGTTGGAACGGGGTAATTTACAACAAGTGCGGGGAATAGCAGTGGTGACAGAATTGCCTTCCCATATTCCCCAACGGATGGCGAATCGGGCCGAAAATTTGTTACGCGAAGCCCATTTGAAAGTTGCTATACAGACTTTGCGAGAAAGAGGTGTAGCACCGGGGGCGGGTATTTTTCTCACTGCTGAGTATGAAAACAGCTTGACTGGCTTTGGTGGATTTGGGCGTTTGCGGTTGTCGGCGGAGACAGTTGCAGAGATTGCTTGTCAGCAACTCCTTGAGTTTCATTACACCGGCGCAGCAGTAGATGAACATTTAGCAGATCAGTTATTATTGCCAGCTGCTTTAGCGTCACAGGAAAGTCATTATCGGGTGGCTGAAGTGAGTAGACATTTGACAACAAATGCAGCAGTAATTGAACAATTTGGGCTGGCGCAAATTACGGTAGATGAAGCTGAGAGAATAGTGTCAGTAAAGAGTTTAACTAGATGAAATAAGTGTTTTTTCACTATGGAAGAAGTAACGGATAAATTAACGAACTATCAGCAAATTGTGCAGCAATTATTGATGGATTACGCAGAGGTTTGGATGGTGCATAATGGTTGATGTAGGCGATCGCAGTTGGGTGAAGAAGTTGCGATCGCCGTACCACTAAGTGGAAGCAAGCTACGCGTAGCGGACGCACCATAAGGCTTAAGCTTTGCTTATCGCTCTGTGGCTTACAGCATCGTAGATATTTCACCTACAATTGAAAAGGCGCATTAGGCTTTGGCTAACGCACCCCAGAAGATCAAGCGATCGCTTTATTGGCATGTTTACAGAAACCATTTAAATATTAGACTGATGAGTGAAAAAGAATATAGAGACGCGTTAGTGCAGCATAGTCTAATTTTGCGTCTCTACAAGGATTTTATAATTTTGAATTTTGAATTATCAACTCTCCCTTTTCTCTTGCCGTTCTTTGAGTTTCAGCATGATTTCTGCGTGCATCTCGCGGGTAATTGGGTAAAAATACGTTAAAATCAAGCCCAGAATCAAACAAACTGTAGGTATGGGGCCGACAGCAACGCGAATAGCAAACAGTGCCGATGCCGGTTGGATGGGCGATGGACTTCCGGCTACAGATGCTTGGAAACCGGCCACTTGCAAAGCATTTCCCACCAAAAACAGCCCGAAAGCTAAACCAAATTTTTGCAGCAAAACCATGAAGCCATAAAAAATACCTTCTCTGCGTTGTCCGGTTTGGAGTTCATCTAATTCAATCACATCTGGAATCATCGACCAGGGAATTAGATAAGCTGTGGATACGCCAAAACCTGCCATCACTGCCATCACATACATCAAAACTATTTGACCAGGTTGTAAGAAAAATAGTCCGGCGGCGGCTATAATCCATAAACTCATTCCCAGAAAATAAACAACTTTTTTCCCAAATTTTTTACTCAGTGCCCCCCAGACAAATAGCATTAGTAGGGCAGTTCCTTGCACTGCAATCAGTATTGTAGGCACATCTGATTGTTTGAGATCCATGCAATTTACTACAAAATAGGGAATAATACTGGCTGTAATTTGCACACCTAGCCAAGAAAAAAGATATATACCAATAACAAATAGAAAAGGTCGGTTGCTGAAGACAATTTTTAGCTGTTCCAAGAAGGGGAGCGATGCAGGTTCCTCTGTTTGGATGCGTTTGGTCTCAAAAGCCATGATGCGATCGCGGACTCCAAAAACGCACCAATATAATCCTACAATCGAAATTACCGTACAAATTGCTGCTAAAACGATAACTTGTTGTTGAGGATCGGCAATTTGGGAAAAAACAATTCCCATTAAAATCAATGACAGAATGCTACCACCAATGGAAAATGTAAAGCGAAAGCTGTTAAGGCTGGTGCGTTCGTCGTAATCTTGAGTTAGTTCTGGAGTCATCGCCGTATAAGGCAAATTTACAACCGTGTAAAAAGACTGAGATATCACCCCAATAATTACGTAATACCAGAATAACGGCCAAATATTATCACTATGATTTGCACTAAATTGCGGTACAATCCACTGCAAGAAAAAGAAAATTCCAAAGGGGATTGCTCCATAAAACATCCAAGGAAGACGACGACCCCAGCGACGAGATTTCGTTTTATCACTCAGGAACCCAACAAGCGGATCGTTTACACCATCCCAGATTTTGCTAATCATCAAAATGCTGCCAGCTAAACCCGCAGGGATACCAGCGATATTGGTAAAGAAAAATAGCAGATAAAAGACGGAGATATTTGCAGTGATTGCTGGGCCTAAATCTCCTGCGCCGTAAGCCAGCTTTGTTTTTAAGTCGAGTTTTTTACTGAGAATATCTCGTTGGGCATCGCCATCAGCAGCAGAATCTTTCATAATAACTTGCACTCATACTAAGATAAATTTGCAATCGCCATCAATACTAGCTATCTACCACTCCCCTTAGCCTTATGCCAGACCTTTATGTTTCTTGGTCAGATTATCACCAAAAAATTGAACAACTGGCTATTCAGATTTATGAATCCGGTTGGAAATTTAACCAGATTATCTGTCTTGCTAGAGGAGGACTAAGAGTTGGAGATATTCTTTCCCGGATATACCAGCAACCACTGGCAATTTTAGCAACCTCATCTTACAGTGGTCCTGGTAAACAAGATAGAAGTAATTTAATTTTCTCCCGCCACTTAACAATGACTGCTGAAAAGTTAGGTTCGCACATTCTTCTAGTGGATGACTTAGTGGACTCTGGGATAACACTGGAACAGACTATACCTTGGCTCAAGCAATATAGTGATTTCCCCATTGAGGAAATTCGCACCGCCGTACTTTGGTATAAAGGCTGTTCAGTTCTAAAACCCGATTACTATGTCGATTACTTGGCTAACAATCCCTGGATTCACCAACCCTTTGAATACTACGAGCAGATGAACCCAGCAGAACTAGCGGCTAAGGCGAGTTAAGGAGGCAGGGGGCAGGAGGGGGCTTGAAACTTTCGTCAAAAATGTTAATTACCTACAAGGAGCGGAGGTTAAAATCACCATTGCAAAACTGAATTACGTTAGCGTAGCGGTAGCTAGTCCGCGTACTCTTACAGAGAAGCAAGCTACGCACAGCGTCTCGTAGAGAGCGTCATTACGAATTACGAATTACGAATTATTTGAATGAGCCGTTTTTTTATCGCCCTTTTACCACCGCAAGACATTCAAGATTACGCCAACCAGGTTAAACAGTACTTTGCCGATCGCTATGCTAGTAGCGGGGCACTAAAGTCTCCGCCTCATATTACCCTGCAACCGCCCTTTGAATGGGCAGATGCTAACCTGTCACTGCTAGAAGCATCTTTGAAAGAGTTTACTAGTGGACAACAGCCAGTAGGAATTATACTCAGGGGGTTTAGTGCCTTTGTGCCTCGCGTTATATACATAAATGTAGTTAGAAGTCAAGAGCTTTTAAATTTACAAGCTGATTTAATGGCTTATACAGAAAGCAACTTGGGAATTGTTGACAAGGTTTCTAAAACTCGCCCTTTTGCGCCTCATATAACAGTTGCGTTTCGGGATTTAACAAAGCAGAATTTTAAAGCTGCTTGGCCAGAATTTGAAAAGCGTCAGTTGGATTTTGAGTTTACCGCCGACAAATTAACGCTACTACTTCACGACGGTAGGCGCTGGAATGTTAAATCGGAGTTTGCTTTTGCTGATGATGGTTTAATTCTCAGTCAGTTTTAACCGCAACCGGAAGCATGATGGCAAACTCTGTTCCTTGTCCGAGAACAGAATCTACCTTGAGCGTTCCCCCATGTCGCTCAACGACAATTTGTTGAGCGATCGCTAATCCTAACCCTGTTCCTTTACCTACGGATTTGGTGGTGAACAGGTAATCAAATACGCGTTGCTTCACTTCTTCAGTCATTCCGATCCCATTGTCTGCAATCCGAATCAAAACTTGCTCTCCATCTTCAGCGAGACGAGTTTGAATTATAATCTGATGGGGGATTGCTTGAATATTTGCTAAATTGCGCTGCCGATGCGACTCTTCTAGTGCATCGATCGCATTTGCTAGCAGATTCATAAATACCTGGTTTAGCTGGCCTGCAAAACATTCTACGAGAGGTAAATTGCCATAATCCCTCACCACCTCAATTGCCGGATGATGTTCATGAGATTTTAAGCGATGTTTCAGAATTAAGATGGTACTATCTATGCCATCGTGTAGGTTGAAAGGTACTTTGTAATCCTTATCAGACCTAGAAAAAGTGCGGAGGCTGGTACTAATCTCATGGATGCGATTGACTCCTAGCTTCATTGAGTCGATTAATTTGGGTAAATCTTCTCGTATATACTCCAAATCAATTGCCTTGATTTCATCTTCCAAATCCTGTCCGGGATTGGGTAACTTTTCTTGATATAAGTTAATTAGCCCAAACAAGTCTTGCACATAATCTTGAGCGGGTTTGAGGTTGCCTGCAATAAAGCCAACGGGATTGTTAATTTCATGGGCAACTCCAGCAACGAGGCTCCCCAGTGCTGACATCTTCTCATTTTGGACTAACTGAAGTTGGGTTTGTTGAAGATGCTGTAGTGTTTGTTCTAGTTGGGTTGCCTGTTGACGAGTTTTGATCAGTAAATCTGTTTGCTGGAGTGCAACCCCCATTTGAGCTGCAATTTGTTGGGCAAATTGAATCTCGGAGGCTTGCCAGTGACGAGGTTGATTGCATTGGTGAATACAGAGTAGTCCCCAAAGTTCGTTATCTTGCATAATTGGCACAACCAGCGCGGCCCTGATATTGAATTGCTCCAAAATCGCCCGATGGCAATCTAGGACTTCATCTGTTTGGATATCTGCCATTGCACAGAAGCGCCCTTTTTTATATAAGGTTGCGTAGTTTTCGCCAAAGCAATGATCTTGAATTTTGATCGCCAAAGCCGAAGGAAATTCAGGTAGTACATCTTCGGCAATAAATTCGCCATATTCATACCCTGATTCGAGATGAAACTGATAGATTCCCACCCGATCGGCGTTGAGAATGGGACGAATATTCTGGGTGACAGCACAGAATATAGCTTCCAAATTTAAAGATTCTCGCATCTGGGTGACAACATTAAATAAGGTCTTCTGTTGGGCGAGCGATCGCTCTAATTGTTGAGCATAAGTCTGCGCTTGCTGATAAAGGCGGGCATTTTCCAGGGCGATCGCGGCTTGAGTGCAAAGCAGATTCAGAATTTCGACGCGATCGCTTGTAAATACTCCAGTGGTTAGTCTATTCTCTAAATACAAAATTCCCAGCAGTTTGCCTTGATGAATAATCGGTGTACACAACAAACTTTTGGGTTGTTCGCGAATAATGTAGGCATCACCCATTAATAAAGGATGGGTAGTTACATTGATAATATTCGTGGGTTGTAAGGTGCGTTTAACGTTATTGATCAGTGAAATAGGTAAATCTTGTGAGTCTTCTAGAGGCAGCGATTGCATGACTGTTGATGACTTTCCAACTGTAGTAATTCCCTCAATTAGCAATCTTTGTTTTTCGAGTAGTAGTAAAACACATTTATCTGCTCCAGCATTTTCAATTACGACATTCAGCAATGTCCCAAGCAGTTTTTCCAGCTGAATTTCACTAGAGAGTGTCTGGGAAGCTTTTAGGAGTGTTGCTAAATCTAATGCAACTGACACACCACTACTAGCAGATGTCGTGGAGGTGACATAATTTAAGTTTAAAGTGCTGTTATCAGTGGGATTAATTGTAACATCACCCATCATTTGTATTTTTTCTTGTTGCAAAATGGGGGCTAAAAGCTGCGGATAAGTTCGTTCTAAATCTTCAACCTTGGCTTTTGCTCCCCAACGAGAGTATGCATAGTAGGCATTGAGTAAATAATCTTGAGCAAGTCGCTCTTTGCCCCATCCCAAGTAAAATCGTGCCGCGAGTTCGTTGGCTAAAGCTTCTTCATTCAGGTATTGATTTTCCTGAGCTAAAGCAATGGCAAAATCATAAGATTCAACTGCCTCAACTTTCTTGCCCAAAACGCGATGCCGTTCTGCTTCCACTAAATAATACTTGTGTAAATGATTGGCTGGAATATGGCCAGCCCACTTTTTGATTTTTTCCTGGTTAGCAATTACCCGTTGGTGGATGGATTGTTGTTCGGCTTCAGAAACTTCAGAATAGATAGCTAAATGTGCTAGAGAGTCATAAGTGTGGAAAACTGGAACTAGGAATAAGCCTGTAGCACCACCCAAGTAGTTTTTGATGGCGATCGCAGCTTCAACTGCTAGCTCAAATTTGCCAAATGTATAGCCAAGAACTAGTTTGCTAACATAGAAATAGCATAGCGCCGTCTGATCGCCCGATCGCTGGAGGATTGGCAACATTTCCTCTTGATCGAAGGCATTACCAATCAGTTGCCATGCTTCCGAAGCATCGCCGATTAAATTCAAAATCGCTTGCTGAAAAATAGTTAGATGGCTGAGAAGTCCTTCCTGTTTGAGGTGAGTCAGTTGACTGCGGAAAGCAATACTTTCCTGGCTGAGATCGCCTAGTTCTTTGCCAACAAACCAAGAGTGCATAACGTAAACAAATGCACAAATGGTAGCCGATTCTAAATCTCCTGTTTCCAATCCACTTTGATAGCCTTCTCTGAGAAACGCTAAGGTATTCTGAAGCGGTTGCTTCCAGTGCCATACGCTACACTGAACTCCAACATAGGTTCTAGCTTTCATTTCTTTGGCATTCAACCGTTCAAGCAACAAGTACGCCAGTTGTGCAAACTGATAGCCAGGCTCAATGTCTCCAATTACTCCACATAACATCAGTCCGTAGTAGGCATAACCATTTGCAGAGTATGAGATATTGCCATATTGAATCGATAAATTCACCTGCTCAAGAATAATAAATGGTAAAAGAGATGGCGCGACCACATAAGCAGAAGAAGAGACATTTGTCAAAATTCTGATGGCGGCAATCTTGTCCGGCTCTGTCATCTGGGGTAGAGTAATTAAATCTAACGGCTGTCTACCTGCCAAAATGGAGTTAGTTGCTGCACACGCCTGGGCAATATCTGATTCGTTCGGTTCCTGAGGAAAACTGATTCCGAGACACTGCAAAATCTCCAGGGCAATTTGCACCGCCTCTAGAAATTGATGTTGGGCTTGAGCCGCTTGAATCTTGATTTCATAGACTTTTACGGTATCCAACAGGGTGCTGGCGTGTTCTAAAATGACTGCCGCAAATTGTGGCATCTGCTCTAGATTGCCACTCAAATAAGCAGCTTCAGCAGCACCTTCATAAAGTGCCAAAGTTAACTGATATTGTGTTTGCCAGCGTTCCTCTGCCAGTAAGGCAATGCCTGTGCAAAGATATTCAAAGGCTGCTGTGTAAGCAGTTGCGGCTCTAGCTTTTCTGCCGGCTTGTAGATTGAGTTGAGCAAGTTCGGTTTGCTGCGATCGCTCACTAATTAGATTTTTGCCAATATTAAATTGGTTGACAATTTCAAACAGCTTTTCGTCTTGCTGCGCCAGGGTTGTATTCTTTAACAGTAGTTGCCCAATTTTGAGGTGAGTTGCTTGTTTTTGCTCCTCTGGAATCAGAGAATAGGCAGCTTGTTGGACGCGATCGTGTAGAAATTTGTAATTGGGTAATTGCTCATTATCCATTGGTAATTGGTATGATTCATTACCATTCCCAGAGTTCTGGAAAAACTTATAAATCTCACTAGTTGGTAAAATTAAACCCTCTTGCAGTGCTTTCCATAAGTATACAGCAGTCTCATCTGGGGATTTTTCATAGACAATTGCCAAGGTTGCCAGGTCAAAAGAGTTACCAATACAGGCAGCTAGTTTTAAGACACATTGGGTGGAAGTAGGCAACTTCTGGATTTGATGCGCCATAAACTCGACAACATCATCGGTAAGCGTCAGTTCTTGAATTTGAGCAATATCAACTTGCCAATATCCCTTTTCAACATCAAAGGTAATCCATCCTTCTTCATACAATGCTTTGAGTAACTGGGTGACGAAAAAGGGATTGCCCTTAGTTTTCCGATATACCAATTCTGTCAAGGGTGCTGCTAGCGCTGGTGGACAACTAAAGGTATCGGCAATCAAATGATTGAGGTCGGATGGCTTTAGGGAAGTTAGAGCGATCGTGTTAATTACCGCTCCAGTTTTGCCAATGTCGCTCAGGGCTAGCATCAGGAGGTGGCCAGGAGAGACTTCATTATCTCGATAAGCACCAATGAGCAACAGATAGCCCGTTTCTGTGTCACTCATCAGTAGTTGCATGAGATCGAGTGAAGCCGAATCAGCCCATTGCAAATCATCCAAAAAAATCACTAGGGGATGTTCTGGGGTTGTGAGTACCTGAATAAACTTCTGGAATAGCAGATGAAACCGATTTTGAGCTGCACTTCCTGAGAGTTCAGGCGTAGGAGGTTGCTTGCCAATAATCTGTTCGAGTTCAGGAATGACCTCAATAATTACCTGCCCGTTTTCACCCAAAGCCGAGAGAATTTTCGTCTGCCATTGCTCCAGTTGGGCATCTGTTTCGGTCAGTAGTTGCGCCATCAAGTCTCGTAATGCCAGCACAAAGGCCGAAAAGGGAATATTACGCCCAAACTGGTCGAATTTACCTTTGATGAAATAACCCCTCTGTCGGACAATCGGCTTATGGACTTCGTTAACGATCGCTGTTTTGCCGATACCAGAGAAGCCCGCTACTAACATGATTTCTCTACTACCGCCACTGATCCGATCAAAGGCTTGCAGTAGGGTAGCAACTTCGGTTTCACGACCATAAAGTTTTTCTGGGATGAGGAAGCGATCGCACACATCCCGTTGAGCAATTGGGAAACTTTCAATCTTACCCGTTTCCTTGAGTTGAGCCAAACAAATTTCTAAATCATATTTCAGTCCTAATGCACTCTGATAGCGGTCTTCAGCATTTTTCGCCATCAATTTCATCACGATATCTGAAATCATCTGCGGAATTTCTTTTTCCCTCCTGTCTCCTGCTGCGCGATCCTGCTTCCTGCTTGTTAATTTTTCTGGTTGTTTAGCAATGTGACAGTGAATCAGTTCCATCGGATCGTTCGACTGGAAGGGCAGTTGACCCGTAAGTAATTCAAAAAAAGTCACCCCTAATGAGTAAAAATCACTGCGATAGTCGATACCCCGATTCATTCGTCCAGTTTGTTCTGGAGAAAGATAAGCGAGAGTACCTTCTAAGACCTGGAGATTTTTAATTTCTTGGGTTTCTCTAGGCAGCAGAGAAGCGATGCTGAAGTCAATTAGTTTAACTTGTTTGGTTTCTGGGTGAATGACAATATTGGCTGGTTTGATATCTTTGTGGATGACTCGGTGCTGATAGAGTCCGTTGAGAATATCAGCTAGATGAATTGCGATCGCGAGAAATTCACTTAATTTTAGTGGTCGGACTTTAGTATATTCCCAAAGTGAAACGCCTCCAAAATCTTGCATCACGAGTGCATAGCTATTACGATAGGTTTCTAGACTGTAGGGTTGAACAACACCCGGTAAATCAAGATTTTTAGTGATTGTGTACTGATTGCGAAACTGCAAAAGTTCGCTAAAGGATGGGTAATCACGTTTTAGATATTTGATGATTACAGGTCGCAGGTCTATATCTCGAATACCCCGATAGACAATAGTCCTAGAACTGAAGTAAAGTTGCTCAACAACTTGATATCCTTCCATTACAATTGTCCAATCTAGTTCTATTGTCATATACCCTGACCTCATTCCAACAACTTTTTCTCAATGTCTATACTAATTAATTATTCCCAATTAATAGTTTTTATTCACATCAAAATGTAATTCATTATCAAAAGAAAATCAGACCAAGATTTTTTGAGAATAATTGAATCTATGATGTTTTTTATTAATATAATTATTAAGATAGATAAATAAGTAAGAATTAATACGTAGATAAGTTGGAGAAAATTCATCAAATTCTTAATTAAGATATAGATATCAATCCTAAATAATTCGTAAACAATTAATTAGATGCCCGACTTCTTAGAGAAGTCGGGCATCTAAACCTTGTGATTTTTATAAATCAGATAGCATTGCTATATAGAACCCATTTGACATCTTATGAGGTTTTGAATTAAGGTACTCCTCAGCATCTACAATCCAATGCTAATGGCGTATTCCACCGACCTCACTGATACAGAATGGGAAATATTTGACCCCTTATTGCAAAAAATATTACCGACTAAGAAGCAGACTCGACCGAGCAACTGGACAAAGCGAGAGATATTCAATGGAATTCTCTATCAACTGAAAAATGGGTGCAATTGGCAAGACCTACCCAAAGACTTCCCCCCTTATTCCACCGTCTATTGGCACTACAAACAGTGGCGAGCCGCTGGGGTATTCGAGGAACTAATGAGTGTCTTACATGAACAAGTGCGTGAACAAGTAAAAAAAAACCGCACTGGACGACATTGATCATCATTGACTCCCAAGCCGTGAAAAATACTTGCAATGCAGGTGTGGAGTCGAAAGGTTTTTGTTTCTACAAAGCCACCAACGGTATTAAAAGGCATCTGGCTATTGACACCCTTGGGTTTCCCTTCTTTACACACTGCACTCGTGCTAATGTCTCGGATGATGCCGGATTAATTGAAATGTTTACTCTCAACATCGACTACTTCAAGTCAAAACCTATTGATATTCCCAAGATTACCATCCTGCTAGATCACGGGTATCACCCAGAATATTTGACTCAGGAGTTAGAGAAGATTTACCCGCAGATCATGACCAAGATCCAGTTTCAACTTTCTACGAAACCCTCAAAACAAGAGAAAGCGGCACAAGGAAAATGTGGATTTGTTCCGGCAATAGCCAGATGGGTGATCGAGCGCTCCAATGCTTGGATGGAGCGTTGTAAAATTCTGGTTAAGAACTTTGAACGAACCCTGGTTGGTGCTACTGCCAAAATCAACCTCTGCTTTATCAGGCTAATGATTAAAAGGCTTACAAGCCTTTCCTAAGATGTCAAATGGGTTCTATAGAAATCAAATTTAATTTATGAAACTCCAAGAAATAAATTATCCAATATTGTGTGGTGAGCATCTTCCCACTGGTGTCAACTTAACGTGAAAGCAAGCCTAGAACCAGCTTTTAGATATTGCCTTGTTCCCAGTCGGAGACTGGGAACGAGGTTTTAAAGGAGTTTCAGCTTAAGTTGACACCTGTGCAGAGCTGTACTAACCTACTGCGTAGTATCATCAATAGTTGAGAAGAAGCGATCGCGATCACCTTTTCTTTTTCCCGGTGTGTAGTCGCCTACGCGGAACGTCACACATCATCTAACTTTTGGAACGCCTTGCAAACAAGAAATGTTAGATTTATTTATTTCTACTTACCTAATTTTTGTAAACCAAGATACATTAAATGGTAGTTTAATCGCAAAGGAACCAAAACGTATGTCCGTTAGTAGCCCTGAAGTCATCCGTCATATATTGATTGGGCTGGGATATTTAGCTCCTGAGATTGATCCTAAGCCGGATCTCACTAAATTTGCTCCCTGGAAGCGGAATAACAACTCCTTAACAGACGATCCTACTGAAGAAGCCATTAAGAAGTTTCAAAAACAGTACGCACAAAAACTTACGGTTAATGGTAATGCTGATGCCGAGACTCGAACTGTAATGGAAGATACAGTCAAAGGGCTTCAGAATAGATTGAAGTTTCACCATTTTGCAACCGATGCTGAAATTCCTCCCGACAAGCCTTTTTATGGCCCAGCTACTTATACAGCAGTCAAGAGATTTCAGAAATCTCAGGGTTTAACTGAAAATGGTATTGCTACTATTGAACAGCGTCAAATTTTACAGCAACAGAGTCTCACAGATAAGCCCCCGACACCGCCTCAGACACAACTCAAGCTGATAGATTTGTGCTTCCAATTTAAAAAAAATCCTCAAAATCCTTCTTACATTGCAGCCTTAAATAACTTACAACAAAATTTACCCAAGGATGTTTTACACAAAGTTACTAACAAATGGAGGGGAACAAATGATCAAAACCCTGAGATTGTCAAGTTGACAAATCTCTTTACTTATTATGATGACAACAATGCAAATCATCGTGATGCACTAAATCACTTACAAAGTCAGATTACCCCAGCCATCTCTCAAGCATTTTTAAATCTCTGGAATAAGAAGTAAACAAATACAGCAGAATTCAGAATTCAGAATTCAGAATTCAGGAGTAAAACACGCTTTATGAAGAAGGGGAAGGGGGAAAGGGGAAGGGGAAAAGGTAAAAATCGTACTGCGTCCCGCTCCGCTAACGTCCGCAAATGGCGCGACCTGTTCATCCCTTTCCCCTTTCCCCTTTAACCTTTTCCCTTCCTTTTATGGCTTGCAGCTGTGGAAAGATGTCAATTTTGGATCTGGATGATCTGAGGAACGTTTTGTTGATACTTTTTAGATTTCATCTTGTAGCTAACTTTATTTTCGATTAATTGGTTATTGATATATTCTCTAACTATGGGTGATAGAGAGAAAAGAGCAGCATTTTTATGAACTAGCGATCGCTCTTGCAGAACTGACAAAGCCTCTAGTAATTGTTGTGGTGATACTAAGGTGGATATTTGCGATCGCAATTCTGAAAATGAAACTGGCTGATAATTAATTGCTAGCCAGTGTGTAATCTGCTTTTCCACGTTTGATAACCGATTAAGATGTTGTTTGACTAGATAGTAAATCTCACCGAAAACTACTACATCTTGCTTGATAAATTCACCAATTCTGCCATCAAATAACTCTTGAATGGTAGTAGAGACGATATTTAATGCCAATGGATTTCCTTCATAGCGTTCAACGAGCTTGTTCCACTCGATATTTGAACCGCAAAAGTAACCCTTGGCATTAAATATTTCCTGGATTTCTTGTATCTGTAACCCTTGCAGTTGCAAGACACGAACAGGTAATTTTTTACCTCCCATTCGCCTAATTTGATTTGGCTTTTCCCGACTTATTAGCAGCAAGCAACTTTGATGAGATGTTTCTCCTAATTGTCTAAAAAATTGACCATAACTTTCATTTTCTGGACAAGGGTAACCATAGTCACCATTATCGGCAGCATCTTTTAAAATTGCCTCTGCATTATCTAAAATCAACAAACAACGATGTTTCTTGAAATAATTAATCAATTGAGAAATTCGACCTTCTACTGTTTCTGGTAAATGAGTTGACGGATCGGTTGATAAAACTTGGAGTAAATTGGCTAGCATATCTTTGACTGGTGGCGCATTACGGAGAGTTCGCCAAATCACAAACTGAAACTGTTCTTGAATTTGAGTAGCCAACTTCATCGATAGCCAAGTTTTACCAATTCCCCCCATACCTAATAGTGTCACTAACCGACAGCGATCGCCTATTATCCATTGTTCCAAAGTCGCCAATTCTGCTGTGCGTCCGCAAAAGATAGATACATCTGGTGCATCGTCCCAATCAATACAATTTAGGGTTGGGGATTCTAGATTTTGGGTAGGATTTTCAATGGGAGGTAATTGATAATCACTTGCTTCCAGTCGTAAGTTAAAAGCCTTAAAACAGCAATTTAGGCTTTGCTTATCTACTCCAATTTGACACCGAAATACTTTCATCAGGGTATCTGGATCTAAGCCAGTACGTGACCTGAGTTGTTCCAAAGTGTAACGTTGATCGGAGTTTTCCCAACTTTCTGCTTGACATTTAGCCGTGTGTAGTTTCTGAAATCCTTCAGTAGTGAGAATTACACCACGTTTACGTCTGGGTTTTTGTCGATTCATCACATCACAAGCCTATTGTATTTATCAATACATTTGTGGATTAGCGAAAGTAACTATTGTTGGTATCTTACCAAACTGACAAATAAAGTAAATAAATATACAGAAAATTTTATTGCCAGGAAAGATTTTGGTGATTTTGTCCAAAATATAAAAATTTATCCGATGTTAAGCGAATTCAACCATATTACTTATCAAATTGCCAAAGCTGCAAATTCCTACTGGAAGAGCTTTTTAGTGATTGAGGGTAATAAATTCTTAACTTCTTTCTTAAGTTCCTAAACTTCGGTTGTCAATATTGGGTTTTGATAGTCAAACTGTATTCAGTTCCAACAAATACCGATTTAAGCATAGTTTTTGACAATGCTTGAGCAGTGAAATTGCGGTTTGCCGAAGTTTCATGGGTCACAATCTACTTGGTTCTGTAGTTTTTTTCTGAGGTATGTAAATATGTCTGTCATAAAGAAAATTATTGCTGGTTTTATACAACCTGTTGTTTCTGTTTTACTAGTGGTTTCTCTGGTATTTGGTTTTACTAGCAATGCTTTTGCTCAAACTATTCCTTTAGTTAGCCTCAAAACAGGAGACACCATTGCTCTGCGATCGGATACTGGTAAGTATCTAAGTCGGATTAATCGTGGTAGCGCAAATCCTGCTGAAGCTGCAAAGGATGCCATTGATCCTTACTCTAAATTTAAGGTGACAGTTTTAGATGGCAATAAAGTCGCTTTACAGGCAGACACAGGTAAGTATCTGAGTCGCATTAATTACACATCAAATGGCAGAAATACCATTGAAGCTGCAAAGGATACCGTTGATCCTTATTCTCAATTTAATGTGAAAGTTTTAGACGGCGGTAAAATCGCTTTACAGTCAGATACAGGTAAGTTCCTAAGTCGTATTAATTACGGCGGTGCAGGTGGTCAAAATCCCATTGAAGCTGCAAAGGATGCCATTGATCCATATTCTCAATTCCAGGTCGAAATCCTACCCTAATATTTCTTTCGATGTCAACGATCAAAGACGCGATAAATCGCCGTCTCTACAAGTAATTTATCTGTCAATTAGTTATTGACATCCGAAAATTAAAAACCAGGTTTCTAATCTCAACAGAGATTCAGAAACCTGGTTTTTTAACAATTCTGAATTCTCAATTCTGATTTAATATTCAATTCCCGGTTGTGCTTTCACACCTTGATCGCGGAAAGGGTGCTTAATTAGAGTCATTTCGGTTACTAGGTCAGCACGTTCAATTAAAGCAGCTGGTGCGCCTCTACCTGTGAGAATAACATGTTTGTTAGCGGGTTTTTGCGCCAAACCAGCTAAAACATCTTCTACTGGTAAGTAAGCCATTTTGAGGGCGATATTGATTTCGTCTAACAATACCAGATGAAAGTCTGGGTTGCGGATGTATTCTAATGATTTTTCCCAGGCGGCGCTAGCTTTGTCAAGATCGCGATCGCGGTCTTGAGTTTCCCAGGTAAAGCCTTCGCCCATTGCGTGAAATTCTATCTGGTCTTCCCAATAGCTGAAAACCCTTTTCTCAGAAGGTTCCCAGCTACCTTTGATGAATTGAACGATCGCTACTTTATACCCATGACCTAGCGATCGTAACACCATCCCTAAAGCCGCAGTGGTTTTACCCTTGCCGTTACCAGTATTTACAATAATTAACCCTTTTTCTGGTACGGCTTCTGCTATACGCTTGTCTTGAACTTCTTTGCGTCGCTGCATCTTTTTGCGGTACTGTTCATCAGTCAGAGACGAAGACATTACCTCATCAATCAAGCGCCCAATTTCTTGGTCTGAGTTCAATTCTTGTGGTGTATCGTTTTTCATCAAGCTTGTCTAGAAATAACTGTTAAAAGTGTTGAAAATGAGCCAAAATCGCCTTATCTATCCAATTTCACTTACATTAATTGATTGGAAATGTCCAGTAACCTTTCATGTTAAATATTAATAGTGTGTTAGCTTTATTAATGATTTACAGACAAGTGGAACTATATATAATACACAAGCTGAACTTATAATTTGAGTTTACTATTACTGTTTTAAATAATTTAATATGTTCATTAAAGCATTTTATCAGTAAAGTTTTATTATTATCTCCTTTTGTACAGTGATGAGTTAGATACTTTAAGTATCATAAGTATGATATCTAATATCAGGAGTTATGCATTTATGGGTGTTGTTGTTTCCATTTTTCCCATAAAGGCTGCGTATCCTCTGGTTGACCGTCATAGTTGAGCAATTGGTCTGAAATTATCACCCATGACTGGGCGCTGCGTGTCCAAATATTACCCACTGGGCGTAACCAACTTGTATCATCTAAGGTTCCAGCTTTGACATTGATAGTATTTGGATTATAAGTCCGTTCATGGAATAATCGCGTTCCGCAGTCGCCACAAAATAGGTTATTTACTTCACGTCCGCTATCATTTTTCCGAGTCCAAGCTTTTGGTTTTCCCTGAACAATTACAACAGCATCTCGTAAGACTGTAAGAGACATTCCAAAAGCACTAGAAGATTGTTTTTGACACTCCTTGCAGTGGCATAGGTAAAGTGTTAATGGTTGGGCATGAATTTCATAACGAATCTGTCCACATTGACAACCACCGGTATATGGAAGACTCACAAGTTTTATCTCCTGATAATTTGTGTTGCCTTATTGTAACTAAAACTATCTCTGGCTGAAAGCGGGTTTTGTTAGACACAAACAGAAGACACATAGACACGATTCTCTAAGCGTCCCTAAATCACTCTTATTCTTCATCTTCATCCGATTCATCATCCTCACTCCAATACTGTTGAGGTGCATTTCCGTGAACTTCTAAAATCTTAGGTTTTTTAATTTTCTTATCAGGTAGATTAATTGCTTCTAACTGCACATCAAATTTCCAGTTGTCACCAAAATCATAAAGATAGGTCATTTTACCACCTGCTTCTAAAGATAAATCACCAATTTGTACTTGGTCTGCAAATGGCGGTGTTTCCATGTAGGCATGACCGATTTTGATGATGCGACCAAAATGGTCTTTATAACTAAACTCGTAGAGGTGATCGTAATCAAAATCAAAGGCATCAAGGATTGTCTCTGCTAGCCAGCTTAATGGTTTATTTGCTGGTATAGCAATACGTCGCCAAGCTTTATAAAGGAACACTTTAAAAATATAAATACCATCCGTGAAGCCTTGCTTAGGAACAAGTAAATTATGCTTCCATTCTGGAAAAAATGGTTGTAAATGTGACTGTAATTTTCCAAAAGTCACATTTACATCATCCTGTAATTCGCCTCGTATACCCAATGGAAAAAGTAATTGCAACAGAGCATCACCAAAGGGTAAGCGTTGTACACTAGTAATACGCCACCCCTTGCCTTCTTGTGGTTTACCATGTTTGATTGATAACAATCCAAATAACTCTAGCAGGGCAACATTATGCAGACCGGGATAATAACTAATATCGTGTTGGTGTTCATATTTCGGGAATTTTAAACCTTTATCTGGGACGCGGGGCCAAAGCTGCATACATCTAAATAAATTCCCTAATGAATCTTGATGTTCGCCCAAAATTTCGTTATTTCCCCAAATCAACCAAGCTTCTAATAAGTTGAAATAACGTTCTGTTAAGTTCAGGCTTGACCATGATTGTAAAGTTGCTGCGTCTAAAACTAAAACCTGCTTCTTCCCTTGGGATCTAATTTGGGCTATTCCAGAACTGCGTAATAACAGATATAGTCCATTAATGTAGGGGTATGATTTCTGTACGGGGCGTTTAAGTTTAGTTTCAATTGGGTGACTTAACCAAGAATTAACTTCTGATAGTACTTTTAGCGGTAGAAGGTTATTAACACTACTAACTTCCACTCCGTTTGGTTGCAAGAAATCTATCAGGGTTTGAAAGTCATGTAGAATCGTACCGGGTTGATTTTCATCAATAGTGAGTTCTTGGAGGAGTTGTTGTTGTGACTCTGCAAGGGTTGGCAGTTCAGGATTGAGTGTGCGTTCTAGTCGCGCAAATAAATCTTCCATAAATAAAAATTATTAATTATCAATTCACAATTTAACCTTCGTGTAACCTTGTTTTCTTTATAGTATGAATTCAGCAGTTATCCTCAAAAAGATTGACTTGCCAAGTGTCACAGCAGGACTATCAGCACAGTAAGCTTCATGAAATGTGAATGATAATATTTTCACCTTCTACTTGACAATCCCAGGTATTTAATATGAATAGTAACACTCGCCTACAGATGATTTTAGCTGATACACGTATTAATACAGTATTACCTGCGATCGCTCAACTAAATCTACCTAACTGGTGGTTAGCCGGTGGTGCAGTCCGAAACACAGTTTGGTCTTCAGTTTTTGGCAATGATTGTGAGTTAGGTATTAAAGATTTTGATATTGCATTCTTTGATATAGAAGGAAACCGTTCCCAGGAACAAGTAGCAAAGGCAACCCTCACAGAAAAATTTCCTCATGACGAGTTTGATGTCAAAAATCAAGCCAGTTTTGCTCGTTGGCGACTTGGCAGCAGACCTTATACTAATACAGAGGATGCGATCGCAGATTGGCTGCATACTGCTACTGCTGTGGGAGTTCGACTAGATGCAAAAGGGCAATGGCAATTTTTCACACCCTACGGCTTGGATGACCTATTTGGTGGCATTATTCGACCGACACCAACGCATACTCATAATATAGACGCACACAATAAGGCCTCTGGTTTTTTACAAAAGTGTCCTTATCTGCGGTTGGCGTAAAAATTACAGTCAGATTTTAGCCACTACTTTCCGTTACAAGGAACAATTGCTTTTTAATGTACAACCCTTGAGTACGGAATCCCAATGTTAATAATTTTCTCCTGCTGGGAATAATTAAACTAGAACCCCTTTCACGATAGAACGGGGGTGACGCTAATTTTATAACTTTATAATCAAAAATCAATGCCAAATCGTACTGGATATCAAATAAACTCGACTCTCCACGAAGGAATTCAAACGATTATTTATCAAACACAAAGACCAAAGACGCAACAGCGAGTTATCCTCAAGCTGCTTAAAAATGAATATCCGACTCTCGAAGCCTTTACTCGCATTAAAAACGAGTACCAAATTCAGCAAGGTTTAGACCATCCCAATATAGTTAAAGCTATCAGTCTAGAAACATTTCAAAATCGTGTAGGACTGTTATTAGAAGACTTCGGAGGTCAGTCTTTAACTCAACTGCTACAAATAGAAAAACTCGATTTAATTAACCATTTAAAAATTGCCATTCAACTGACTAAAGCCTTAGATTATTTGCATAAACAGGAGATTATTCATAAAGATATTAAGCCTAGTAACATTATCATTAACTCTCAGACAGGTATTGTTAAACTCACTGACTTTGGTATCGCCTCCCGCCTAAATAAAGAAAATCCCCAATTTAATAATCCTAACTGCGTTGAAGGCACACTCGCCTATATGTCTCCTGAACAAACTGGGAGAATGAATCGCATTCTTGATTATCGCACTGACTTTTATTCTCTGGGTGTGACTTTATATGAAATGCTCACTGATAAAACACCATTTTTTAGCCAAGACCCCCTAGAAATAGTTTATAGTCACATTGCTGTTCAAGCAATAAACCCGCAGTCATTAAATTCACAAATTCCTACCACCGTCTCTGAAATTGTGATGAAGCTGATGGCAAAAAATGCGGAAGACAGATATCAAAGTGCCACAGGATTATTAGCAGATTTAGAATTATGTCTCAAGCAATTAGAAACTAAGGGAATCATTACTGATTTTGTTCCAGGTCGTTTGGATATATTGAGCCAGTTATTAATTCCTCAAAAATTGTATGGTCGTGAAGAACAAGTAAATGAACTGTTAGCTGCGTTTGAGCGGATTACATCTGGAACTAGTGAAATGATGCTAGTTTCTGGCTATTCTGGTATTGGCAAATCAGTTTTAGTCAATGAAGTTAATAAACCCATTACCCGCAGACAAGGTTACTTTATTTCTGGTAAATTTGACCAATTAAAGCGGAATATACCTTATGCTTCTTTAATTCAAGCTTTTGCTTATTTAATGCGGTATCTGTTGACAGAAAATAATGAACAAATAGAAATATGGCGTCATAAAATCTTATCAGCTTTAGGAACAAATGGAAAAGTCATTACTGATGTAATTCCAGAAGTAGAATTAATCATTGGTACACAGCCGGAAGTTGCCCAAATTGGGGCAACAGAATCACAAAACCGCTTCAATCATGTTTTTAAAGAATTTATCCAAGTTTTTACTCAAAAAGAACACCCCTTAGTTATCTTTTTAGATGATTTACAATGGGCAGATTCAGCTACTTTAAATTTAATTCAACTGCTCATCACTGATACCGACAGCAAATATTTTTTATTTATTGGAGCATATAGGGATAATGAAGTTAGTTCAGCACATCCTTTAATCCAAAAAATAGAAGAAATTAAGAACAGCGGCACAGTTGTTAATAATCTTGTATTGCAACCTTTAAATTTAGATAATGTAACTAAGCTAGTTGCCGAAACTCTCCAAGAAATAGAAGTTAAACAGGGTGAAGAAACCGGAGTATTTAACAGAAAAATTATTAAGTTAGCTGAGTCAATTTGTAACAAAACAGGTGGAAACCCATTTTTCATAACACAACTAATTCAAGCACTTCATCAAGAAAAACTGTTAACATTTGACTTTGCTAATGCTAAATGGCAATGGAGTCTAGAAGATATTCAAGCAATTGGCATTACTGATAAAAATGTAGTTGAGTTAGTTGCTAGTAGAGTTGAAAAACTACCAAAGTTCACCCAAGAGGTTTTAAAACTAGCAGCTTGTGTGGGCGACAGATTTAGTTTAGATATTTTATCAATAGTTAATGAAAAATCGCCTTCTTTGACAGCAAATGATTTGCACTCAGCTTTGCAAGCTGGATTAATTCTGCCTTTAAGTGAAGCTTATCGTATTCCTTTGGTTTTTAATCAAGAAGAAGCGGTTAATTTAAATTTCGATACTTCACGAGTAGGTTACAAGTTCCTGCATGACAGAGTACAACAAGCAGCATATTCGTTAATTCCAGAAGAACTGAAGAAATCTACTCACCTGAAAATTGGGCAATTGCTTCTCCAAAATATACCCAAAGAGGAAATAGAAGCTAATATTTTTGATGTTGTCAATCAGTTGAATGTAGGTATTGTTAACCTGATAGAGCAATCTGAGAAAACTGAATTAGCACGATTAAATTTAATTGCCGGACGAAAAGCTAAAGCTTCTACAGCTTACGAAGCGGCTCTTAAATACTTCACAAATGGGATAGAACTTTTAAGTATAGACCCTTGGCAAACTGAATATACCTTAACCATCGGTTTATATGAAGGAGCCGCAGAGGCAGCCTATCTAGGCGGTGATTTTGAGCAGATGCAAAAATGGGCTGAGGTGGTGCAGCAAGAAGCCAAAATTCTTCTAGATAAAGTGAAAGTCTATGAAGTACAGATTATTGCTTCTATCATTCAAAGCAAGCAACTGGAAGCCATTCAGATAGCAGTATCGATTCTCCAATTGTTAGGAATAAATTTTCCAGAGGAGCCGACATCAACTGATATTCAGCAAGGGATGAATGAAATCGCTACTTCTTTGAAAGAGAAAGCCATTGCAGATTTAATCAACTTACCATTAATGACCGATCCTAACAAAATTGCAGCCATGAGAATCTTAATGGGAGTTCTCCCTGCGGCTTTTCAAACTGCACCTACAATGATGCCAATTATTGTTTGTAAAATGGTCAATTTGTCCTTAAGGTATGGCAATACGGCTGTATCTGCCTATGGTTATAGTCTTTATGGATTACTTCTTTGTGGAGTTCAAGGAGAAATTAATTCTGGCTATGAATTTGGGAAGTTAGCTTCTAGTTTGGTGTCACAATTTAATGCTGAAGAACTCAAGGCGAAGATTCTGACGGTTGTTAGTGCCCATGTTATGCATTGGAAAGAGCATGTTAGAGAGACATTAACATCATCAATGTCAGGATATTCTAGCGGTCTGGAAACTGGAGATTTAGAATATGCTGGTTATTGTGGTTACATTTATCCCTATCATTCATTTTGGCTGGGTAAAGAACTTTGGGTTTTAGAAAAAGAACTGATAGCTTATTGTGATTCGCTGAAAAAAATTAAGCAGCAAGTAGCTTTCACTTGGAACTCAGTATATTTACAAACAGTTCTGAACTTGAAAGGAAGTTTTGAAAATGTGGACTGTTTAATTGGAGAAGCATACAACGAGCAAAGAATGCTGCCAGTTCATCAGCAAGTAAATGACCTTTACACAATTAACCATTTATTTATGAATAAGCTAATGCTCTCTTACATATTTGGAGAGTATTTTAAAGCTGTAGAAAATGCTGCGATCGCAGAAAAATCTTTAGGTGGTGTTACAGGCTTGTTTGTTGTTCCACTGTTCTACTTTTACGATTCTTTAGCCCACTTGGCAATATATCACACTGCTAAAGAGTCTGACAAGCAAGCTATTCTAGAAAAAGTCCGAGCTAATCAGCAAAAGATGGAACTCTGGGCTATTCATGCTCCCACAAATCACTTACACAGATTTTATCTCGTGGAGGCAGAACGGTATCGCGTTTTGGGTCAAAAACTTGAGGCGATGGACTACTATGAAAACTCGATTGCTAAATCCCAAGAAAATGGTTTTCTCCAAGAGGAAGCTTTAGCTTATGAGTTAGCTGGAAAATTTTATCAGTGTCTAGGTAAAGAATTAATTCATCAAACTTATATAACTAAAGCTTATTATGCCTATATTCGCTGGGGTGCGATCGCTAAAGTTAAATACTTAGAATCCAAGTATGCTTTTCTAGTAGGACAAACTACTACAGTAGAAAACACTACTTCAAAAATGGATACAATTCATCTTACCACTAACACTACTACCAATAGCAGCTTGAGCGATTTTCTAGATTTTAATGCGTTCATCAAGTTTTCACAAGCGATTACCAATGAAATTGTTTTAGAAAATTTATTGGGCAAGCTGATCAAAATTTTACTAGAAAATGCTGCTGCCCAAAAAGCAGTACTACTCCTAGTTAAAGATAATCACTTATATATCGAAGCTTCTGGAAATGCTACTGACGAGGTGGTGACGGTTTTACGCTCGATTCCTGTTGAAAACTATCAGGATTTACCGCTCTCTGTGATTAATTATGTTTCCCGAACTCAGCAATATCTTGTATTAAATGATGCGGCGGTTACAGAACCATTTAACTTTGATATCTATATTCAGAAATCTCAAACAAAATCAATCTTTTGTTTGCCAATTATGTATCAATCACAGCTTACTGGGATTATTTATTTAGAAAACCAGTTATCATCAGGAGCTTTTGTTTTAGAAAGAGTAGAGGTATTAAAAGTCTTAGTTTCGCAAATGGCGATTGCCATAGAAAATGCTAGCTTGTACACCAGGGCACAAGATAAATCTAGGGAATTAGAACAATCCATAAAAGATTTACAAGAGGCGCAACTACAACTTATCCAAAGTGAAAAAATGTCTTCTCTAGGAAATTTAGTTGCAGGTGTAGCACACGAAATCAACAATCCCATCGGTTTTATTACAGGTAGTATCGCTCAAGCCAAAGATATTGTTAAAGATTTAATAGATTATCTGCAACTATATCGAGAAAAATTCCCCAATCCTGGCGTTGAAATTGAAGAAAAAGCCGAAGAAATAGATATAGATTTCTTGCTAAAAGATTTACCAAAAATGATTGATGGTATGACGGTAGGGACACAGCGCATTCGTAACATTAGTACCTCTCTCCGTACTTTTTCCCGCGCTGATACTACCTCGAAAGTATTAGCTAATATCCACGAAGGCATCGATAGTACTCTGATGATTTTACAGCATCGTCTAAAAGCCGATCATAATCGTCCTGCTATTACAATCATTAAAAATTATACAGATATTCCATTAGTAAAATGCTATTTGGGACAATTAAACCAGGTGTTTATGAATATCATTGCGAATGCAATTGATGCTTTAGAAGAAGCAAATATCGGTCGTGATTTTTTAGAGATTCAAGAAACCTATCCTAACATTATTACTATTGAAACTAATGTGATGATAGATAATAAAAATGTATTAATTAAGATTCAAGATAATGCCAAAGGAATGACTGAAAAAGTTAAAGAATGCATTTTTGAGAATTTATTTACTACCAAATGTGTAGGAAAGGGGACGGGATTGGGATTATCTATTAGTCGGCAAATTATAGTAGAAAATCATGGTGGAGATTTGAGTTGTGAATCAGTCTTGGGACAAGGAACACAATTTATAATTTCTATTCCCATTTTGGGAGAATAAATGAATTTTGATAGTTTTAGCCGCAGATTCTCGACTTCTCAAAGGAGTTGAGGATTTTATCACGAATCTTTTAGAATTGCTATAGTAATTCTATTTAGGGCTTACTGAAAGTTTGTAAACTAAAATTAATTTTGCTATTACTAAAACTATGTAAGTGGTAACTTTATTACTTAATCAAATCAACATAAACTTAGTTGCAATTAACACCTCTAACTTACTAATTAACTGTTATAACTAATTGTATACATCAAATCTTGTACGTACTAGCTTTTTCATTTACTAGAAAATAGATTTTCTAGCGAATATAAAATATCATTCCTAGCAAAATCTCCAAGCATTTTAGCCAGGTTTTATTGGCTAAAATTATTAGCCAAAACTTTAGTATTGGCTACAGTACAAGATGCGAAAACATAAATAATTAAGGGAGTAATCTTGTGGAAAAAAGAAGAGAAAATGGGCGAATAGTTGCAAATGCTATCTCGTTTCTGTTAAATCGAATAACTCTGGTTGTGATTGCAGTTGCTCTTGTGCTGTTTATTGGAGGTAGATTTGAAATAGCAAGTGCAAGTCAACCTGACGCAGAATTAGAAATTCAAAAATTAACATCCTGTTACGCTCTGGGAACTGATGCTATTGGTAGAGGAAATCTCCAAGAAGGCAAGAATATTTATCGGAATTGTTTTACTCAAGATGCAGTTCTCACTGCCATTTTCCCTGATGGGGCAACTCAAACAAATTATGGCACAGATCCTTGGGCAGATTTTGTCTATTCAGTATTCCAAGGAAATGGTTATACAGCTACTCAACACTTGATGGGTACAATAAACATTTCAGTTGAGAATAATAAAGCAACGATGACCTCTTATCTCCATGCTACTCACAAACGTTCGGAAACTAGCATTGATGTCGCTAATGGCACTTATGAAGATCAAGTCATCAAAACAAATGGACGCTGGAAAATTCGTAATCGTACCCTTAAACTCATTGATTTCTTGAATCTCAGTTCGCCAACTACTGCTTCTTCAAGCACTAATGCCCGCAGCACTAATTCCTCAGCTACCTTTATAAAACCAAATATACCTCGTTTAAAAGACTAATTCTTCAGATCAGAATGGTATTAATACAGGTTAGATAGTATTATTTACCTTCCTAATAACCTGGAAAAGGAGTGAATTCTAAATATTCACCCCTTTTTTTCACTTGATTGAAACATACTGCAAGATAAAATCCAGTTTGATATTCAATAATTTGCAGCTTTAGCAAGCTTTTGCAGTCAGCCTTTATTCTGTTTGATGTATGAATAGAGAAGTTCGCGATCGCTCCGAGGATTTACAATTAAGCAAGGACTATTACCGTAACTTCCATTACTTACAAGCACAACAGTAACGCCTATTCGGGGACAAACTCCTAAACAACTGGTGCTAACCACCCGAAAATCACCCCATAATCCCTCAAATTTTAAACGCGATTTCAACCAATTTTCTAAGTCTTCGGAAGCCGTTGAGCCTGACTGCTCGTTTGTACATTGCGAACACACAAGCACCAAACCAGACTCCCATCGGGGAGAAACACTGGGAATCGAAGTCTCTAATGGGCGAGGGCGAGAATTTATTAAGGGCGATGCTTGCTGAGAATTGGATGCAAACCTTGTGAAGATACGTTGGATTAATATTTTAATACGCCGGAGCAATTTTTTCATGGACGACCCTATCTGTTTCTCTCAGTGAGAGAATAATATAAGTTTCCCGTTTAGTCTGTTCTAGTAGATCAAAGCATTTATCAAGAGCGAGAACTTATTGCAGGTCGGTTTAAAAGATACAATCAAAAAACGCAAGTAATTGGGTAAGCTACCGCTATTTTGTGATAAAAACCATCCAAGGCTAAAATACTGTAGAAGAAATCAGCCTGCGTTCGCGCTTCGCGTTGCCACAGGCATCGCTTGCACTAATTGAGTGAAAACTACCAAATTCAGAAGCACAATGACAAAAGTTACACTCTACATTGCAGCTAGTTTGGATGGCTACATTGCTCGCACCGATGGCGGAATTGATTGGCTATCAATCCTTGATACAGAAGGTGAAGACTTCGGTTACACTGCTTTCTACGAATCAATTGATGCGATCGTTTTAGGTAGCAATACGTATGAAGTCGGGCTTGGTTTTGATCAATGGCCTTATCCAGAAAAAAAAACCTTCGTTTTCACCCAGCGCCATCTCCAATCTGAGCGTGAGGACGTTGTGTTTGTTTCTGAAGCAGTAAAACAGGCGTTAGCAAATATAGAGACTGAAGGTTTTAAAAATATCTGGCTAGTTGGTGGCGGAAAATTAATCAATTCGTTTCTTCAGCACGGCTTGATTGACGAATATATTATTTCAACTATTCCAACTATCTTAGGTGGCGGTATACAACTTTTCCCACCGCCTACCCCTGAAGAAAAATTGGAACTGATTAACTCAAAACAATATCCTAGTGGTTTACTCCAATCACATTACAGGCGACATATCAAAAATTAAAATAATTCGTAATTATTAATGATAGTATCTATAAATTACGCATTACCTTAGCAAGTCTTCTCCCTTCGCGTAGCGTCTCGTAGAGAAAGGGAGACGCTAAGAGCGAAGACCGTCATTACGAATTATCTAAAGAAGCTTCTGAACAGCCGCGCTAAATTCTTCGTAAGGAGAAACCCCTACTATAGTTTCTGCTAAGATACCATCTTTGAAAATTAAAACTGCTGGAATACTGCGAAGACCGAATTTTTTGAAAATTGGCTTGTTACTGTCAACATCCACCTTAACAACTTTAGCGCGACCTTTGTATTCTTCGGCAAGTTGATTCATTAACGGACTGACTAGGCGACAGGGGCCACACCAAGTAGCAGTAAAATCAACAACAACAATTTTCTCTTCACTTCCATTTAAAACAACATCAAATTCGCTTTCTTCAACGTAACTAACTATGTCAGTATCAGTAGACATTTTTCAATTCCTTAGTATCAAACTAAAATCTCAGCAAAAAGCTAGCTATATAAACTATACTCCCTTCTGAGTGTCAGATTCACCAGTTACCTACATTGGTAAATCCCCACAGATGACTAGCGTATACTTAATAACTTACAATTTTTGTAGGTAGAGTGCGTTATGCGATCGCACCCTACCAACCGAATCTAAAAACCTATACCTTCAAGGCGTAGAAGCCTCAATAGTCATCCTGTCGATCAAACAGTTCTAACAAACCAATTGTGCCGACAAAAAAAGTATAAATAGCATATTTTATTGGTATTTTTTGTCTGGAAGGTGCATAAAAAGCTGCTATAATACCCTCGATAAAATGGCTGATCGTGGCAAAACGCTCAATCCAAAAAATGGGATTCAGACTGCTTGGTACATTAGTATTAGTGATTACTGCATAAATATTCCACGATTCCAATCCAATTGCGCTTGTTATAAGCACTGTAGATATAATTTTTACAAAGGTATAAATCTTTTTCTTGATAAACTTTAAGTCCATACTGTTCAGAAAAATAATGTTTCTAGCGTTTCCTAATCATACAAGGTACATCATAGTCCTCTCTCCGAAACCAGCTAGGAGGGTTTTGGGTGTAGAGTTCTTCTAACTCACCAATAACAGCTATATTTAAAAAATGACAAAAGTGTGGAATAATACATAGGTGAAAAATTTCACTGCACTCCATACATTGATCGTAAAACTAAAGCTATGATTGCTCAACATTACAACTCAACCCATGTTGAAAATAATTTGCTTAAACAAATCAAAATTAAAGAAAATCAGCTAAAAATTGCACAAGAATCTGATATGATCCATGTGGCAGAAGAATTACAGGGTCAATTATTAAAGCTACAGTCTCAATTATCAGAGCCGCAAGATCAAGACGTTGAAATTCAAGCGTTGATGGGTTTGCTAGACGATTAAAGTTGTAAATTTGTGTTACAAATTTTCTTGAAAACACAAAACCTCTGTAACCCTAAATTGTATGTTATTTAATTCTTATTCCTTAGATAAGACCTTGAGGTTTTTGCTGGGGATTTGGTTTTTTGATTTGCGGTACTAAATCAATCTTAAGAACAGGTTTAATTGAGCGCTGTTGTTCTTGCCTCAGAATTTGAATTTCTCTCTCAATTGAATCTTTTCCTTGCCTAAAAAAGTCTTGAGAATTATATAGAACCAAGTCACGGGATAAATGTTGGGCTTGTGCTGGAGTTAAACTAGGAACAGCTGGTTCAGCATTGGCAGAAGTCTGTATAGCCAGCAAAAAAGCTGTTGAAACCACTAAAGGTTTTATTTTTATACATCCGGTGGATATTAGGTTTAACATAATTGATACATCTGTTGCGTGAATCCTGCTTCAAACCATCTTGTATTGGTCTGACTATAAGCAAAGTACACTTATTGGGTTGCTAATTACCTCCCGCAAATGGGTGAATTAATTAATCAAACTATTAGTACAGCACAGCAAAAATCCAGCTACCAGATCAATCCACTAGCCAAGTTGCTCAAGCAACTTGTTAAAACTAGGCAAACTTCCACCACTTGAAATTTAGATGAATGTTGAAAGCTAAAAAATTGCACTAGTACAGCACGGCGGAAATAAACCACCTATTCCAAATCAGTGAAACGCTTACGTTGTATTCATTTTTAATTTTTAATTTTTAATTTTTAATTCCGCCTTGCGGTACTAGATGCCAAAAATCTACTATTGAGCATCTAATGGTATTTTTGCCTTTTGAAACACCTGCTCGACCGTAAATTCCAGTCCCTCAAATAAAGAATCTGTGAGTAATTCTTCTCCCATATAAGTTTGTGGTGCTGCATCTGGATAAAAAACAGTAATGCTTCTGGCTTTACTATCTAATACCCACACCCGCAGCACCTTAGCATCTAAATAGTCTTTGGCTTTAGCTGCCATTTGTCCAAAGGTTTGTCCGGGTGAAATAATTTCAATTACCAAATCAGGAGGAACAGGACAAGCTTCATTTTCATCCCAGTTAGCAGGTAAACGTTCATAAGAAATGTACAAGATATCTGGAATTGGCATCCAATCTCGTCCCCGACGGATTAATGCAACAGCCCATTCTGGGCAAACTTCTCCTTTACCTTCACACGATTGCTCAATCAAATTGAGAAGGACACGGGTAAGTTTTGCGTGAAAAAATTTGGGTGACATTTTAGGAATCGCTTGACCATCAATAAGTTCGTAGGTGATATCTCCCTCACCTGTTGGAAGATTTAAGAACTCTTGCAAGGTTAATTGATTCTTGGCTTGGAGTATCATGGCTCAATAATTTGTAATTCGTAATTGAAGAACATAGCAACTAATGTTTTATTCTGACTCCTGAATTCTTCTTTGGTCACATTCCCCGCAAAACTTGCCGAATAATATCCGATGGCACTTCATCGGTAACTGTTACTACACCAATCTCTGTTGGTAAAACAAACCGCACTTTCCCGGCTTTGACTTTCTTATCTAACTGCAACGTCTCAATAATTGCTTCAATATCTACGCCAGTTGGTAATTGAGTCGGTAAACCCGCTTTTTGAATTAAAGCATTTTGACGTTCTGTGTCAAGATTTTGCCACATTCCCAATTCCACAGCAATTTGACCGGCTGCTACCATCCCAATAGCCACTGCTTCACCGTGATTTACTAGGCGATAACCAGTTAAACTTTCCACTGCATGACCGATAGTATGTCCATAGTTGAGAATCGCCCGTAATCCCCCTTCTTTCTCATCTTTGCTAACAACATCAGCTTTAGCTTGACAAGAGCGCGTTAATATGCTGGTTATGAGTTCAGGTTTGACATAGCGGAGTTGGTCGAGGCGTTTACTTGCTTCCAACTGGGCAAACAATTCGGCATCCCAAATCACACCGTATTTAATCACTTCTGCCATTCCTGCCCGAAACTCGCGCATAGGTAGAGTTTTTAATACATCTGCGTCAATCAAAACTAAGCGCGGTTGATGGAATGCCCCAATCAAGTTTTTGCCGTGGGGATGATTCACGCCAGTTTTGCCACCAATTGCCGAATCTACCATTGCCAACAAAGAGGTAGGCACTTGGACAACGTTAATGCCGCGCAGCCAAGTTGCAGCCGCAAAGCCAGTCATATCGCCAATTACACCTCCACCCAAAGCCACCATAGTCGCAGAACGTTCTAGGCGGTTTTCTAAGGCAATATCGTAGAGTTTTTGGATGGAATTGAGGGTTTTGTAGCGTTCCCCAGGTGGTAGAGTGCAGCTAGCAACTTCAAATCCAGCAGATTTTAGGGATGCGATCGCTCTTTCGCCAAAATGTTTAAAAATCGTCGGATTAGAAACCAGCAATACCTTCTTGCCTAGCTTGAGACTAGCCATCTGTTGACCGAGTTGATCTAAACTCGAAGATATCGCAATCTCATAAGACTGCCCTGGTAGATTTACATTAATTACAGAAGTCATTGCCCAACCCCTAACAAGCGCCCGTGGGCTGTATTGTATCGCAATGTGGGGATTGAGACTGGGGACTGGGGACTGGGGACAAGGATAATAACCTATGCCCAATGCCCAACAACTAATGATTCAATAGATTTAGGAACTATTGTGGAGAAAAATAAATGTTTGCAATTGTAGCTTACATCGTCTTCTTGGGTTTATTCTTTGGCTTATCTGTCGGTCTGCTGTTCGGTCTGCGGACTGCCAAAATAATTTAGCCAAGAATCTTTCTTGTGGGGTGGGCATCTTGCCCGCCCATCTGATGCAATTTAAATATGGAAGAGCTTAGTAGCGCAAGGTGGAAGTCAAAATTCAAAAGTTTTGTATATCAAGGTTTTTGCTTGTTTTAAATGGTAGCTTGCCACCGTGCTGTACTAGTTAGTAGTACGTAGGTGTCGTCCTAGATATCGCACTTGACCAAGCCAATTTTAGATTTTAGATTCTTTTGGTTCATACCAGATTAAGCGCTTTCAACCCTTCTGGGTGAAACAAATCCAAAATTTAAAATCCAAAATCCAAAATCTGAAATCTGTTAATTACCCCCTTTTGCCTGGGACAGGGGAAAATAAAGACATATAAGAGCGATCGCCTGTATGAGCTACTGCCTTAATCCCCATTGTCCCAAGCCGGAAAATCCCGATCATGTCAATTTTTGTGTGACTTGTGGTTCTAAGTTACTCCTCAAAGAACGTTACCGTGCTATCAAACCAATCGGACAAGGTGGTTTTGGCAAAACTTTCTTAGCTGTGGATGAAGATAAACCCTCCAAACCACGCTGCGTAATTAAGCAATTTTATCCCCAATCCCAAGGCACGAACACTCTTGCAAAAGCTGTAGAGTTATTTAATCAAGAAGCAGTGCAGTTAGATGAATTGGGCAAACATCCCCAAATTCCTGAACTACTGGCATATTTTACCCAAGAAGCCCGGCAGTATCTTGTACAAGAATTTATTGACGGGCAAAACTTAGCCCAGGAACTAGCACATAAAGGGGCTTTTAGTGAAACGCAAATCTGGCAACTATTAAATGATTTATTGTCAGTTTTGCAATTTTGTCACGCCAGACACGTAATTCACCGTGATATTAAGCCAGAAAATATTATTTTACGTAGCAATGATAGCAAACTAGTGTTAGTAGATTTTGGTGCGGCTAAATCTGCCACTGGCACTGCTTTAAATAGAACCGGTACTAGTATTGGTAGTCCAGAATATGTTGCACCTGAACAAATGAGAGGTCGGGCTGTTTTTGCTAGCGATATTTACAGTTTGGGTGCTACTTGTGTGAATTTATTAACCCAGCGATCGCCTTTCGATTCTTATGATACTCAAAACGATACATGGGTTTGGCAGCAATACTTGCAAACTCCTATCAGTAATCCGTTGAGTCGTATTCTGAACAAGATGCTAGAAAGTATTCCAGTTCGGCGTTATCAAACAGTCGATGAAGTTCTCAAAGACTTAAATCAATACTCTCAAGTTGCAGCCACACCAGCGATTGCGGCAAAACCTATCCCTCAACCACCATCTAATTCTCCACCCGCTTTTTTATCGAAATCTCCTAGTCAACTTGAGAGGGAATTAGAAGAAATGAAAACCCAATTTATGGGTAGCAGTAAACCTCAACCAAATAAAGTACAGCCACCAAACCCCACATCTCAGCCACCTAGTACAAATAAAATAGATCAAGAATTAGAAGAATTGAAAGCTAAATTTCTTGGTAATAACAACCTCTAAAATACACTATGACTTCTCTCCTAAACCTCATTTATGTTGAAACCTAGAGTTTTTTAAAAGATATATTTATGTAGGTTGGGTGGAGTGAAACGCAACCCAACGTTATCACCAAATTTTATGTTGGGTTGTTACGCTGTCGCTGCACCCAACCTACAAAACTACGGTTCTCAAGGTAGACGAGGTTTAACAGACTATGGTGTATATACATCTCCGTGTAAAACAAAAATCGTTATAGTAAGTTCTAATGGAGGTGATTTTTTCAAATGCTAAAAAAATATGAAGATTTATAAACTTTTAATTATCTTAGTAGGAGCGATCGCACTCCTTACCAGCGCTGGTTATTATTATGTATTCATCTTAGGTGCGCCCCAACTAGACCCACCCCAAGAAGAGGCCAATACTGGGCTAAAGTTGCAATTAGCAACCTTCAACTCCCAAGCTATGGGTGCAGTCCGTAATTATGGCGTGATTTTGCCCCCTGGTTATAGCAAAAATCCGCAAAAGCGATACCCTGTAATCTTCTTGCTACACGGTGGTCATGATGATGCCCGTGCTTATGCTGATAAATATGCACTCTTAGACGTACTGCACGAACTTTATCAAAGTCGAAAATTACCACCATCGATTGTGATTACACCCGATGGTAATGATAATCGCGGTTCCAGTCCTTTATATGACCCCGATTACTTTGATGGCCCAAATGGTAAAGTAGGAACTTTAATTGGTTCAGAATTAGTGCAAGTTGTCAAGTCGCGCTATCGCACTTTAGAAAAACCCCAGTCTTGGGCGCTGGGAGGCCTGTCTTCTGGAGGATGGGGGGCTTTTAATATTGGGTTACGGCATCTTAACAACTTCCAGATATTATTTAGCCATAGCGGTTATTTTACCGATAACAGTGGTTCACAAAATAGTCCCCAACAAATTGTGCAGCAGCTATCACCCCAAGATCGGCAGCGATTGCGTGTTTACCTGGATGCGGGTATGAATGATAGTAATTTACTAGCTTCTACCAAAGCTTTTAACGAAACCTTGAATCAGTTAGGCATTGCTCACGTATTTTATGCGTTTCCTGGAGGTCATGGTTTGTCTGGTGCAGATATAGGCTGGAACTACTTTCACAAACATCTTAAAGATTCGCTATCGTATGTAGGTGAACAGTTTCAAAAAAGTTAGGAATTAAGAGTTAGGAGTTAGGAGTTAAGAGTTTTAACGCCAAAACAAATGACCAATGACCAATGACCAATGACCAATGACTAATGACTAATGACTAATAATTTAAAAACTCAGATTGGACTTTGGAGTGCGGCATTCCTTACAGGTTTAGTCGGAGTAGTAAATTTGTTATCAGCAGTGACACCTAATCTGTATGGTAGAAATCACTGGTTGAAGGAATTTTTGCCATTTGATATCCGGGCCAGTGGTCATATATTTGCAGCCCTGACTGGGTTTATTTTATTAACACTTGCTACTAACTTATTACGCCGAAAAAAAATAGCCTGGTTGCTTACCATTGGGTTACTAGTAATTTCCATTTTCAGCCATTTGCTGAAGGGATTGGACTATGAAGAAAGTCTACTCTCTGGGGTTTTACTGGTGCAATTAATCTTGATGCGCCATTTTTTCACGGCGCGGTCAGACCGTCCTTCTATCGCACGAGGAGTCAGAGTACTTATAGGCGCTTTATTATTTACTCTGGCATACGGAACTATTGGATTTTATTTGTTAGATGGCAAATTTTCCGAGAATTTTAATTGGCGTGAAGCGATAGTTCAGACTTTGGCAATGTTCTTCACTGCGGATAATTGGGGACTGCAACCAAAAAGTCGATTTGGAGAATTTTTTGCTAATTCTATTTATATTATTGCAGCAGTTACTATTGCTTATGCAATGCTAATGCTATTGCAACCTGTGTTTTGGCAAAATCTAGCAACTACAAATGAGCGAAAAAGGGCTAAAGAAATTGTCGAGCAATATGGATGTTCTTCTTTAGCAGCGATCGCACTCTTAAATGATAAGAGTTATTATTTCAGTCCTTCTGGTAACAGTGTAATTGCTTATGTTCCTAAGGGACGGGGTGCGATCGCCTTAGGAGATCCCATTGGCCCTGTTGAAGACCGCAAAGAGACAATTGTTGCTTTCCGAGAGTTTTGCCAGCGTAACGACTGGTATCCCAGTTTTTATCAAACTTTGCCCGATGATATTGAGCTTTACAAGTCATTGGGGTTTAGAGTACTCAAGATTGGAGAAGAAGCGATCGTTGACCTAAAAAGTTTTACGTTACAAGGTAAAGCCGGTAAAAACTTTAGACCCTCAATCAGTCGTTTAACTAAGCTAGGATACCAAATCGACTTTTATCAACCACCCATCGCCAATGATTTATTGCACCTCCTCAAACCTGTCAGTGATGAATGGTTGAAAATGGCGCAAGGTTCGGAAAAACAATTTTCTTTGGGTTGGTTTGATGAAGCTTACCTGCGAGAGTGCGAGATTGCTGTAGTGCATAATCCTGAAGGTCAGATCAGCGCCTTTGCCAACATTCTCCGAGAGTACCAACTCAACGAAGCCACTATTGACATGATGCGACATCGCTCATCTCTTGAAAATGGCACAATGGACTTTTTATTTATTTCCCTACTCCAACATTTTAAAGAGGGTGGCTACGACAGCTTTAATTTTGGTCTTTCTGCCCTTGCGGGAGTTGGAGACAACCCAGAATCACGCCGCTTGGAAAAAGTATTGCACTATCTTTATGGGCACTTGAATCGCTTCTACAACTTCAAGGGATTGCACGCTTACAAAGAGAAGTTCCGCCCCCGTTGGGAACCGCGTTATTTGGTTTACCCCAGTTTAACCGCCTTACCAGATGTAGTTGTGGCATTGATTCGCGCAGATTCAGGCGATCGCCTCTTCGATTATTTCAAACCTGGAGCGTGAACTACCCATATTGACCACGAGCTACGTCTACACAACTTGGCATTTTTGTGATACAATTGTACTATAAAAGTATGGATGTCCGGTGAGTATGCAGCGCGAAATTTACCAGACGATGCCCAGAACTTGTAGTAAATGAACGCCCTAGCTAGTCGTCTGTCAAATTCATTTTGACGGTTAGAGAGACGTGATAAATCGCTGTCTCTACAGGGAATTTATTTTTGAATTTTGAATTGTTAATGACCTTTATGTAGAAGGTAGCAATATGACGAATAATCAAATTTCTCTGGTAGAACTAATCCAAATTTTTACACAGTACCGCAACAATATTATCGTCAATATCAAGCACCTACAAGAACATTATCAAAGAACAGGTATCAAACGTGTTAAAGGTGTTAGAAACGAAAATGGGGAACTGCTTCAACCTTGGTTAAGAACAGAATATATTGATAATGCTGAGTATGTAAGTATGGGCAATTTTCAGTTTAATCGCAATACTGCTACTCTCAATATGCTTATCAAACGTAAAGTCAAACTTGCCAAATTTGAAGATCAAACCCCCACCATTGAGGTAGCAGGTTTGCTAGTGAATGACCTCAATACCTTTAATAACTATACAATTGTCAGTGACGGCAAAATTAACGTAAAGTCTTTAGTAGTCAAAATCAGCAGTAAAAAAGCCTTTGACTTGCTCAAAGAAAAAGGCATACTGGATGCAAAAGAATTTGATTTCCGTGCTGAATATACCATTGAGTTAGATAACTTGCCCCTTGTAGCTGCTAATAGTTGTTACAGCAGCATTGATAGACTATTCAATGAGCTAGCAGAAATTAAAGTACTTATTAGTATTATTTCTGCTCACTTAAGAAAGGAGTCAGATGTATTTGTAGCAGGACAGTTAGATGAGTTTAAAAAGCACTATCTGTCTAAAAATATTTACATTAATTTCCCTACAACCAATGAATACACAGATATTAATGAAGCTTTAGTTAATGGTACTATTGAGTCAAGATTGAGTTATAAAATTGATGTCGGTAGTCAAGATATTCTTAACCTCAGTAAGTTTCATTCTGCTAACAAGTTTCTGAATAGAATGTATCGTGTTTATGATAGAATAAATGGAGAAATTTTCATCAAGCCTAGTTTTGAGATGGCATTGAATGAAAATCTTGCTTTTCGGCACAGGCTACTATCATCACGTACCAAGATTACAAAAGTTGACGAATTGATGAAACCAATTTTTGATGATTTTCTTGGGCTTGAGCAAAATGGTATTGTTGTAGGTATTCTTAAGAAAGTTGGTGCTGATAGTTTGGCGCAGTTATTGCAGGATAAACAAACTGGTAAGCAGATCAACAAAGAGGAAATTGTTGCAGCTTTAACGGCAGCAAGTAACAAGCTAGAAAAATATGCAGAAAATATCTACCAAGACAAAATATGTCCCTTAGTATTTTACATTGGTTCTACTGGACTATTGCCAGATCAAATGCAAGCAACAGCTATGACTGCTGATGAAGCTGCTGCTAAATACCCAAATCTGCAATTTTCTAAAGATGAGCAAGAAGGTACTTTTTTTGCAGTTGGTGATAGTATTATCAGCATCTATGCAAAAACTGAATATTACAGCAAACTTATTTCTGTAGGTGTAGATAATTAGATTAGATATACTAATCTAATTTGATTTGTGAGAATGCAAATATTAGAATACCGACTTATCAAATAAGTCGGTATTCAATACGCTTATTTTAAGGTTTATTGATGAAAATCATAGATCGCAAATATCCGATAAATCATCACAAAGACGCGATAAATCGACCTCTCTACAAGCATTTTGGGCTTATATGAACTGTATTTAATTCTATATTATGGTTTCCCTAAGATACAACTAGAGCTTGGATTGATTGCAGAAGCAATTGAACTTGTGGGTGAAGATATTAAAACAATAACACTAACTATAATCTGTAAAGATAGTAGCAATAAAATACTGGAGTAAATTATTTTTAAATCTTTATTAATAATTTGAAAAAAACGTTCTGCAAAGGAAGAATAACCAGCAATTCCCACAGAACCAAAGCTTCCAAAAATTAATAGTCTCATCAATAAGTCAATGGAAGATGTAAATGGCGATCGCTCTTGATTAAAACAAGGTATAAAATTATATTTTTCAATTCTTAAATCCCCTAATAAGGATTTTAGAACCTGGTAGCAACTACGTATTTATTTTAAGTTTTAGTATATAAAAATCTAGTACTTGAGTCGACTAGACAATATAATGTATAATATAATACCTAAGATGGTCTGATCAGAAATCACAGATATAGCAATCCGATTTAATTTTTGAACTCATTTGCGTAAGTAAGAGTAGGGAATTTCTTACAATTCACATAGGATTGCTATATAGTTTTATGTTTTTGTGACTCAAGACAGAGCCGCGATTGTCTTGTTATTTTGATATATCACTTTGCAAAGTTAATTTTATTACCTGATATAGCAATAGATTTACTAATAATCTTTAAGAAAATTACGCAGAAATCAACTTCAATGAGACAATCTGACCTAATCTTCTCAACCGAAAGGAAGACATGAACGATCGCACAAAGGCTCTTCAGGCTCTCGCCGCTGAACGTTGGCGGATATCCCTGATTCTCAGTGGAGCCATGATGTTTATTTACTTCGGCTTTATCCTATTAATCGCGTTCAATAAGCCCCTGCTGGGGTCATTAGTATTGCCTGGTCTGAGCCTGGGAATTTTACTAGGGGCGCTGGTAATTGTCTCAGCATGGGTATTAATTTTTATCTACGTGCGTTGGGCAAATAGCAGTTACGACGACCAAATCGCAAGGCTGACACGTAAGTGAAAATTGGGTATGGGGATGAGGGGGTAGGGGCAAGGGAGCAGGGAGCAGGGGAAGAGAAATGTGGGGAGTGTGGGGGATAAGACTTCTTCCCCATCCTCCCACACCTCCCACACCTCCCACACCCTGCCGCTCTGCCTCTTTTTAATGCCCAATGCCCAATAGCAATTTATAGTCCCAAATTCAAAAATACTAAACCAAAAAAGCATGAATAGTGTGTGGTTCAATCTGCCACTGGCGGCGGATATTACTAGTCTTGGTCACTTTAACCCGTTAGCGATCGCTTTCTTTTTTCTATTTGTTATCAGTTCTTTAGGCATTACCTATTGGGCGGCAAAGCTCACCAAAAATACGGCGCAGTTTTATACAGCTGGCGGTAAAATCAGCGGTTTCCAAAATGGGCTGGCCCTAGCAGGAGACTTCATGAGTGCAGCTAGCTTTTTAGGTATCGCTGGACTGGTGGCACTCAACGGCTTTGATGGCTTGATTTATTCTATCGGCTTCCTGGTGGGCTGGCCGATTGTCATGTTCTTAATTGCCGAACCACTACGTAACTTAGGTAAATACACTTTTGCTGATGTAGTGGCTTATCGCTTGCAGCAAAAACCTGTACGTATCGCCTCTGCGATTGGAACGCTGGTAGTAATTAGCTTTTACTTAATCGCCCAGATGGTAGGTGCTGGTGAACTAATCAAACTATTATTTGGCTTTGATTATGAACTAGCTGTGGTCATTGTCGGTTGTGTGATGATGGCTTATGTGATTTTTGGTGGGATGATTGCCACCACCTGGGTACAGATTATCAAAGCAGTTCTGTTGCTCGGCGGAACTATCTTACTAGCTATTTTGGTACTGGCACAATTTGGCTTTAACCCACTTGCTCTTTTCGCTGCTGCATCTGCGAAGTATACAGGTGTATTAGCTCCGGGCAAACTGGTTTCCAACCCCTTGGATGCTATCTCTTTGGGACTGTCGTTGATGTTCGGCACTGCTGGATTACCTCACATCCTAATGCGTTTCTACACAGTACCCGACGCCAAAGCAGCACGGCTCTCTGTTACTTATGCCACAGCTATTATTGGCGTTTTTTATCTCCTTACCTTCATCCTGGGTTTTGGTGCGATGGTGCTGGTAGGTAAAGATGCGATCGAGAAAATTGGTACTGGTGGTAACATGGCCGCGCCGATGTTGGCAGAATTTCTCGGTGGTGATGCTTTCTTAGGTTTTATTGCGGCTGTTTCCTTTGCAACGATTTTGGCGGTTGTCGCTGGGTTGACACTCTCAGGTGCAGCTGCATTGTCCCACGATTTATGGGTGAACGTGGTGCGATCGGGTCATGCTGACGAGTCAGAACAACTGAAAGTGGCTCGCGGTGCGACAATGCTTTTGGGATTGGTGGCGATATTCTTGGGTATCTTGTTTAAAGGTCAAAACGTCGCTTATATGGTAGGTTTAGCATTTGCGATCGCAGCTAGTGCAAACTTCCCAGCATTGCTCTTATCAATGCTTTGGCGACGCTTCACTACTAACGGTGCGGTTGCGAGTATGTTAGTAGGTACTGTCTCCTCTTTAGTACTGATTTATTTGTCGCCTACGATTCAAGTAACGATTCTTAAGCACGCTTCTGCACCCTTTCCACTGAAAAATCCTGGATTAATCAGTATCCCACTGGCGTTTATTGTGGCGATTGTCGTTTCCCTATTGAGTACTGAAGAGCAAGCACAGGAAAAATTTGCGGAAGTTGAGGATCGTATTCACATTGGTTCTGGGATGTAATTTTGTTAACGGACAAAGAAGGCGAATAGAATTCGCGTCTACACAAACAAAGTCCGCCTGCGCGGACTAAGAAACAAAATTGAGGATTTTTAATTTAACCCACGGAGGTGGGTTTTGCCTGTGTAGTCGCGGTTTCTAACCGCACTTTTAATGTTAAATTGACTTGGCTTTTCCCTACTGTCCAAGTTCTTTGATGTTATTCATCACTTGTTGGTATAAGTCGTTGTTACCTTGACTTTGAAAAATGTTTGCTGCTTGTTGTAAGTCTTTGAGTGCCCCTTGTTTGTCTCCATTGGTGGCGCGGGCATTTCCCCGATTATTGTAGGCAGGGGCAAAGTTAGGATTGAGGCGAATGGCTTGATTATAGTCTGCGATCGCACCCTTAGGATCTCCATTGGCAGCACGGGCATTTCCTCGGTTATTATAAGCGATCGCATATCTGGGGTTGAGGAGAATTGCTTGACCAAAATCGTCTATTGCCCCTTTTTTGTCTCCATTGGCGGCGCGGGCATTTCCTCGGTTATTGTAGGCTTCGGCATAGTTGGGATTGAGTCGAATCGCTTCACTGTAATCTTTGACTGCTTCTCTGTTACCTCCTAATGAGGCGCGGGCATTTCCTAAGTTATTGTAGGCTTCAGCGTCGTTAGGGTTGATGCGGAGTGCTTGATTGTAATCTGCGATCGCTTTTTCTTTGTCTCCCAAATCGAAGTAGGCTAATCCCCGGCCGTTGTAGGCAGCGCCATATTGAGAATTTTGACTAATTGCCTTACTATATGATGCGATCGCAGCTTGTAAGTCGCCATTTAAATGCTGATTCTTTCCCTGAAGATAGAATTCTCCACCTCTGGAAGTTGTAGCTGAACGACGGCTAGGTTGACTGACTCCTATTTCTGTCACCAACACATTGTCATTCTTACTACAAGAAATACTGCTAGTTGCAGCCAATGTAGTAAAAATAGCTATGGTAAATAAAGTATTTACCCTTGTTCGCTTTTGCCCAAATAAACGCCGTCTCATAAGTTAATCTAAACTGCCATATTACCTAAATCGAATTAATACCAAAACCTAGATTTTAATTCTTTAACTCAATAATTATTTTAACTTTTAATAGACCTTTAAAGTTAATTGACAAAGTTCCCTAATATCTTATAGATTTATCAGGGAAGGCACGAGAAAATAATTATTAAATTTCAAGATTTATTCTTTACAATAACTCTATAAATTCTGGCATTTGTAGCCTGATGAACAATTTAATCATCCTCAGTTTCACTCTGTTGAGTTTTGGGAATTAGCCGCCAAGAGGTATTTTTGTCAATATCTACAGACAATTGTTCCAGATTTTGCCCTAAATCTTTTTGAAGTTTCTGAGTTAGTGTAATTGGAAAATCTAAATTAATACCTTGAGTTTGTGCTAGCCTTGCCAATTCGGTAAATGTAGCTTTGATTGTAGTGCGCTCATAACTAGTCAGCTTGTAATCATAAGTTTCAGATATATTCTGAGCCTGCATAGCTTTTTTTATACGTTCTTGCAAATGCTCAAATTCTGAATTCAACAACTTCCATTGCTGCTCAACTTGTGAGTATTTGGTACTTAGTGATATTAAGTCTTCCGTTGCGGGTTCGGGGCTGGCTTGGGCTTGTAATCGTAACAAGTTTAAGTGAATTTGAGCAAGATAAATACAATCTAAGTAAGCATACTCTATTTGTTCTTCAGTTAGGGGGCGTTTTCCCCAATCGCTTGTTTGTTCTTGTTTATCGATATTGTTAAAGCTACAAAGTGCTGTAGCTATAGTCTTGAGTTGGTAGTTGGGTAATGGTAACAGATAATAGGGAATTTTTTTTGCCATTTCCAAAGTGCAAGTAATATTTTTGGCTTTCTTGTTACCGAGAAGCTTTAGATCGTAACTGGCGTTGTGAAAAACTTTTTCAATAGCAGAATTTATCATAATTTCTTCAATAAATTCAGCTATAATATCAGGCTGATCTAAGACATCTAAAAGATAGACGCGATCGCCACTCATATCTTGAGGATTATCTAATACCTGAATCAGTGACAGTCGGGGATTACGACTTTTATAGTCAGCTACTTCTGTATCTATCCACAGAATTTTAGCATTGGTATATTCAGCGACAATAGCACGAATTTGGCTGGCGGAAGTAAGGTAGGGCATTGGCTAATATTTCCTGATATTTAGGGCATTGTCAGTAAGCCATAGTTTTCTAAAGTAACATTTTGTTGGTAAGTTTGTTGAGACAGAATTGCAAAAACGCTCTTCGTTTGGAATTCGTCATAGACATCGCCAAACTGACTCAAATCTGATAATATCGAGTCACGACTGTAAAGCTGTACAGTCTCAGCTTAATAAAGCTCCTTAGCATCTGCGTTACAGATTGTATGTAGAGCTATACTGGTCAGCAACCGTTAGAAAAATTGAATTGGCGCTTTTCAAAAAACTGGCTGCAAAATCTTAGCCTCCAGAAATCGTCCAAGTTTCAATTTTAAGTAACCTGAGTGCTTGCTTGGGTACTTTTACTGCCTCATATTTAATTGCTTTTTAACATCTGCTCCTCACCATGACACACACATTAACTAATTGCTTCAAGTACTCAATTCGGAGATGATAATGAAAAAGCTAATTCCATTACTAGTTAGTAGCATTTTGGTAGTTGGTACTTTTGGCTGTCAAGAGGCTCCTAAAACTGGTTCGGAAACTCCTAGCACTACTAATGAAGCCGCTCAAGCACCAGCAAAACCAGCTTCTCAGACAAATCAAACTACGGATAAAACTACTGCCAAAATTCCAGCAACACAAACCACTCCTTTAGTAGCTAGTGCAGGCACTAAAGTTAAAACCAATGCTGAAAAAACCGCAGTAACAAAAACCAAAGGCGACTTAAAAACCGAAGTTAGTCAAAAGTTGAACAAAGGTTTACCAGGTAATAAATTACAAGTTGAAAATAAAGAGGGTGAAATTATCCTCAAAGGCACAGCAACTTCTGCTGAAGAACTCAAGAAAGCTGAAACCTTGGCTAAAGAAGTTCAAGGTGTGAAGACAGTGAAGGTAGAAGCAAAAGTTGAAACTGTGAAAAAGCCATAACAGAATAACTGAAGCTCTCAGCTAACAGTTAGATTCATCATCAAAGATAAACAGGATTTACGTCTGCGTAAGTCCTGTTTATTTTACTTAAATAAGGGTAAAAAATTGGTAAAATAAAATTCATCACCATAAATTTTAAGGGAAAAAATTGAACTACAATAGGCAAATCGATTTAAGAACTTGTAACAACTCGATTGAAGATTTAGAGCGAGTTATATCTAGTTTTGGCAATAATTGATACACAGAAGGATTCCCTTGCTGCATATAGACAAACTGGTAATCCATACCGTTAGTAGCACGCCCCAAACTGATGTTTGATTTTCTAGACTTTTGTAGGCATAAGTGAGCAACTGCGATAATCTTTCCAAAGCATTAAAACTACTATTTTTAGATTCAATTACTAGTATCCAAAAAGGCGTAGTTACTATTCTTTTTTGAGTCTTGCTAACAGCTAAAATATCCATCCGTCCTTTGATATTTGTATCTTCATCTTCTATAGAGATGTCAGCTATATTTTCTTCTAATGTAATTTTAATGCTGGACTGATAGAAGAAACCAGTTAAGTAAGTCGGCATGGAAAAACCAAACTATGTAAAGATAAATAAATACGGAGAATATATCTACCGAGGTGACTGAGTATGGGCGCTCGTCTAAGGGTGTTCCTAAGCTATGAGCAAGATAAAACCCTGTTAAACCTAAGAACTGCGGATGTACCACAGAAAGTTAAAGACCGAGCAGAGGTCATTAGACTAAATGCACATGGCTGGTACGTAGAAAAAATAGCTGCTCATTTCAATTGGACTCCTCAAACGGTAAGAGAAATCTTACATAAATGGCGAAAACTTGATTTAGAAGGGCTTTGGGATAACCCAGGTAGAGGAGGCAAAACCAAGTATAGCGAAGAGGATATAGTATTTTTGGAGGAATGTCTCAAAGAAGAGCCACGTACATATAACAGTCGTCAACTAGCTCAAAAATTAGAGAGAGATCGCTCTATTAAACTGAGTCCCGACAGATTAAGACGGGTACTCAAAAAAAGGGGGTTATTTGGAAACGAGTCAGAAAGAGCCACAAAGGGAAACAAGACCCAAAAGTCCAAGAAATAAAGCAAGCAGACCTAGATATGTTAGAACTGTCTGCTGCTAGTGGAGAAATAGACTTGAAGTATTTGGATGAATCAGGGTTTTGTGCATGGAGCGAACCGGGTTACACCTATTACTTCCGAGGTGAGCAAAAACGACTAGAACAAAGTAAACGTCGTGGTCGTAGATTAAGCATTATTGGATTTTTTCAACCAATAATCAGCTTTGTTTACGGTTTGGTTATTGGTGGTGTTGACAGAAAATCTTATATCCAGATGATGGAGCAAGAAGCGGAGTCAGCCCAAAAGATCGGGCGCATCAGAGTAATAGTGCAGGACAACGGGCCGATACATCGATGTCTTCAGGTGCAGCAGTTATGGTCAAAGTGGGAACAGATGGGTTTATACATCTTCTTTTTGCCCAAATATTGCTCCGAAATGAATCCGATTGAATTGGAATGGCAACACCTTAAAAAGGATGAACTAGCAGGACGAATGTTTGATGATGAGTTGGATCTTGCTTACGCAGTAATAGATGGTGTTCAAGCTAGAGGAGAAAGAGGAAATTATAGGACACAACGTATTAAATTTAACTCTAATCTCTCTGGTTAAAATTTTGTTACATACTTATAAATTTTCCCGCCGACTTACTTAACTTCATTAATGGTGCAAGAAAGAGAAATTTTATTTGTCCTTCAGAGATTTTACCCTCTGAGTAATATTCATGGTATATATTACGGATTACCTGTGATTCCTGATGCTCAAATTCTGTGAGATTTGTTAGCAATAGCAATGATGTAAATGATTCATTTAACTGTTCTGTTAATTTTAGAAGGCTTTGAACATCTTTCAGACTAAGATTTCTTGCGTCTAAAGTAATTGTCATTGATTTACCTTTTCCTCGTTTAACTCAAATAAAATTGGAATCAGTTTATTTAGTTGCTGTTGATGGTGTGCAATTAAATTTCATGCTCATGCTAACTCTAGTAATATTGTAGTTTTCTCTGAACCACGATTCTCCTGACTTCCTTTGTCGTAGCCTGCGGCTTGCTGCTACGCGCGTCTACGATAATCCTAAATTTCCCCTCTACCCTCTTGCGAATTTTTAATTAGTTGATACACTTGTTCTTCATTAGCCCAGTGAACCAGCGCCTATGGTGCATATCAAGCGCGTGGAACTTACCAACTTCAAATCCTTCGGTGGCACTACTTCAGTCCCTTTGCTACCGGGGTGTACTGTCATATCTGGGCCAAATGGTTCGGGTAAGTCAAATATTTTAGATGCACTGCTATTTTGCCTCGGACTCTCCAGTTCTAAGGGAATGCGAGCCGATCGCCTCCCAGATTTGGTAAATAATACTCAAACAGCTAAAGGACGCGCTTCTATTGAGGCTAGCGTCACTGTAACGTTTGATTTGTCGGATGAAATCTCATACAAAGACGCAAAGGCGCAAAGGAAGGAAATAGAGGAGGTAGAGGAGGTAGAGGAAGTAGGGGAAGAAAATCCAAAATCCAAAATCCAAAATCCAAAATCGGCAGAGTGGAGTGTTACTAGAAGGCTAAGAGTTACTCACCAAGGGACTTACACCTCGAATTACTATATCAATGGTGAAGCTTGCACATTGACAGAATTGCATGGGGAATTAAGTAACCTGCGGGTTTATCCCGAAGGCTACAACGTTGTGCTGCAAGGGGATGTCACCAGCATTATCTCAATGAATGCGCGGGAACGACGGGAAATTATTGATGAATTGGCTGGGGTGGCGGCGTTCGATCGCAAAATTGTCCAAGCCAAATCAACTTTAGATGAGGTGAAGGAAAAGGAAGATAGCTGTCGGATTATTGAAACAGAATTAACTGCACAACGCGATCGCCTTTCTCAAGATAGGGCGAAAGCTGAGAAATATCAAAAACTCCGCACGGAATTTCTCGCGAAACAATCTTGGGAAGCTGTTTTATCATGGCGATCGCTACAAGCGCAACAAGAAAAGTTAGTTCACGAAATTCAAACAGGCGATCGCAATTTCACTGAACTCACTACCCAACTCACAAACCTAAATTCCGAAATCGTTCAAAAAACTGCTGAACTTGAACAACTCAACGCCCATGTAAAAGCCTTGGGAGAAGAAGAACTTTTGGCGGTACAATCTACCCTTGCCACCCAAGAAGCAGAACGTAAGCAACTCCAGCGTCAGCTAACCGAATTACAAACAGCTTTCCAAGAAACTGCCAAACGTCTAACTCAGACTCAGCAAGAAATTCAAAAACACCGCCATTCCCTAGAAGAAATTGCCGAAACACACATTGTAGAGACGCGATTCATCGTGTCTTCCCAGCACCAAAGAAATGAAGCACAGCAAGCCTTAGAAACCTCCCGCGAAGCCGCCGCAGAAATCGCCTCAGCTTCGGAAGCGTGGGTACAGCAACAAACGGCATTCAACCGTCAAATTGAAGCTTTGCTGCACACCCTAGAACCGCAACGCACGGAACAAGCACAACTCAGGGAACGCAATAATCAGTTACAGCAGCTTATCCAAGAGCAAACTCAGTTAATTGAACGCGACGAACCGCTGTTAGCAGAAAAACAAACTGAGTGTAATCAAGTTGAAACGGAATTTAACGCCTCTAGCGAACCCATCCAAAATTTAGCTCAAAATCTCTCAGCCACAGAACAAGAACTGCAAATCCAACAGGAAACCCAAAAACGGTTACTTTTTGAACAACGCGAAAAACAACGCCAGTTGGATAAAATCGAGGCGCAAGCGCAAGCACAGCAAGAAGTTCAAGGAACTCAAGCGAGTAAAGTCATTTTACAATCGGGCATACCTGGACTTTGTGGCTTAGTTGTGCAGTTAGGAAAAGTGGAACCTCGCCATCAGCTAGCTTTGGAAATGGCTGCTGGGGGACGCTTGGGACATATCGTGGTGGAAGATGACAGCATCGCCGCCGCCGGGATTGAATTGCTCAAACAGAAACGTGCAGGGAGAGCGACTTTTTTACCACTCAATAAAATTCACGCTCCCAAATTTACTCAAGATGCAACACTGCGTTTTGCTAGCGGTTTCGTTAACTATGCTGTTAACTTAGTTGATTGCGATCGCCGTTACAAAGATGTCTTCAGCTATGTTTTCGGTAACACGGTAGTTTTTGCCAACCTGGAAGCGGCGCGGAAAAATTTAGGACTGTATCGCATCGTTACCTTAGACGGAGAACTTCTGGAAACTAGCGGTGCAATGACTGGTGGTAGTAACACCCAGCGTTCGTCCTTGCGGTTTGGCAATGTGGAAGCGGCGGAATCTGATGAAGCGATCGCTTTAAAAACTCGCTTAGTGGACATTGAACGGGTTTTAGAGCGTTGTACAGAAGCGATCGCAACTTTGTCAACCAAAACCAAAAAACTCACCCAGGAACTCACAGAATCGCGTCAGGCGCGGCGCGAACAACAGTTGCAATTGGAACAGTTACAGAAGGATATTAAGAATTTAACAACGCAATTAGAGGGGACGCGATCGCAACTCGCCCAAAACAGCCAAAAGTTAGCCACTGCTCAATCCCGATTAGAAATTTTAGAGCGGGAATTACCGGGACAAGAAAATGAGTTGCAACAATTGCGACACGCCTTAGCAGAGCTAGAAGCATCCCAAACTCCCAGTGAATGGCAACAAATCCAGGCAACCATTAAAATTCAAGAGCAACAATTGCAACAACGTGAAACAGCGTTACGGGAAGCGGAACAAAGATTAAAAAATTTAGAAAATCAGCAACAACGTTTGCAAGAAAAAATCCAAGAAGGGGAGGAGCGAATTAGCCAATATCATCACCAACAAGAGGCGCAACAAAATCAACTAAATACCCTCAGCACTCAGCACTCAGCACTCAGCACTCTCATCACCCAAACCCGTTTATCGTTGAGTGAAATGGAGCAGAATTTGGGCGAAGAGAAACAAAAACGCGACGCTACAGAACTAGAAGTGCGATCGCATCTTTTGCGTCAACAACAATTGGAATGGGAAATCCAAAAACTCCAAGAAACTCAAGAGAAACGGCGCGAGGAACTAATTGCACTGCAAACTCAATTGCGGGATGTGGGAGCAGAATTACCAAATCCACTGCCGGAAGTTCCAGATCAGGTAGATTTAGAAGAATTGCAGAAAGAATTGCGATCGCTTACCAAACGCTTACAGGCAATGGAACCCGTCAATATGCTGGCGTTAGAAGAATACGAACGCACTCAAAACCGTCTCCAAGAACTCACGCAAAAATTAGAGACACTAGAAGGGGAACGCACCGAACTACTTTTACGGATCGAAAACTTTACCACATTGCGGCAACTTGCCTTTAAAGAAGCTTTCGATGCCGTTAATGAAAACTTTCAATCAATTTTTGCCATTCTTTCCGACGGCGACGGCTTCTTGCAACTCGAAAATCCCGAAGATCCCTTTAGCAGTGGACTGAATTTAGTCGCACACCCCAAAGGTAAACCTGTACAGCGCCTAGCATCAATGTCTGGGGGAGAAAAATCACTCACAGCCCTGAGCTTTATCTTTGCCCTGCAACGCTACCGCCCATCGCCATTTTACGCCTTTGACGAAGTAGATATGTTTCTAGATGGGGCAAATGTAGAGCGATTAGCTAGAATGATTAAACAACAGTCACAACAAGCGCAATTTATAGTTGTGAGTTTGCGTCGTCCGATGATAGAATCAGCCGAACGCACAATTGGCGTTACTCAAGCACGAGGAGCTTACACTCAAGTTTTGGGGATTAAGTTACAATCATCCAATACATCTGCTTGAGTTTTTGTTAATAATAGTGTATAGATAAACCACGTAATGTCCGACTTTCTCTCAAACCTAACCCCCAACCCCTTCCCTACCAGCGAAAGAGAGCAAAAATCAAAGCCTCTCGTTCACTGTGAGAGAGGAATGGAAGCGGGGTTCCAAGAAGAAGTCGCACATCGCGTTAAACCGGATTCGAGATCAGGACTCGGTATAGAATGACCTCCGAACAGATAATTAGGCGTTCCGACATATTAAATACCCAGGTGATTACCCGCGACAACGGCAAGCGGCTAGGCATCATCAGTCAAGTCTGGGTAGATATCGATCAAAGAGAGGTTGTGGCTCTTGGTTTGCGAGACAGCCTGATCTCCATTTCGGGCATACCGCGCTATATGTACCTCAACAACATCAGCCAGATTGGCGATGTCATCCTGGTTGATAACGAAGATGTCATTGAAGATATCGAAGTTGAATCTCTCAGTAATCTGATTAACTGGGAAGTAATTACAGAAACAGGTGAAGTACTAGGCAAAGTTCGAGGCTTCAAATTCAACGGCGAAACCGGGAAGCTTGAATCTATAGTTATTGCTTCTTTAGGATTGCCCCAAATTCCCGATCAATTTGTGAGTACTTATGAGTTCTCAGTAGATGAAATTGTCAGCACTGGCCCCAATCGGTTGATTGTGTTTGAGGGAGCCGAAGAACGGGTAAATCAGTTGACAGTTGGTTTACTAGAGCGCTTGGGTATCGGTAAAGCGCCGTGGGAACGGGATGCAGAAGAAGAATACGGCTATACTCCACCACGTACAATTGCACCACCCAATCAACTGCCTAGTGGAGTGCCATTGCAGCCACCCAGGCAAAAAGTTCGCGCTCCCGAACCCGTAGCGCGGGAAGAAGAATGGAATGAAGACTATGTGGAAGAGGAAAGGCCACAGCGTCAGGTAATGAAGGCGCGGCAGTATGAGTCTATTCAATACGAAGAAGACGAGGAAGAAGATAACTGGAGCGAAGCAACGGGCAACGACAGGTATCAACAACCGCAGCCGTTAAAGTATGAAGCCCAGCCCTATAGCAAGCCTTACGTTGACGAATACGATGATTATGACGACGTAGACGGCGATGCTTGGGAAGATGCACCGAAGCCTGTGAATATTCCCAAGAAAGTTAAGGAAAGGCAGCCAGAATACGAAGAAGAAGGCGGATATTAAGTAATTCGTAATTCGTAATTGAACCGGAAAATTACGAAGTATTTTAAGATTAATTTAGTCCTTTCCTTAGTTACAAGGAGAGGGCTAATTTTTTAGATACTTCTGATTTTAGCGAGGTTCGAGCCAGTTTTCTACTTTTAAATTAGGAACACGGGAAAATTCACGAATATTGGCGGTAACGAGAGTTAGACCAAGGTTAAAGAATGGGCAGCAATTAATAAGTCATTAGCTGCAATCGGTTTACCTTGTTGTTCTAACCGGGATTCCACACCCAGAACTGTCACACCGCAATTAAATGGATCTATCTAGTAGTCTGTCAAATTCATTTTGACGGTTAGAGAGACGCGATAAATCGCCGTCTCTACAAGGAATTTATCGGTCAATTAGTTCTTGACAGACTACTAGTATTTATGAACTAACTCTAGGATCAACGCTAAAACAGTTTGTAACTAATTAGTTAAGTGTTCAGAAACTCACCAAAAACTGCTAGCGTCAAACAAAGGAAAATATCGTTGTGGACTTTCGAGCTTGAAAACCCGTTCTAATTACTGGCTACTACTGCCTTATATCCGACTCCAGTGGCAAACCATCACCAAGGGACTTATTGGCATCTTAGGATACGTGCTGGCGACATTAGTGTTGATTAATGTCGCCGGGAAGTTGGCAATTCCCTTTGCCCAAGGTAATGTAGTAGCGATCGCTCAAATAACTGGTAGTTGTGCCTTAGTATTTCTTGTCAGAGGCTTGTTTCAGTCTATACAAGATATGTATATGGCGAAAGCGGCTTTGCGAGTTGCTTTTCATCTCCGCCAACAAGTCTACGCCCATCTGCAAAAGCTAAATCTCAGCTATTTTGAAACTGCAAAAGCTGGTGATTTATCTTACCGTCTCACTGAAGATGTCGACCGAGTTGGCGAAGTGGTAAATAAAGTCTTTCACGACTTTATTCCCTGCATTTTGCAGTTGGTGGCAATTCCGATTTACATGATTTACCTAAATTGGCAACTGACACTCGCAACAGTCATAGTTGCGCCGCTGATGGGCATTTTAGTCGGCTGGTTTGGGGAACGGTTACGCAAGTATTCTTTAAAAAGTCAAAATCGGGTATCGGGTTTATCAGCCATACTCTCAGAAGTTTTCAACGGTATTCGTTTGGTACAGGCTTTTGCTGCCGAAAATTACGAAATCGCCCGCTTTGGACATGAAGCAGAGCGTAGTCTGAAAGCCAAATACTCAGCTGAACGCCTGAAAGCAATTCAGATTCCGATCATCGGGTTTCTAGAAGCCTTAAGTGCGTTATCGTTACTGATTGTGGGAGCATGGCAAATTTCCCAAGGTAACTTGACAGTGGCGAATTTTTTCAGTTATCTGGCGGCGGCGGCGCTGTTAATTGATCCCATTGGCCATACTACTAACAACTACAACGAATTTAAGCAGGGTGAAGCATCTGTTGATCGCGTTTTTGAATTGATGGCAATTCAACCGACGGTGATTGAAAAGACAAATGCGATCGCTCTCCCCCCAGTCAAAGGCAAGGTAGAATATCGTCATATTTCCTTTGCCTATAAACCAGGTGAACCTGTATTAAAAGATATTAGCTTATTGGTATCACCAGGTGAAGCGATCGCACTTGTGGGTGCTTCTGGTGCTGGTAAAACCACATTTGTGAATCTCCTCCCGCGTTTTTACGACCCCGAAGTTGGTCAAATCTTCATTGACGGTGTTGATATTCGGGATGTCAAGCTGCATAGTCTGCGGCGACAAATTGGGATTGTTCCTCAAGAAACTATTATGTTTTCGGGGACAATTGCCCAAAATATTGCCTTTGGACAAGATATTTTTGACATCAAAGCAGTTAAAGAGGCGGCAAAAATTGCTAATGCCCATGAGTTTATTAGCCAACTACCAGAGGGTTATAAGACTTGGGTAGGCGAACGTGGGGTAAACTTATCAGGTGGACAGAGACAAAGAATTGCGATCGCTCGTGCTGTTCTGCTTAATCCCCAAATCTTGATTCTTGATGAGGCGACATCAGCGTTAGATTCTGAGTCAGAAGCGCTGGTACAGGAAGCGCTGGAAAGATTGATGGAAAAACGGACAGTGTTTATTATTGCTCATCGTTTATCGACCGTGAGAAGGTGCGATCGTATTTTAGTTCTCGAACAAGGACAAATTGTCGAATCGGGAACCCATGAAGAATTATTAGCCCTAGAGCATCGCTATGCGCGGTTTTATGCCCAGCAGTTTAGCTAGTCAGAATTGCTTGACCAGGTTTTTTGAAAATTTTACTTTATCAATTTCTGTTCTGTTACGATAGAAGAATCAACCTGTACAGACAGTCTGTACAGGTTAAGCAAGAATAGTATCCGCTCGGTAAATCGGGGTAGAAACAAAAAATCAGAATTTAAATTGGTACACACTGGGTTATAGAATATGACACATGACGCAAAAATCATCTGCGGAGAACTTAGTATCTTCACTGCTGCAAACCATCAACACTAAAGAGATTGCAGATGAATCGATGCGCCGGACAGTAGAAATATTACTCAATTTAATAGAACAGCAACAATTAGAAATTAAAGAGCTACGAGATGAAAACCAAAAACTGCGGGACGAAAACAACCGTCTCAAAGGCGAAGAAGGGAAACCAGACATAAAAGCTAATAAGAAAAAAGGGTTTAAAAACGACCACTCATCAGAAAAAGAGCGAAAAACCCCAACGGAACATAGTAAAAGAAGTAAAAACGAGACAATACAAGTAGATCGAGAAGAGATAGTTACTTACCCGAAAGAAAAATTGCCACCAGATGCAAAATTTAAGGGTTATGAGGAAGTAATAATCCAAGACATTGTATTCAAAACAGATAACGTATTATTCCGCAAGCAAAAATATTACTCACACAAATTAAGAAAAACTTATTTAGCATCCCTACCATCGGGTTACGACGGAGAATTCGACCCGGGAATAAAAGCCTTAGTAATGAGTCTGTATTACGGTGGGAACATGACCCAAGGTAAACTTCTAGAATTTTTAGAAGATATTGGTATTTCGATGAGTGCGGGATATTTATCGAATTTGTTAATTAAAAATTCTGATGTTTTTGTTGCAGAGTATCAAGAAGTATACGAATCAGGTTTAGCAAGTAGTCCTTGGCAGCATTTTGATCAAACAGGAGCGCGTGTTGGTGGAGTCAACCATACAACAAACGTAATTTGTAACCCTTTGATAAATCATTGACGTGACGATCCTGACACAACTAGAAAAATTCCGCCAAGGTATCTACGATTGTTTGGGGAAAGCTAAAGATGCAGTATTTGAATTGATGGATGCAGTATTAATAAGTCCGAGTATCCCATAATTTGTAAGCTTGTCACAAAGCCCAGTATTTCGACGGCAATGGTCGAGCATTTATGCAGCACTGCATGATCAGTCGTCCACCGAAAATATTGCTGATGAAGCTGCTGGTACAGGAGATAGCGACGGATGAACAGCCTTTTCTAGCAGGAGATCATAGCTTTTAACTAAAACTTGTAACCCGTGAGTTAGGAAAAAGACCACTTGCCGCTTATGACCGAGGCTACGGCAATGCCAAATTTGTCCAAGCCACGGAGGAGATTAACGCAGACCTGTTGTTGCGTTTAGCATCTAACCGATGCGTATGGGGTACACCTGGTGCTTATAAAGGACGAGGCGCACCTTATCCCTCTTGTGTCACTATCGCGGTAGTATAATAATGTACAAAGCCTAGAACGAAGACACAGAGCATGGTAGAGCCTCGTTCACCCATAAAAACCGTCAAGTTTGTGGATGAATATTGCTTGTGGTATGAAAGCCTGTTTTCAGATGTTAGAAATTTTGAAGCTTTCAAATATCTACATATAGGATGTATTTCTGATTTAAAACGGAAAAGTCTACCTGAAATAGCGAAAATTGTCGGGCTAGATAACTATCAAGGACTACATCCTGCACTTAACTACATCATCTTGGTTAGTAGAACAGTTAAGAACTTTGCGATTACAACTAATTTTAGAGGTACTAAAAGGAAGACCAATCATTGTAATTATTGATGAAACTGGAGATCAAAAGAAAGGTACGACCACCGCTCTTAATTGAGCTTGCTAGGTTTTGAGTTGCGTCATCACCTAGAGGGAAAATCCTTTATTTTGTCTAAGTTCTTATCCCTATTTTTCTTCTATTATTTGTTGCAATACACGCTCTGCTTTTTCCCAAAGCTGAATATCTTCTCTTTCTACTGACCCCACATTAATCGGTGAATACTCAAGCTCGTAATAGCACCCAATATAGAATAGAAAGCCTCCGGCATATACTCTTGCATAATTCCCCAATCAACCTCTGATAGATGTAAAAGGAGTCACCGTGCAAATCCGGGGATTTTGTACGCCAATACTGCTTTGAAAACTTGAGATTTAACAAGAGAGTTTAAATTTATGTTTCACAAATTTCCATCCTTAATAGCTTCTCGCGTATTTGCAGTCGGGTTGCTATTAGTATTTGGGTTCAGCCAGGTTGCGACAGCGCAGCGTTCATCAAGTTCTGATGAAACTAGTTTTGAGTTATTTCCGAACACGCAGTTCATTAATTGCATGGCAGCCACTCCTGGAGTCACGCCTCGGGTTCAAGCCATCGTCAAGCGTGGCAATCTTAATGACAATCTGACTTTGAGGCTGACAAATTTCAAGCCGGGTTTGAAGTTTGACCTATTTACTGTAGAGAATAGTCCTCAGCAGGCATTCGGTACCCCAAACCCAAAATTCAAGAACTTTGGTCTGGCTTGGTACCAATCTGACGTTGAGCCTGGACTTGTGACAATTAAAACTATCCTGCTAGATCAGATTTTCGGTTTTGATCCGCAAGTGAACTTACCACCTACTAACACTTTCCATATAGGGTTTTGGTTTAACAACCCACAAGATGCTGCCGCGTGTGGCTTTGATGTTCGCAAACCTACCCCCTTTAATGGTGAACACAAGGCTGGTCCATTAGCATTTATTAGCCGACCTAATTCTCTAACCAACCTCGGGCCGCTTTGCATCAAACCTAACACCTCAAAAAACCCGCCTACTTGCAACCCTTAACCTATTGATTCAAGACAATGCTCGTTTCCGGGGGTTCAGCTCAGTTCGGACAGATTTATAGCTACTCTTAATTACAAACTGGAGAAAACTATGCCATTAGTGAATGTAAAATTGATCGAAGGCGTTTTCACGTCAGCCCAAAAGCAGGAGATGATCCGCAAGCTAACTGACACGATGGTGTCGATCGAAGGCGAGAACCTGCGTCCAGTGACGTGGGTTGTGATCGAAGAGGTCAAGAGCGGTGACTGGGGAGTGGGTGGCGCGACTCTCACCACCGATGATGTGCAGGCGCTTGCGGCTGGCAAGTCCAAAATTAACGCCTAAAGAAGCACAGCAGCCAACCCGTCAGCAGAGTTTTGTAGTCTGATGAGTGACAGGAAATGACTTTAAAGGTACTGGGCAGCCTAGTGTCATGATATTGGATTTCAAGCTGCGAACTCGCTTGCCAGTTCCAAGATATGAGTTGACTAAATGTAGGTATTGTCAACTGAGTCAAATTCCATATAGTAGATAACAGTCCTGCCAAACTAATAGGTCATTCTAAAAAGAAGCCATCGAAAAATCAATTTCGGTGGCTTCTTGAGTTATTATCATGAAATACTTTCCAGAATTTCATGATAATAACGGCTGACTATTGTTTGGCGCTCGCACTTCTATTGCCGCCAAAAATATGCCAAACAATTTTGTCCTTAAATTATCGATATCTCACATATTTTTGGGGGGGGGTAAACATTAGCAGTTTTATTTCGGAATGAGGCTCTGTTTTTGTGCATATCCGACCTGAACCAGTTCCACGGGAATATTACCTTCAAGATGCAACTTTAGAGGCGATCGCTGATTGCCTTAGCAAGCAACCAAATCGAGGAGTTCTTGTTGCGATCGATGAATTGGCAAGATTATTTGCTGGATTTAATCAGTACCGCCCTCAAGGTCGAGGTAATGATCGCCAGAAATGCCTCTCTGCTTATGACGGTAAACCTATTAAAATTAACCGCAAAACTAGACCTAGAGTATCGATATCTTGTACATCTGTAAGTGTAGTAGGAACGATTCAGCCCTGTGTTTTGCTAAGGCAGATGAGTAACTTGGAAGAAGACGACGGGTTTTGGTCTAGATATCTGTGGATTCAGCTACCACTAACCAAAATGCCACCACCGGGTGCTAAAACAATCCATAACCTCTCAGTATTGCTTCAAAAACTTTACAAGGACTTAGAAAACTTGCCGTCTAAGACTTACCAACTGAATCTAAGTGGGCAACAAGTTTGGAAGGAATGGCATTGTTGGTGTGAAGAGCAGAAAGTTACTGAACCAAATTCCGCATTGAGAGCCATTTATCCAAAAGCAAAAGAGAGAGCAGCTAAAATTGCTCTCATTGTCCATTGTGTAAATGCCATTGTTGATGATCGCATACCGGAAACTATCGTACAAAGTGAGATATTGGAGGTAGCGATCGCATTTACAAAGTGGTCGATTGGTCAAGCTCGGCTTATTTATGCTGACTCTGGTATAACAATTCATCCAGATTCATCAAGAGTTACCCGATTTGTAGAACGGTTTAGAGGGACAGGTTGGATTACGGCAAGGAAAGTTACTCACTGGTCATCAAGCCGCGAGAAACTAAGTCCTGATGCAGCTAGAGCATTCATGAAACAGGTGGTTGATTTAGGTCATACAAGTGATAATCAACAGTCTGGTAGAGCTTACCAAATCCGCTAGGGCGTGTCATCAATTGAGCCAAATGACAGAAGCAGCCAGATAAATTGCACCTAGAAAGTTTGTAGCACGTTTGTCGTAGCGTGTTGCGTAGGCGTAGCCCGCCTTTGGCATCGCTCGGTACTGCTTGAGTTTGGCAAAAAAGTTTTCAATGAGATGACGGGCTTTGTATAAATCTCGGTCATAGTCACGAGGTCTGGTACGATTGCGTTTGGGGGGAATCACTGCGGTTTTACCCAGAGACTCAAGTCGCTCAATAACTCGCTCATCGGCATCATAGCCTTTATCTGCTAGTAGTGTATCCGCCACAACGGTGGGTAGCAATTGGTCGGCTCCGTCCAAGTCGCAGGCTTGCCCTGGCGTCAGGTAGAAGCTTAGTGGGTTGCCCAACGCATCCACTACAGCATGAATCTTGGTACTCAATCCACCCTTGCTGCGACCAATGGCTTCAGTATATGGCTCCCCCCCTTTGCACCAGCACTATGCTGATGGGCGCGGACAATCGTGGAGTCAATCATCGCATATTCATTATCGGCATCGTCTGCCAAGTGCTGAAACACCCCCTCCCAAATCCCCGTTTTTGACCATCGGCTAAAACGAGTATGAATCACTCGGAAATCTCCAAATCGCTCTGGGAGGTCTCTCCAGGGTATCCCTGCCCGATAACGGTACAGTACTGCTTCCACAAACAACCGATTATCTCTTGCTGTCACTCCGACATACCCTTTTGTTCCGGGTAGTAAGTCTTTTATCCTCTCCCACTGGTCATCTCGTAGGGCATAACGTCGAGTCATTGTTTCTCTATTTGGCTTATCCCAAGCATTGCCTACTCAAGTTTACCTAATTGATGACACGCCCTAGAGGCGATCGCACAACTAAGAGACATAATCTAAGAGTAATAAGAATTTAACCTACGTAAGCAGCACAGTTAGTTATCATCCTGTTGTGTTTTTAGCTCGGAATGCAAACTGACTACTGAACTTACGAGGTTAAATCAACAATAATGTTAGCTAATTTTTGGCGCAAAGTTTATCGTAATGGGTGGTTGACAGGAGTAGTAATAATTTTACTAATTACCTTCAACACTCTATTTAGTGCAGAAGGTGCAACGACTGTTGAAGGTTTTGAAACTGGCTCAAAAGGCAGTTATGCTTCCTCTGATGTCACCCTTAGCACAGGTCTTTGGAATTTAGATGATGCCTTGATTGGTAATCTGATAACTGATGCAAAAAGCGGTACACAATCTGCACGTATTCGCAACAGTGGTAAAGTCTCAATGAAATTTGACCGCAGCACTGGTGCTGGTACAGTTAGCATTAAACACGCAAAGTTTGGTTCTGATGGTAATACCAATTGGCAGTTGTGGTGTTCAAGTAATAGTGGTAGTTCATGGTTACAAGTAGGTTCAACAGTCACAACCAGTTCAACAACCTTACAGACTGCAACTTTTACGCCTAACATCTCTGGCACATCTCGCTGTGAAGTCCGTAAAACTGATGGAACTACCAACAGAACCAACATTGATGATATTACCATCACCGATTATGGTACTTCAGGTGGCGGCGGTAGTACAAGTGTACATCTAACAATGGGTAATCCCAGTAGTGCTGGGTCTTCGGATCTAAACAATTATTTGCTGGATAAGGCACAGTATGCAGTTGGATACAATTGCTCATTAGGGCGATCCAATTGGGTATCTTGGCAGTTGAATAGTAGTTGGTTAGGAAGCACACCAAGACAAGATGACTTTCGTGCGGATACTACCTTACCAGCAGGATGCTATCAAGTTCAATCTACCGATTTTAGTGGTAGTGGATTTGATAGAGGACACATGACCCCTTCAGGCGACCGAACTAGCACAGTTGCGGTTAACTCCAGCACCTTTTTGATGAGTAATATGATTGCACAAGCGCCTGATAACAATCAGGGGATTTGGGCTAATTTAGAAGATTACGCTAGAACTCTGGTTGGTCAGGGGAAAGAACTATATATCATATCCGGTGGATATGGAACGGGTGGTACTGGAAGCAATGGAACTTTCTACACGATTGCCAGTGGTAAGGTTACAGTTCCCAATCGCACTTGGAAAATTCTTGTTGTCCTAGACACTCCTGGGTCTGGAGTCTCTGGTGTCACAACATCTACAAGGGTGATTGCCGTTAACATCCCTAACGCTCAAGGGGTTCGGACTGCTGACTGGAGAAACTATCGAGTTAGTGTTGATTCACTGGAATCTCTAACCGGATTCGATTTTCTATCACTTGTTTCAACATCTATTCAATCTGTAATAGAAGCGCGAGTTGACAGTTTGTAAGTTTCGCTAATTTCAAAAACGAGAAAGTCTGTCCATATTATGTGGGCAGACTTGCAATTTAGGCAAAAGATTTTTAACACTATCCTTAGACATAATATGCCTTGATTTTTATTTCTAGTGATTTGCAATTGACCACTAAGTTTCAACAACTTTTGTGGAAATTCCGGCTAAATCTTCAGATGACGTTTTACCAACAATATAGACATCAATACTTATCGTACCTATGCGATAAACCTGAATATCAGTCAGACTATCTTTTAATGTTTTGATAAGTGATTGATACTTTTGCACATTTTGTTTTTGTATTTCATTGTGCCATTCTTTTTCTACAGCACAGTTACGAAATATATGATCTAGTTCTACTTCTTCAACTGATGTTTCTGGGGAATGTCCTGTTAACTGAAGAAGTTTTTGAGCGGTCATTGGTTCTTGAGCTTGATTAGACCACAAAAAAACTTCAAATGGATACTCTGACTCGCTCATCATTAACAAACCATCGGAGGCTTGTTTAATTTTTTCCGTAATCTCGTTAGTCATAAAATTTATTTATGGTTATGAGCATTGATTTTTGAGTTTGCCAATCAGAGAATTAAGATTGATCTGAGTGGGCCAACCTTGAGGCAGATTTCCAGAATTATATCCTCTGTCTTTCAATCCTTGAATAAATTGGTTGTGGATATATGCAGTATCAAAAGTCCCAAGCCCATCAAAATAAACATCAGTTAGGTGAGCAGGGTCTAAAGCCATTTCACCTTTATATACTGCACCATCATTATGATCATCCCAACCCCAAGGGGTATTAGCAGAATTTGTACTGCAAGTAAGTGTACCAGCACCACACCCACCACTAGAATCTCCCTTGAAAGTTCCCCAACTAGCGAAAGTCAACGCAGAAGAACTTGAAGACTCGCTTACGGCAATGGACTGTACATTGGATGCTGCACCGAGTCAATCCGCTTCGTTGTTGGCTGAAAACCAGAATTGTGGCTTTGAGCCGAAAGACTGTCATGAAGGTACTTGTTCCGCCGCGCCCGTTGCACAAAATGAATTTTCTTCAAGTTCTGCGATCGCAAATCAAACTCAGAGGCAGGTAGAACAGGGTTATTCTACTACGTTGTTGGTTAAAAATTCAGTTTCGGGTGTAGAAATCAAAGCAGTTCATGAAGGTACTTGTTCGGCCGTATCTGTGCAAAATTCTGAAAAATGGTTGCATGAGGCGATTGTTGCAAGGTCAAATATGCGACCGGGGCGTATGCAGATACTCAAGGTTGCAGCAAATTCGGGGGAGAATCCGGGGTTTGACTTTTTGCAAGAGTGCTGGAAGGATGATCCGGCTTTGCAGATTGTGATCAAGAAGTTGCTGGCGAATTTTCCGCAGTGGGGCATTGCGATTGTTGATGGGGTGTTGGTTGATTGGGAGAAGTAGCAATAAGTGAATAAAATTGTATATTTAGCTACAGTATTGCTTATTCGGTAAAGTAGGATAAGTGGGTTTAGTAGGATCTTTTGTACTACCCCTTGATTATGTTGTTGATAAGCTGTAACTTGATGGTTATTAGATCATAAATATAAAAATTATATAAGTCATCTCTAATTTGCTTTTTCCTAATTCGCAAGTGCAGATGTAAACTATGAAGCAACTTAATTTAGAAAATATATTGTAGACTGCTCAAAAAAATAATTAAGTAGTTTTCTTAACTGTGTCAATTTATTTTATTAACTGTCATTTATGTTTAAAATAAATCACAGTATTAATACAGTATCAATTTAGTGGAAATAGCCAAAATGATATCTATTAATAACGTACATGTCATACATTGTTTCTTGATTTCATCTGAATAATTTCGTTTTGAATGTGATTATAAAAATTGGCGTTCACATAAAATCAAAATATAAATTTATTTCTCACGTCGATGCCCGTTATTACGAATATGGGTGAGATACATAATGAGGACAGTTCATCACTTAATTATGGAACACCAATAATTAAATTATTCTTTTAAGAACAAATTCATTATGACTCATAATGTGCAATATCTTAAGCCGCAAATTTCAAAACAAACTACTGATGTTGAAAGTGCAGACAATGGTAAAGGATCAGAACCTATAGCTATTATCGGTATAGGTTGCCGTTTTCCAGGCAGTGCTAATAGCCCAGAAGCTTTCTGGAAACTGCTGGTTTCGGGTGTGGATGCTATTACCGAAGTACCAGAGTCACGCTGGAATATAAATAAATTTTACGACCCAGATATAACAAAACCAGGTAAAATGCGAACCCGCTGGGGCGGCTTTGTAGATAAGATAGACGAGTTTGATGCCCAATTTTTCGGGATTTATCGGCGAGAAGCCTCACGCATGGACCCGCAGCAGCGACTGACGCTGGAGGTAGCCTGGGAGGCGCTGGAGGACGCAGGGCTGATCAGGGAACACCTTGCTAACTCGAAGACAGGGGTATTTATTGGAATATCAACTAGCGATTACTTGAACATCCAAGGGTGCGATCACAACTCCATTAACGCTTACACAAGCTTAGGCAACGTTCACTGTATCACCGCTAACCGTATTTCCTACATATTGAACCTCAAAGGGCCAAGTATGACTGTTGACACAGCCTGCTCTTCGTCGCTGGTTGCAGTTCATCTTGCCTGTCAAAGTATCTGGAATGGAGAGTCTGTGCTAGGAATAGCAGGAGGCGTGAATGCGATACTCGGACCAGCAGTAAGTATAGGATTTTCTAAAGCATCAATGCTCTCTCCTGATGGGCGTTGCTTTACCTTTGATGCGCGAGCTAATGGTTATGTCCGCGCCGAGGGAGCTGGTATTGTTGTCTTGAAGCCTTTATCTCAAGCGCAAGCAGATAGAGACCCAATTTATGCTGTAATTCTCAGCAGTGTAGTTAACCAAGACGGTCAAACCAAGGGGATCGCGGTTCCTAATGGACAGTCCCAAGAAGCAGCACTCCAGGAAGCTTGCCGTCTGGCGGGGATATCGCCTCTTCAGGTACAGTATGTTGAAGCTCACGGCACAGGCACACCAGTAGGCGATCCGATAGAAGCGATCGCTTTAGGAAACGTACTGGGTAAAAATCGGACTCCGGGAGACTATTGTACTGTTGGTTCAGTTAAAACCAACATTGGACATTTGGAAATAGCATCAGGAATTGCAGGTTTAATCAAAACCGCCCTAGCTATTAAGCATTGCCAGATTCCGCCACATCTGCATTTTCAGACACCGAATCCTAAAATTCCTTTTGAGGAATTGGGGTTACGGATGCCTACCACCCTTGAGCCTTGGCAAAACGAAAATGGGCCGCGCATCGCCGGCGTGAATTCCTTTGGATTTGGGGGAACGAATGCCCACGTTCTTTTATCAGGATTAGCAACGGATGCTGTAACAGATATACCCGATTCAGAGCGCGGTTCTCTTGGTCTGCTATTGCCCCTATCGGCAAAAAGTCCAGAAGCTCTTGTGGCTGTTGCACAAGTAACCCGTGACTTTTTAACAGCTGTCGATTCGAGTTCTGATATTTCATTATGGGACATCTGCTACAGTGCCAGTAATCGCCGAGGTCATCACGAGCATCGGTTGGCGTTGGTTGCGAATTCCTTTGAAGGACTGGTAGAAAATCTGGAAGCATTTCTGGCGGGAGAAAACCGTCCAAGTCTGTCTTCTGGTTATCTAGCTTCAGGATTTGAACCTAAACTGGCTTTTGTTTTTTCCGGCATGGGAGCCCAGTGGTGGGCAATGGGACGTGAGTTGTTGGAGTCAGAACCGGTATTTCGAGAGGTCATCGAACAGTGCGATGAATTGTTGCAGCAATATACTGATTGGTCATTGTTGTCAGAACTCTTAGCATCAGAAGAGACGAGCCATATCAACTCTACCCAAATCGCTCAGTGTTCCATCTTTGCCATACAAATTGCTTTAGCTGCTTTGTGGCGTTCCTGGGGGATTACGCCCCAAGCAATCGTAGGTCACAGTGTTGGCGAAGTTGCAGCCGCCCACGTTGCTGGAGTTCTGAGTCTAAAAGATGCCGTGCGGGTCATTTTCCACCGCAGCCGCACTCAAGCCAAGGCATCTGGGAAAGGGACAATGCTAGCTGTTGGGCTGTCTCAAGAGAAAACCGAGCGGGTATTAGCAGAATTAGGATACCAGGGTTGTGTTTGTATTGCAGTGGTTAACAGTCCCAGTGCCGTTACCCTGGCTGGGGATAGCGCCGCTTTGTCAGAAATTGCCAAATTTTTGGAGCAAAAACAAATTTTCTGCCGATTCCTGCAAGTTGAGGTGCCTTATCACAGTCCCCTGATGGAGCCATTAAAGCCAGAGTTGGCACAATCATTGCAAGAAATCAAGCCTCAAACAGCCACGATTCCCTTGTTCTCTACCGTTACGAGCAAGCAGGTAGACGGTTCAGAGTTGGATGGCACTTACTGGGGTCTGAACATGAGGGGGCCAGTGCTTTTTGCAGGGGCGATCGCTTCCCTGATTCAAGCAGGTTACAACACCTTTGTAGAAATCAGCGCTCATCCAGTTCTCGCTAATTCCATCTCTGAATGTCAAGATTTAGCTGGGATATCTGGAAAAGTGCTGCCAAGTCTGCGGCGCTTTGAACCAGAACGCCCCACAATGCTCTCGTCATTTGGCAAACTCTATACTCTCGGATACCCAGTTGATTGGTACAAGCTATATCCGCAAGGCCGTTTCGTGCGCCTGCCTTCTTATCCCTGGCAGCGAGAGCGTTATTGGAACGAGTCTGAAGAAACTATGGGAATACGGATTGGAACAATTCCTCACCGCTTAATGTTGGGGCAACAAGTCCATCCCCTTTTAGGAAGCCGTCTCAAATCAAGTCAACCGATATGGGATACAGAGATTGACAAGCATCGCCTCAGTTATCTTGATGACCATCGTGTTCAAGGGACTGTGGTTTATCCCGCCGCAGCTTATGTAGAAATGGCTTTGGCTGCTGGGAAAGAAATCTTCAAAGAGGGAGCTTATATTGTAGAGGAAATTGAATTTCAAAAAGCTCTCTTCTTACCAAAAAGTGGGGTGTCAAGACTTCAGTTAAGTCTGGAGCCAAACCAAACATCCTTCGAGATTAACAGCAATGTCAAAGGCAGCCAATCAGAGTGGGTTCGACACGCGACGGGTAAGCTAACTCGCGTTGAAAATGGCTTTGTCTCTAAGCAGGTTGTGTTGGATGAAATTAAGAGTCGTTGTCCCAACGAAATTTTTAAAAGCGATCTATACCGACAATTCCAGGAAATAAAACTCGAATATGGCCCTTGTTTTCAAGGAATTGAGCAGCTTTGGAATGGCGAAGGTGAAGCGTTGGCTCAAATTCAGGTGAGTAATGCTTTACAGGAAGTCGAGGAATATCAATTGCATCCGGCTATCCTTGATGCTTGTTTTCAGGTGTCCTTCGCCACTGTCTGTATTCAAGTGACTTACCTACCAGTACAGATAGACCAAGTGAAAGTTTATGGTCGTCCAGGGCTGCAAATGTGGAGCTATGCCCGCCTAGTTGAGCAAAGCGCCAACCGTCTCAAAGGAGATATCCTACTAATCGATGATGCAGGAAATGTACTAGTAGAATTTATCGGATTAGTCTGCCAGTCTGTGGAGAGTAAGCAGGAAAGTTTAGAAAAAGCAGATTACCTCTACGAATACCAATGGGAGATGAAGGCACGTCCTAATCAAGAGTTAGTTCGTTCCACCCCAGATTATCTGCTAGACCCAATGCAAATCACTCAGAAACTCCAATCTCAAGCAGATCAATTGAGTGTGCAATTAGGAAGGAAGCAGTACTACGAGCAGGTAAAGCCACAAATAGATGGTTTATGTGCTGTTTACATTCTCAAAGCTTTTGAGCAACTTGGGTGGAAGCCGAAATTCCATACTCGTATAAGCGCGGAAACTCTTGCAGAACAATTAGGTGTGGTGTCCCAGCATCGGCAACTTTTGAGTCGATTATTAGGAATCCTAGCTGAAGATGGCGTGCTGCGTCGAGTAAATGACCAGTGGGAAGTCTGCCGCATACCAGAAATGAAGCAACCTATTGAGGTTTGGAAAACACTTTTAGCGAAATTTCCTGCTTATCAAGCGGAACTGACGTTGTTAGGGCGGTGCGGTCAGAAGCTAGCTTCGGTATTGATTGGGGAGGTCGAACCGCTACAATTGATTTTCCCTGAAGGTTCTGTGACAACATCTGAGCATCTGTACCAAGATTCACCTAGTTATCGGATTTATAACCTGCTGGTTGAGAAAGCGATCGCGATTGCGCTGGAACGTTTACCAGAGGGACGAACAGTGCGGATTTTGGAAATTGGCGCAGGTACAGGTTCGCTGACATCCTATGTTCTGCCAAAGCTTTCACGACATCGAACAGAATATGTATTTACTGACATTACCCCACAGTTGACAATCTCTGCCGAGCAAAAGTTTTACGATTATCCTTTCGTTAAGTACCAAGTTTTGGATATTGAGGCGGATGTAATCGCCCAAGGATTCCAACCGCATTCATTCGATCTGATTCTAGTATCAGACGCACTGCACGCGACTCGTGACCTTCATCAAACGCTGGAAAATGTCAAACAGCTTCTCGCTTCTGGAGGGTTGCTGGTTTTGCTGGAGTTGACAGCCACTAACCGCTTCGCGGATCTAGTATTTGGATTGCTCAACAGCTGGTGGCTATTTACTGATGTCCAACTGCGGCGATCGCACCCTTTGCTTTCTGAGGCTCAGTGGCAAGATTTGCTAAAAGATGTCGGGTTTGTGGAAGTTGCTAGCATTGCAGATATACCACCAGAAACAGATAAGTCTCTCCAAACCGTTATTCTGGCTACTAGTCCAAAGCTTGAGCCAGAAGTTCAGCCCTCATCAGTGATTCCTCTAAAGCCTGAAAATTCAGGAACTTGGTTAATTTTTGCTGACAATTCTGGAGTCGGGCAACAGCTAGCAGAACAACTCAAACAACACCAACAAATCCCAATTCTGATAGAACCTGGAACTGTTTTCCAGCGCCTTGATGCAGATAGCTTCCAAATTCGTCTGGAATACGCAGAAGATATGCAGCAACTCCTAGAAGCTGTTGATGCAAATCAACCCACCTGTCGCGGCGTAGTTTATCTGTGGAGTCTAGACACACCTCCAACTGAGAAAATGACAACAGCTACCCTAGAATCAACTTTAACAAACAGCTGTTTGGGCGTACTGCATTTGCTTCAGGCGTTGGCTAAAGTCAATTGTCCGCATTCTCTGCGTCTATTTTTGGTGACGAACTCTACCCAGACAGTAGGAGGTTTAAAATCTCTCTCGCTTGCCCAATCTCCTTTATGGGGTTTGGGCCGAGTCATTAACAATGAACATCCCAATCTTCGCTGCACTCGCGTGGATTTGAGTTCTGTTATTGCCCCAGAGGAGATTCAGTCTCTCATAGAAGAGTTGCTGGCAGACGATAAAGAAGATGAAATCGCCTTGCGGGGTAACGATCGCTATGTAAATCGGTTAATCCGGTTATCGCCAGCAGATTTGATTCAAAAATCAAAATCTCTGGCACAAAATCGAGAACCCTTTCGTTTGGAAATCTCTGCACCAGGAGTGTTGGATAACTTGCAACTGCGGGCGATGGCGCTCTCAAAACCAGGGACGGGAGAGGTGGAAATTCAGGTTTGCGCCACAGGTTTGAACTTTAAGGATGTTGCCAAGACAATAAATTTGTTAAATGATGCCAGTTTGGAAGGGACTTTCTCCGGACGATCGCTTGGTATAGAATGTGCCGGAATCATTACCGCCATTGGCTCTGGCGTTGAAGAGTTTAAGATAGGTGATGAAGTTATTGCTTGTGCGTCTCACAGCTTTAGTACGCACACAACGACAGATGCCCGCGCTGTAGTGCATAAGCCCGCGCATCTTAGTTTTGAAGAAGCCGCCACAATCCCTGTAACTTTTCTGACTGCTTACTACGCCTTGCACTATTTGGGAAGGTTGCGTCAGGGTGAGCGGGTTCTCATCCATGCAGCAGCAGGTGGTGTAGGTCTTGCTGCCATCCAAATTGCCCAGACAGTGGGTGCAGAGATTTTCGCGACGGCAGGTAGTCCAGAAAAACGGGAATTTTTGCGATCGCTTGGCGTAGAGCATGTAATGGATTCTCGCTCCACCGCATTTGCCTCAGAGGTGATGGAAATTACTGGCGGTAAAGGTGTAGATATTGTCCTCAACTCTTTGGCAGGAGAGGCTATCCCTAAGAGCCTCTCTGTGCTGGGAGCTTATGGACGTTTTATAGAAATCGGGAAGCGCGATATCGAGCAGAACAATAAGCTGGGTCTGCGACCTTTTCAAAATAATTTGTCCTTCTTTGCGGTAGATTTGGACAAGCTGTTAAGCGATCGCCCTGATTTTGCTGGCTCCTTATTCCGTGAAGTCATAGAATATTTTGAGGTAAAAAGCTTTCACCCACTTCCTCATCGAGTCTTCCCAATATCGAGGGTAGTAAGCACCTTCCGCTACATGGCACAAGCCAAGCACATCGGCAAGATTGTCGTATCGTTGCAAGAGCCAGATGTAAAGATAGTTCCCTCATCTCAAGCAACAGTCACTTTTCGCCCTGATGCAACTTACTTAATTACTGGTGGACTGGGTGGGTTTGGTTTAGCAGTGGCTCAGTGGTTGGTGAAAGGGGGGGCGCGGCACTTAGTGCTAATGGGTCGTAGTGGTGCTGACTCGTCAGTAGCAAAGGAAGCGGTAAAAACATTGGAGTCAGCAGATGTTCATGTGGTAGCCGCTAAAGCAGACGTGTCACACGAGGAGGAAGTAAAAAGTGTTCTGGCAAACATTAGCCAGTCTATGCCGCCGTTGCGAGGCATTATTCATGCAGCAATGGTTCTGGACGATGCTCTCCTGCTCGACCTCAACCAGGAACGTTTAGGAAAAGCGATCGCACCCAAGGTCATGGGAGCTTGGAACTTACACACCCACACCTTAAACGCACCCTTAGATTTCTTCGTATCATTTTCCTCGTTTAGTTCCATTATTGGAAATACAGGACAGGGGAATTATGTAGCTGCTAATACTTTTCTTGATACGCTGGCACATCACCGCCGCGCTTTAGGACTGCCAGCCTTGACCGTTAACTGGGGTGCGATTGCCGATGTTGGTTATGTTGCTGATAACACTGTAATCGGTCAATATTTAGACCAGATTGGCATGAAAGGTTTGCGATCGCACCAAGCACTACAGATATTAGGACAATTACTCCATGTTGAGGCAGTGCAGACAGGAGTAGCACCTTTTAACTGGCATCGGTTGAGCGAGATTTACCCAACTGGCGCATCAGCGCGATTTTCTCAGCTAGTCAACGAAGCAGCTGTTTTACCAAAGGCAGACAGACGCAATAGCAAAGGAGATTTGCTCTTAGACGACCTGATGACAGCCGAACCAACAGAGCGCTTGCAAATTTTGGAATCTCACCTGCGAGAACTTGTAGCTTTGGTATTAGGAACTTCTCCTGCTAAATTGGATAGTCAAAAATCGCTGACCAATCTGGGACTTGACTCCTTAATGGGAGTAGAACTGAGTAACCGAATTGAGAGCGTTTTGGGTGTGAGTGTACCCACAATGAAACTAGTGCAGGGCCCAAGTATTTCGCAACTAGCAGTGGAGCTAGTTGAGCAACTGATGGGAACTTCCCAGACACAATTACCTTCTTCAGTGACGGCAGTTCCAAGTGATTGGCTCGTTTTCCCAAAACCAAATCCAGATGCCTGCTTGCGTCTGTTCTGCTTCCCATACCTTGGGGGCAGTACCTCAGAATTTCTTCCTTGGTCAGATAACTTACCAGCAGATGTAGAAGTTTGTGCCGTTAAGCTTCCCGGAAGTAAAGACTTTTTGGGCAAACAGTCATTCGACGAGCTAACCTCTGTAATCAAAATCTTGGTAGAAGTTCTGGTTCCTTATCTAGACAAACCATTCGCTTTCTATGGTCACAGTCTAGGGGCATTAATCAGCTTTGAACTCGCCCGTCAGTTGCGCCGCGAAAATAGTAAAACTCCTGCTCACTTGTTCGTTGGTGCTTCACAAGCTCCTCAGATACCCTATTTACATCCTTCTGTTGAAAAACTCCCTGAATTTGAGCCAGTCAAAGGAGTATCTATCAACGATTTACCCCAACTGTATCGTGACAACACAGAACTGTTGGAATTGTTACCACTGCTTTTAAAGGAAGTAACTTTGTTGGCTGAAAAATACAGCTATACAGAGGAAGAGCCACTAAATTGTCCTATTTCTGTGTTTGGAGGAATGCAAGACAACGTGATAACTGAAGATTTACTTTCGGCTTGGCGCGAGCAAACTTGCAGCAACTTTAAGCTGCAAATGTTAAGCGGCAATCATTTATTCTTACACAGCTCTCAACATCTGCTTTTGCAAGCAATATCTGAGGAGCTATCATCACTTCTTTGTTTGTAAATTAGTTGACACAAGACTCTTTCTAAAAAGAGTTATAGGAGAACAGTAAACTAGTACAAAAAGGCAGATTGCAGAAGAAATATTGGTTTAAAAATCAGCTTTTAACCTTTTTTAACCTTTCCAACTAGTGGAAAATTTCTGCCCCGATGTACTAGTTATTTACATTATATCTTGGGAATAAAATATTACCTTGTAAAAACTGCAAAGATACACATGACAACCATTACTATTCCATTCCAACTAAATTTTGAAGAGATTGGTAAGGATTTCTTAAATAAAGATGCTGTCAGTAAAATAAGCTCAAGATTTGCAGAGCATGGAGCTGTTTTATTGCGGGGTTTTCCGTTGAAAACTGCTGAAGATTTTGCAGATGTCGCAGCACAGCTAATCACCACCCCAACGGATTACATGGGTGGTACTATAGCTCGCGAACCAATAAAAGGCTTAGTATATAATTCAAGTGAATTTCCTCCAGCAATCACCTTTCCTATTCACAACGAAATGGGATATACCGATAACCCTCCTGAGCGAATAATTTTTTTCTGTTTAGAAAAAGCAGAGGTAGGGGGACAGACACCAATCTGCGACTGTCGGGGTGTTTTGCAACGACTACCAAATCAACTTGTGGATGCTATACGTACTCACGGCGTTCGCTATATCCGACGCTTACCAAAAGAAAGTGGAAGTTACTTAAAAGGTTGGAGTCAAGCTTTCAAAACTGAAGATACCCGTATTGCCGAAGAAAGGTGCAAGGCAATGAATTTTAACTGTACTTGGGAAGGCGATATCATGGTGATTACTAACACTGTAGAAGGTATTCGTCGCCACCCACATACAGGGGAAGAACTTTGGGTTAATCAAATTTCTAGCTATCACTCCTCAAGACATGAACACTCCCTGCGGATTACACCACAGGAATTTCTTGGTGATATAGTAGCATCTGTCAATTCAGATAAAATGGAAGCATCTCCAATTCTTAGGTTGATAGCGAAAGCTTCTAGTCCATTAGTAATAAAATTAGGGGACAAGATACTTCCATTACTTTTATTTTTCCAAAAGTGGTACACTCCCGGTAATATTCATTGGAATTGTACCCTTGGCAATGGTACTCCTTTTACACGCAAGGATATTGAAGCAATATGGGATGCTGTCATTGCTGAAACTATTATCTTCAACTGGCAGCAAGGAGATGTTTTGTTTCTTGATAACTTCCGATTTGGACATGGACGCAAGCCTTTTCGAGGTAAGCGGAAAGTTCTTGTCAGTTTAGGTTTTTAAGTCATGGGGTAATGGGTAGTATTCGCAATAATGGTTTTTGGAACTGGTAAAAAATTTCTGCCAGACTGAGCTAATTCCTTTTCTTCCATCTTTGAAATAAAACATTACCTTGTAAAAACCACAAATATACACATGACAACTACTACTATTCCATTCCAACTAAGTTTTCAAGAGATTGGCGAGGATTTCTTAAACAAAGATGCTGTCAGTAAAATCAACTCAATATTTGTAGAACATGGAGCCGTTTTACTCCGGGGTTTTCCGTTGAAAACTGCTGAAGATTTTGCAGATATCGCAGCACAGTTAATCACTACCCCAATGGATTATATGGGTGGCACTGTAGTTCGCAAGCCAGTGAAAGACTTAATATACACTGCAAGTGAACTCCCTCCAGCAGTCAGTCTTCCTATTCACAATGAAGTTGCGACCTCTCATAAGTTTCCTGAACGAATACTTTTTTTCTGTTTAAAAGCAGCAGAGGTAGGCGGACAAACACCAATCTGCGACTGTCGGCGTGTTTTGCAACGCCTGCCAGATCAACTTATGGATGCCATACGTACTAACGGTCTTCGTTATATCCGACGCTTACCCAAAGAAAGTGATGATTACATAATGGGTTGGAGTGAAACTTTTGAAACTGAAAATCTTAGTATTGCCGAAGAAAGATGTAAGGCAAGGGGTTGGAACTGTACTTGGGAAGGCGATATCATGGTGATGATTAGCAACGTAGAGGGTATTCGTCGCCATCCACACACAGGTGAAGAGGTTTGGTTTAATCTAATTACTAGCTTTCACTCCTCAAGAAAGGAACACATATTACGCATTACACCACCGGAATTTTTGGGTGATTTAATATTATCTGTTAATTCAGATAAAAAGAGAAAATCTTCAGTCCTGAAGCTGATAGTTGGAGTTTTTAGCCCATTATTACTAAGATTCGGCAGCAAGATACTGCCAGTACTTCTATTTTTGGAAAAGTTGAATAGTACTGGGAAGATTTTTATAGATTGTACCCTTGGCAATGGTACTCCTTTTACACGCGAGGATATTGAAGCAATGTGGGATGCTGTCATTGCTGAAACTATAGTTCTTAACTGGCAGCAAGGAGATATTTTGTTTCTTGATAACTTACGATTTGGACATGGACGCAGGCCGTTTCGAGGTCAGCGGCAACTTCTTGTCAGTTTAGGTTCTTAAGTCATGGGGTAATGGGTAATGTTCGGAGTAATGGGTTGTGTTGAAAAAAAAACTAGGACTAGTTGGTGGTATTTTGAGGATTAATACAGAAAGCCGATTACTTGAAAAATCTTCAGGTCGATGGCAAATAATTTCCGCAGCTTTCATTGCATTAGCCATAGGACTCTCATCTGTCTACGTTTTTTCACAATATCGGTCTAATATTCAGACTCACCCATTAAAATCCTATAAAGCAGCTCCTGTCATAGTTGCGATTACTGCCCTGGGACATCTAGAGCCTCAAGGCGAAGTGACTCAATTATCTGCCCCCAGTTCACTCTCAGGTAACAGAGTAGAAAAACTGCTAGTCAAAGAAGGAAGCAGAGTTCGGGCAGGGCAAATAGTGGCATTACTCCAAGATTATGCTAAAGCGACAGCGGCACTGCAACAGGCACAAGACAAAGTTAAAGTTGCTAGAGCTAGATTAGCGCAGGTTAAAGCCGGAGCAAAATCGGCAGACATTGAAGCTCAAAAAGCAGTAGTGACCCGTTTAGAAACTCAATTAAAAGGAGAAGTTAGCACTCAACAAGCAACAATTGCCCGCTTACAAGCTCAATTCAACAACGCTCAAACCGAGAATAATCGTTATCAGCAGTTATATACAGAAGGTGCTATTTCAGCTTCTATTGCAGATAGCAAGTATTTAGAACTTCAGACAATACAACAACAATTCACAGAAGCTAAAGAAAACTTAAACAAGAGTATTCATACTCTTAACGACCAGATAGAAGAGGCAAAAGCCAGGTTGGTAAGTCTTAGCGAAGTGCGTGATGTAGATGTTCAGGTGGCACAAGCCGAAGTCGAAAGTGCCATGACTGCAATTACACAAGCAAAAGTAGAACGAGATTTAACTTATGTTAAATCTCCTATAAATGGAAGAATTTTAAAAGTTCATACCAAAACAGGAGAAACTATTGGCAATTCAGGAATTGTTGATATAGGTGAAACGTCTCACATGTATGTTGTGGCGGAAGTTTATCAAACTGATATCAAAAAAGTGCGTGTAGGTCAAAAAGCCAGCATCAGCAGTACTACATTTACTGGAAAATTACGGGGAATAGTGAGCGAGATTGGTTTACAAGTTAGCAAACAGAGTGTTTTAAGTCTTAATCCAGGGGTAGATACAGACCGGAGAGTAATTGAGGTGAAAATCCGTATAGATAATCCAGAGGATAATCAACAGGTTGCAAGTTTAACCAACTTACAAGTAGATGTAGCTATTCAAATATAATTGCCATCATCAGGTTAGTTAAAATAATTACAACCGGGAATTATGAATTTTAAAATTCCTTTAGCTTGGCTACAACTAGCCCAAAACAAAGTTCGTTTTTTAGCAGCTGTGGCTGGGATTACTTTTATTGTAATTTTGATATTTACACAACTTGGTTTCCAAGATGCTCTTTTTTCAAGTGCTATCAGAGTACATCATAGTCTCCAAGGAGATTTATTTTTAGTTAGTTCTCAGTATAAATCTTTAACTTCAAATCAAAGCTTTTCTCGTACTCGTTTATATCAAGTTTTAGGATTTAATGGTGTTAAGTCAATCAGTCCGATGTATTTGGGCTTTGCTAAATTCAAGAATCCAGTAAACGGCGAAAAATACTCCATATATCTGATTGGTGTTGAACCAGGGAGAATAGCTCTTAATTTACCAGAAATGGAGAGTAATTTAGATAAAATTAAAATTCCTGACATGGTTCTTTTTGACCAAAAATCTCGATCTGAGTTCGGGCCAGTTGCTGAAAAATTTAAATCAGAAAATACTGAGCAAATAGTCGAAATATTTGCTTTTAATGCAGTTAAAGGTTATCGAGTTAAAATCGGTGGTCTATTCAGCTTGGGTCCTTCTTTTGGAGTAGATGGTAATTTAATTGTCAGTGACTCAACTTTCCTCAGAATATTTCAAAATAACCGAACTTCAGAAATGATAGATGTAGGTGTGATAATTCTTGATTCTGGTGTCGAGCCACAAAAAGTTCTGACCAATCTACAAAACAATTTGGGTCATGATGTCTTAATTTTTACCAAACAAGAGTTTCAAGACTTTGAGAAAAAGTATTGGGCTACAAGAACACCTATTGGTTTTATATTTAACCTTATGCTCGTAATGTGTTTTATTATTGGTATAGTCATTGTCTATCAAATTCTTTATAGTAATATTTCAACTCAAATAACAGCCTATGCTACTTTAAAAGCTATTGGATATACTAATAAATATTTACTAAATGTAGTATTTAAACAGGCTTTAATATTAGCAGTATCGGGTTATATTCCAGGTTCTATTATTTCTTCATATATCTACAGCTTCACAGCAAAAACTACCAATTTACCGATGAGAATGAGCTTAAGTAATATATTAATTATTTTAATTTCAACAATTTTAATGTCTACAGTTTCCGGACTGTTAGCTATGAATAAACTACGCTCGGCAGATCCAGCAGATATTTTTTAGTTAAGGAAAATGGTTCTTCCGGTAGTTTGATGGTGATTATTAAAAGTTACTGAATTATAATGATTATAACTTAGTGATATTAATGCCTGCAATATAGATTTAATAAGTGTTTAAGAGATATTAAGCATAGTTTAAAACACCAAAATTATCAGATAAATTATAAAATTGTAAAGTTTTAGGTGTTCGCGATGAAGTTTCCTGTAGAGCAAATCTTGAATCTTCCCGATATGAAAGTATTAGATTTTCAAGAAATTGAAGGGGAATAAATAACTATAACAATAGAAAAAAGGGTGAATTACTCGACTTGCTCCTAGTGTTCTCAAAGTACTCATAGTATACATCAAAATCACTGGCGGATGATTCATGATTTACCTTGGAATAAAAAAACAGTTCTATTAAAAATAAATCGTCACCAATTTAAATGTCATAAGTGTAAAAAAGCAAAGAGTGAACAACTGGATTTTGTAGATAAAAGTAAAGGATATACAAAAAGATTAGCGACGGATATAGTGCTACAAGTATTAAATAGTAAAATTCGTAGTGTTGCCGAAAGAAATGGACTAAGTTATGAAGAAGTAGAATCAATGTTAAAAAATCTTGTATCGCAAATATTAAGCATAAACTTAAGTCAGATAAAAAAGTTAGGTATAGATGAAATAGCTTTAGTTAAAGGATAAGGAAACTATTTAGCAGTATTAGTGGATTTAGATACTCATAAACCAATTGAGATGGTGCAATCAAGACGACCGTTATTAGCAAGTAAAAACACAGGGTTGGTGTGTCCGATTTGCTCCAAATGGCACTCAGAAAGTTTTGTACGGTAACGACTGTTGGAAATAAATGTTTAGTTACAAGCTGTTTTACGTCTACGCTAAGGGACTTGCGGAGAAATAAAGTACCAGTCATTCTAGAAGAATAGGAAGCGCGGATCTGCCCGCGCCTGTTCTCAATTTCTAGAATTGGAATCACAGGGTTGATGCTTACCGACACTATAAAATTTACCTTCAAAGATGCAGCCAAGAAACTAACTGGCAGCAGTAAAAGAGACTTCATGGCAAAAGTTACCGAAGATTACTTCGATAATTCAGCACGCATTGCAGAAACAGTGTTGGGATGGAATCGCCAGAGTATACAACTTGGCTTGCATGAACGGCGGACGGGGATAGTCTGTGTAGATAACTATCAGGCAAGGGGAAGACACAATAGTGTTGAGATTCTGCCCAATTTAGAATCGGATATTCATTCATTGGAAGATGCTCAAGCCCAAGCTGACCCAAAATTTCAATCAACCTTTCTGTATGCGCGCATTAGTGCCAGAGCAGTAACAGAGGCATTGGTGAGTGTTCATGGCTACGACGAGAGCGAATTACCATCTCGCCAAACCCTGGGGACGATTCTCAATCGCTTGGGGTATCGCCTAAAAAAACACAAAAAACCAAGCCTTTGAAAAAGATTCCCCAAACAGATGCCATATTCGAGAATGTGTTCCGAGAAAATCAGGCATCAGATGAAAATCATAAATCGTTGCGAGTGTCTATAGATACTAAAGCCAAGGTAAAGATTGGCAACCTTTCCAGAGGCGGTAAAGCCGGAACATTGGAGGCAAAAGCGGCGGATGACCACGATACACAGTGGCAAACAGTTTTAGTTCCTTTTGGCATTCTCAACACCCACACTTCAAAGCTATCGATTTACTTAGGGCAGTCGGCTGAAACTAGTGATTTTATTGTCGATTGTTTAACCGCTTGGTGGCATGAGAATCAACACAATTACCAAGATATTAATGAATGGGTAATTGACCTTGATGGTGGTACCGCAACTCGTAGTAACCGCACACAATTTATCAAACGCATGGTTGAACTGTCTCAAGCGATTAATTTAAAAATCCGGCTAATTTATTATCCTCCGTATCATAGCAAGTACAATCCCATAGAGCGGTGTTGGGCTGCCCTAGAGAACTATTGGAATGGCGCTATTTTAGATTCTGTTGAAGCCGCAGTAAACTGGGCTTCCAATATGACTTGTCAAGGGATTACACCCATTGTTCACCGAGTTGAAACCACCTATGAAAAAGGAATCAAAGTTTTATCACAAGAGTTAGAACAGTACCAAACTCTATGGCAGCGTTCTGAAACATTACCCAAATGGGATATTACTATTGTGCCTGTTTAACTGGTATTTTATTTTCTTGCAAGTCCCTAAATGCTGGGCAAATTTTGAATCGCGGATTTTAAAAGTCATTATCCGTAAAGGGAACTATGGATGGTAAAAACCTTTGAAAAGATGGGTAAAATTGTAAAGTTGCTGCATAATCATCTGTTTGTGAGACTGACAGTTCAATTGTTTGCTGCTCTTTTTCATCAAAAAGCAACTGAATTTGATAATTAGTCCAGAATTGCTCGCCTAGTTCATCTTCTAAATCAAAAAGTTTTTCTTCATCATCCCATATATTTGACCAAAGGACTATCTTATTAGCCCGAAAATGGTTTTGACCTGTTGTATCTGCAATGACAAAATATGCTTCGACATTTAAATCAAATCCCAAATCATCGGCTTCTGTCTCTGCTATTTGACAGTTAACCACTATTAATGTATCGGGGTTAACGTTTACTACCTGCTCTTGGCGCTTTAATAATTCTTGAAGCACGAAATCAGGCAACAACTGGGAGCTCTCCTCAAGTAATTGTTTTTGAGTTTCTGGGGAGTAACGAGTTTTTAATTCTTGCGTGATTAAAGTTAAAATATCTTCAGTAGCTAAATTGACAACTATCTTTTTATCTGCGGGATTCAGGAAACTTCCAAGATTCAGATTAATGTGTTTTTTAATTGGCATAGTTCTGTTAAATTATTTTAAATTGAGCAGATCTCCGTGAAAAAGCATCTACCCAAACACGCGGCGGAAATATTCTTGGCTGCGTTTAACAATGCGCTCTCTGAATATGGCGAAGAAGCGTTGCCTATCCTTTTGACCTTGGCTCAAGGTTGGAGGTAAGCGAATTTCTTAACCGAAAGCGCACTGGCATTTTATCAGATGGATAAATTAACAGGTTTTGCTGTAATTGTTCCAGAGAAGAACGACCATTGACTAAATCCCAGTCGAAGTAGTGGAGTAATAATGCTAGCATCATAGTTGCTTCCAGTATTGATAGATGCTCTCCCAAGCAACGATGAGGCCCTGAGCCAAAGTCTATCATTGGCAGTGAGCTAGTTTCCTTACTCTTGTCTAACCAACGTTCTGGCAGAAATTCAGAAGGATTAGCATAGACTTCTGGATCTCTTCCAGCAGCAAGCATTGACCAGGATATTCTTGTACCGCGAGGAATCGCTTGACCCTCAATTACAGTGTCGCGTTGAGTCTCCAATGAAGTCGAGCCTGATGCAACTGAATAAAGGCGCAACGTCTCCTTGATAATTGCGCGAATATAAGCCAATTCCTTGAGGCTTTCTGTATTAAGACAGCCAAAGTTTTGCCAAGAAGAGTCAACGATGTCCCGTGCTTGCTGAAAAACCCTTTGATTTAAGCTCAACTCTCCGACTGCAAAGGATAAAGTATGGGCTGTTGTGTCAGTACCAGCTATTAATAATTCAACAGATTCTGCTATTAATGTTTCACGATTGTATTTTGGTTCTTTAGCAGCGATTTTGACTAACATTGATTCCTGAAACAAAGGACTTACCTGTGGTAAATGGGTCTTGTTTTGTTCTCTGATCTGTAAAGCTAAGTCTACACGGGGAGTTAGAAATTCCTCCAAACATCGCCTTGCTGCCCAATAATCTCGTGAATTTTTAGTCGGCAAATATTTCATCCATATCTTCTCGCCAGTAGCTTGTCGGAGAAACCGATAGCCTAAAATAGACATCGCTTCGTATAGCTTGAGAACTTCCAGGGGCGGTCCTTCATGACTAGTACTGTTTCTATCCGCAGGAATGCCCAGTACTAGACAAGAAATCACTCTCATTGTTAGTTCTACAAATAGAGGATCTACTTCAACTTCTTTTGGTGGGGCTGCTTCCTTGAGTGTCTCAATTACTTGTTCACAGGCAAGACTAATCATTTCTACATATTTGGAAAGACTGCTAGAACTAAATTCTGGGTTCCAAGCCTTGCGTCGCCACTGCCACTCAGTCCCAGTTTCTCCTAGTAGAATGGGACTACTGATGTCGTTCCAAGCTTTGCGTAATTGCTCAGACCTGATTAAGCTACCATCTTTCATTCCATTGACAATGGTATTTTCGATAATTTTTGGTTTACTTAAAATGACAACTGGGTTGTTGCCATTCCAAATAACATACATCGGGCCTAACTGTTGACTCCAATCAAATATTTGCCGGAATAATTTCTTCTGTTTCACTGCTGCTAATATTTGAGTCAGATTTCCTAACAGCCAGTGTTTGGGAGGAGAAGGGAGTGATTGTAGCGATTTGTATGCGTTCTTTTGTTTCCACCAGCGCCACCCAATTGTTCCCGCTATGCCTAAGACTGTAGCGAAATATGGAAATGAGTTAGAATAAGCAATCTGAGCAGTAATGTCTTGAAACATGAATCCGCCTTTGTCCACCAAAAACTTCAGATTACCCAGATACTAACTTATTGTTTCCCAATCCTTTATTTCCCAGTTAAATTTTTCGTGGTTGGGTGCAACTCTAAGAAGTAAGTCGGCGTTTGATTGCGTGCATCCGTAGTTTGAAAGCGCCAATTTACAAATATTGGCTCCAGCGCTGAGGTCAGCTCAGTTTTAGCGTCTCCCCTTGGGAGAAAGCAGCTATGTAAGAAGTATTAAATTAAGCCTTGGTGTAATTGAAAATATTGTAGAGTATAGAATTGCCCTCAGTATTGCCCGACGCAACTCACCCTATGACTACCGCACCCTTAAGCTGGCAAGAACTAGAAACCCTCACGGACTATCAAATAGATACCGTTAATGGTCTTACCAACGCTAGAGCCAGGTTGCGGTTGTTTGGTCAGCCAGAATCTGATGTCCGGGTAACGCTGTACCGCGATAACCACGCCTGGTGTCCTTACTGTCAAAAAGTTTGGTTATGGCTAGAGGAAAAACAGATCCCCTACCGCATCGAAAAAGTGACAATGTTCTGCTATGGAGAGAAAGAAAGTTGGTACAAACGTAAGGTACCATCAGGAATACTCCCCGCGATCGAGCTAGATGGACGGATTATTAAAGAAAGCGATGACATTTTGATCGCTTTGGAAAAGGTATTTGCTCCATTGAACCAAGGCATGGAAGAGCGCATGGTGCTTCCACTACGTCAATTAGAACGACTTTTATTTAGAGCATGGTGCGCTTGGCTGTGTTCAAAAGCTGGTTCCTCTCAACAAGAACAACGCAACCGAGAACAATTTATCGGAGTGGTGGCTCAGGTCGAGTCGGCTCTGGGTCGCACCCCAAGCCCTTATTTTCTATCGGGCTTCGGCATCGTCGATGTCATTTTTACGCCATATCTCGAACGGATGAATGCGAGTCTTTACTACTACAAAGGCTACTCACTGCGAGAGAAAAACCCTCGTTTGAGCTTCTGGTTTGCGGCAATGGAAACCCGACCAACCTACTGCGGTACTCAGAGCGACTTTCACACCCACGTACATGATTTGCCGCCTCAGATGGGGGGTTGTTGGGAAAACGGCGAAACGCAGATGCTTCTCAATAAAGCGCGGGTGGATAATGGCCCGTGGTTTGGGCTACCAGATGTTACTTATCCAGAACCGGAAAACTCCCGTATGGAAGCTCTTCAACGAACTATCGAACACCGCGTCAATATTATCCGAGTCAACCCCAAAGATGATAAATTGTTTGATCAAGCCCTACGTTGTGCTTTAACACAGATGATGACAGGTGAAGACTGTGTACCTCCATTGGGTTCTGATGTCGCTCTCCGATATTTGCGCGATCGGATTAATGTACCACGAGACATGTCCATCTACGCAGCAAAGCGATTGAGGGAATCCCTGGAGAAAACCGCAGCCCTTGCGGGTGATGGGCAGCCAGCCCCCATTTCCACTAAGCATCGACGAGATCAAGACCCATCTAATTTTGTCATCAAGTAGGATTACCTCACTCATCCTGGCATAGAGCGCGACTTTAACAGTGAACGTTCCATAGGTATGGTAGTATTTGGGGGGAGCAGATTATTGGTTATGGCGACCTATGCAGAGGGGCTGAATATTCTTCACCACGCCAATGTTGGCAATAATCAGCACGAGATCGATGCCGAAACCACACCATTACGAAATCCAGAGTATTATCAGTATGACTTGAATCTGGCAGATATTGCCGAAGTCTGGCGGCGGGGTAGTGTAATTGCTTCAAAGCTAATTGGATTTGACAGCGATCGCCTTATTGACAAGCCGCAATTTAGAAGAGTTTGGTGGTCGTGTATCAAATTCTGGCGAAGGGCGCCAGAATGCGAACGCAGCAATTGAATCTGTAGCGACTCCGGTGAAAAGTTACGCGCTCTTTGCTCGTTTTAGCTGGCGTGGAGAAGCAAACTTTGCCGAGAAACTTTTGTCAGCTATGCGCTATCAGTTTGGCGGGTATGATGAAAAAGCTAATTCTTAAAGAGGTTAGTCATGGGAACTCCTGATTCAGACGCACTGGTATTTTTTGGGGCAACAGGTGACTTGGCCTACAAGAAAATCTTCCCCAGCCTTCAGGCAATGGTACGACGGGGGAATCTCAATGTCCCAGTGATTGGGGTTGCCGGACGATCTTGGACAACGGATCAACTTAGGGAAAGGGCACGTGATAGCTTAGAACATAATGGTGGTATAGATCAAGACGCATTTGAGAAATTTTCTGGTCTACTCCAATACGTTGCTGGTGACTACAACAAACCAGAAACTTACGAAAAATTACGTCTTGCCCTTGGTGATGCTACTCATCCCCTCTACTATTTGGCAATTCCACCGAGCTTGTTTGCACAAGTAGTGTCAGGATTGGGCGAATCAGGCTGTGCTAAAAATGCGCGGGTGGTAATTGAAAAACCATTTGGACGGGATTTGAAATCAGCACGCGAGTTAAATCAAATTCTGGCATCAGTTTTTCCCGAATCATCCATCTATCGTATCGACCATTACCTGGGCAAAGAACCACTGCTGAATTTACTCTATTTTCGGTTTGCCAACTCTTTTCTCGAACCAATCTGGAATCGCAACTATGTTGAAAGCATCCAGATTGTGATGGCAGAGGACTTTGGCATTCAAGGAAGGGGGCGCTTCTATGAGGAAACTGGCGCAATTCGGGATGTGGTGGAAAACCACATGCTGCAAATATTGGCTTCAGTGTGTATGGATGCTCCCGCCAGTACGGCTGCTGATTCCATCCGGGATGAAAAAGAGCGTATTCTCAAAGCTATAGGGGAAGTGCAACCCGATGATATTATTCGCGGTCAATTTTCTGATTACCGCAACGAAGAAGGTGTTTCGCCTGACTCCCAAGTAGAAACTTTTGTTGCTGTGCGGTTATTTATTAATACGTGGCGGTGGTCAGGAGTTCCCGTCTACATTCGGGCTGGGAAGAAATTGCCTGTCAAAACTACTGAGGTGATGGTCAAGTTCAAGTGTCCACCTTTAAATGTGTTCCAGGAGGGAAGACAAGAAAACGGTAATTATGTTCGTTTTTTACTAGATCCAGAGGTAATTGTGGGATTGGGCGCTCGCACTAAAATCCCTGGAGAAGATATGATCGGTTCTACGGTTGAACTCCTAGCCTTTTACGGAGGTGGCGACGAGATGGAACCCTATGAACGTCTGTTGGGTGATGCCATGCGGGGCGATCCCACCTTGTTTGTACGAGAAGATACCGTAGAAGAGGAATGGCGGATTGTCCAGCCAATTCTCGATAACGTCACACCCATTTATGAGTATGAGCCAAATACATGGGGTCCACCTGAGTCAGATCAACTGCTCTTGCCAAGGGATCAGTGGTACAACCCATTAGCTAGAGATGATTAATTAAAAAGTCAATATAGCTTGGTCACCGGATTCAAATGCAACAAGCCTCTAACTCAAATAGTGATGGACACCCAAAACATCGACATTGGTTTTGGTATATTTTTGGAACGTCAGTTGGTTTACTCGGCTTATATGGACTGGTGAGTTATGTGGTTTTACCAGCACTGTGGCGTCACTACGAACATAACCCCAAGCTGGAACATTCTCCGAAAACAACGCAAACGGCAGAAGGGATCTCTGGAGATCCTTTGAATATTGGATTTGTCGGTACAACAGCAGAAGTGGTGCAGGCGCTACTGGCAGCAGGCTGGTATCCGGCAGACCCTATCACCTTACGCTCAAGTGTTGGAATTGCTAAAAGTGTTCTCCTCAAGGATTCTTACCCAACTGCACCTGTAAGTAATTTATATCTGTGGGGACGTAAACAGGATTTAGCTTTTGAACTACCTATAGGAAACAATGCCAAAACTAGACATCACGTTCGCTTGTGGCAATCAAATAACCTGAATGCTGATAGTAGACCCCTATGGCTAGGTTCAGCAACATTTGACCAAAGCGTGGAACTTAGCCACCGCACAGGACAGATTACTCACCATATTGACGCAGACATTGATCAAGAAAGAGATAACGTAATTAAAAGTATTGATTTGACACACCAGATTGCCCAATTATATCAAGTCACAGGTATAGGGGCCACATGGGTTGGTCGTAACGGAGGAGGTGACAGATATTATACAGATGGCGAACTAACTATTAGACTTATCCTTAATATAAACAAAGTGGGATAATAAAAAACGGAGTAAAAATTATATGTAGATAATATGACAAACCCTTTAGCAAGAATTGAATCACATCCCCACGAAGCAAAACGATTAATAGGGATTAATTATGACCAGTTTTTAGCATTGGTATCCTTAGCGGAAAAAAGGCATAGAGAGAAACAAGCAGAAATTGAAAAAAATAAAGTTCGGATTATTGCCAAGGGAGGCGGACGCAAACCAGAGATGTCACCGAAAGAAGGAATATGCTTGTGTCTAGTTTACCTCAGACAAAAACCAATTTTTGAAATTTTAGGGTTACTCTTTGATATTTCCAAAACAAAAGCGAATGATGCTTTTAACTATTGGGTAGATATTTTGAGAGAAATTTTACCAGCATCTCAAATAGAAGAAGCGTCAGTAGATAGTCAAAAATATCAAGAATTGCAGCAAATGCTGTCCGAGTATGAATTAATTGTTGATAGTGCAGAACAGGCTACAGCGAGACCTGTAGACTATCAAGAACAAAAAAGATATTACTCTGGTAAGAAAAAATGCATACTCTAAAAAACCAGTTTATTGTCTTACCAGGTGGTGAAGATATTGTAGATATCTGTGTGGGAATGCTGGGAAAAACAAGTGATATTAATTTATTTCGAGATACTCGGAATAAATTTGCTGACTCACAAAGGTTTATAGGTGATAAGGCCTATATTGGAGATGATGCCATTACCACACCTCATAAGAAACGAAAGAATACAGAAATTTCGGAATTCCAAAAACAAGAGAATAAACAACTTTCGTCTCGCAGAATTGCCGTTGAACACATGATATGTCGGGTAAAAATATTTCGAGTAGCCTCGGAAAAATTCCGTCTCGCTCGTCATCGATATAGTCAGGTAATTCTGGCAGTTTGTGGGCTGATTAGGTTAAGACTTAATCGCTTAGTATCCTTAACCATTAATACTTAATTTTTTATCCTGAAATTGATTTCATCGTTTTGTACTTTTTACTCTAATTTTAATTTTTTGTCTCAGAATGCCGCCAAACACCTATTTTCTCGTAGAGTAAGATAGCGATCGCCTATTCAATCTGAATTGCTCAAACCCATTCACAGTAAGCATTTACATTTTGCGGATAAATCTATTTGTGTACTTTCAATGAATAATATTGCTCAAACAAAACCATCAACTTATTCACCATCACCAGAGCCTCTTAAGTTCAAAAATCAACTGTGGTCATGGCTGCGACACTATTTTAAATAGCTCAACTAAAGAAAACAGGATAATTTTATGCAAATGCACAAAATGTTAAACTTCTTTTCAAGAAAGATAATTTAAATTTCTAGACCTCTGTGAGGGTAAATAAAATAAAATTTTAGCTAGGAAGTAAAATATCTGAACAAATTAAAATTGACTTGACTATATGGGCACAAACAAGAGAGAAAAACGAGACTTGTGTTAATCAGGCTCATAGCTATTCTTAAAAATAAA